>CAOJGX010000024.1 GCA_948435735.1 uncultured Clostridium sp.
TATTAATATATTATATATTATTACAATTAATTTTATATTTTTTATTAAATTAAAATACTTATTATTATATTAAATTAAATATAATAAAATAATAAAAATTAATTTATAATTTTATTAATTTCATTTTTTATTTATTATTTATTTAATTAAATATATCAAGAATAAAAAATCATA
The DNA here is from genome assembly GCA_948435735.1 of uncultured Clostridium sp. Lineage (GTDB taxonomy): Bacteria > Bacillota > Clostridia > TANB77 > CAG-508 > Scatovivens. Next base: position 175 of record CAOJGX010000024.1, read on the forward strand.
AAAATAATAATTAATTAATTTTTTATATTATTAAATAGTAAATAAAAAAAATAAAAACCTCGATTTAAAAATCAAAGTTTTTATCTTCTGGCGGAGATTGAGGGATTCGAACCCTCGCGGCCCTTACGAACCCTAACAGTTTAGCAAACTGTCCCCTTCGGCCTCTTGGGTAAATCTCCGAATATAATATAAAAAAATGGCGGAGAGGGTGGGATTCGAACCCACGGTACGCTATAAACGCACGCCAATTTTCAAGACTGGTGCCATAAACCAACTCGACCACCTCTCCATGTCATTGTCTTTTCAAAACAACATCTATATATTAGCACATTTTATACTGTTTTGTCAATATATTTTTCGTTATTTATGCCTAATTTTTATTTCTCTACCTATTGTCTTTAATAATTCTATTATTTTTTATTTTCTCTATTATTTCATAATATATACAAAAAAGCAAAAAACCGCCCACACGCAGCTTTTTGCTTTATATTCTGATAAAAATTACTCTTCTTTTTTCATCTTACATATGGCTCAAAGTATTGAAAGAAAAATTTATCATCGTTTTTTATTGTACAGTGCCAAACTTCATCTCCGTTTTTACTGCGCGCACAAACGAAGAGGGATTCTAATCCTTCTTTCCTCGCATAATATTTGAGATTAGGATTCAGGATTGCTTCTTCAAACCCCATTGGTACATCCAGTTCGAGTTTCAATTTCAACTCTATCTCCCGATTCCCCAAAAATTCCAAAAAATCGTCAATCTTCATTTTATACTCAAACTCTGCTATATTTTTATCCCTTTTTTCTTTAAAAAATCTCGTCAAAGCTGTATCCATTCTGTAAAAGAAAATCATTGATATAAGAATAAAAAAAGTCGATAAAATGTATCCAAGTTTTGTATAGTGTATACAACGATATCTAACACATAATACCATTTCTACAAGATAACAAATAAATACTATACTACGCCGCACCAAAAACTTGAGATTTTCTTTCTTGTCAAATTTCATTTTTTCTATCATTTTTTTCTCCTTGTGAATAAAAAAATTATTTTTATTTTCGCTACTAAACTAATTTATCCTCCCTTCCGAGTTATTCTACCTTTATTATACCATATTTTACATAAAATGTCAATATTATAAATTTTTTTATGTAAATTAAAAATCACCACTTTCCTTTTCATATCCAAAAATACAAAAAAGTTGCCATCAGCAACTTTTTCACCTATTTTCTCTTCTTCGCCATAAAATTCTTCGTCTGCTCCGCAATCTCAATCGCATATTCCTCTTCTTGCGACAACTGGTAGCTCGATTCCTTCTTTTTTATCGGTTTTGCATAAATATTGGACGACTCCGAACCATAAATCCCATTCAAAACAACCCCATTATCATTTCCATCTAACAACGCAATCGCAAAACTCAAATCACTTCCCACATCCTTAAACGCATTATACCTCACCAAGCCAACCTTCTGAATACACGATGCAATATCGCTATCTAATTTCGTATAATAATTTTTAATCTCCCCATTATCCTTTTTAATACTTTCCACTTCCGCCAGATAACTTTTCAGCAATTCATCCAAATTATTACCATTTCCAAGCTTTTTCATAAAAGAAATATATCTTTTATGTATGAACAAAATCACCAGCATCTCCACAATCACTACCGATAGCAATACAATCAGCATAATCGCTATAAAATCTGCATTTCCCGCAATATCAAAATTTCCCATTTTCTCACATCCTTATTTTATTAAATCTAAAATTCTCTCCAAATCATCATTAGAATTATATTGAATAATAATCTTTCCCTTTTTCACACCAGCATCCAACTTAACCTTTGTGCCAAAAAATCCCTGAAAACGATTCTCAATATCCTGATAAATTGGAATATATTTATCCTCTTTCTTCGGTGCCTTTTTCCTATCTCTCGTCTTCTTCTCAGCCTCTCGCACAGAAGCACCAGACTCAATCACATATAACGCCATTTCATACTGTCTATCCGGATCCTCCACCGCCATCAAAGATTTGCAGTGACCTTCCGTTAGTTTACCCTCCAAAGCCAAATTTAATACTCTTTCATCCAAATTTAAGATACGAACCGTATTCGCAATACTACTTCTACTTTTTCCCAAAATATCCGCTACTTTTGCCTGAGTCAACTCATATTCATCCATCAACAACTTAATCCCACGCGCCTTCTCAATAGGATTCAAATCCTCTCTTTGGATATTTTCAATCAAAGAAATCTCTTGATTTCTCTTATCATCATCCTCACGAATAATCACCGGCATTTCCGTCAAACCAGCCTTTTTAGACGCTCTCCAACGTCTTTCTCCAGCAATAATTTCATAATATTTTTCCTTTTTCGCAACAATAATTGGCTGAATCACACCATATTCCCTAATTGAACTAGCCAAATCCTCAATCGATTCCTCATCAAACATCTTTCTTGCTTGATTTACATTTGGTTCAATCTCATTAATATTCAATTTTGTAATTCCATCATTTCCAACTGCTGGTTGCATTTCCTCCACCACTGGCATAGAAAATAACGCATCCAAACCTTTTCCTAATCCTGTTTTTTTAGCCATTTTAATCTTCCCCTTCCACTTCTGTTTTTATTCGATCACTTTCAGACTTCATAATTTCTTTTGTTAATTTCTCATAACAGCGAGCACCTTTTGACTTATCATCATACAAAATAATTGGCATTCCATAACTTGGTGCCTCACTCAGCTTAATATTCCTAGGAATCACAGTCTTATATACCTTATCCCCAAAATACTTCTTAACCTCTTTCACGACCTGATTCGAAAGGTTTGTCCTACTATCATACATCGTAAGTACAGCCCCCTCAATTTCCAACGATTTATTCAAATGCTTCTTCACCAAATTTATCGTATTCAAAAGTTGTCCCAAACCTTCCAACGCAAAATACTCGCACTGTACTGGAATTAAAACAGAATCTGACGCTGTAAAAGCATTAAGCGTCACCAAACCAAGAGATGGCGGACAGTCGATAATCACAAAATCAAACTCTTCTTTCACTTCTTCTAAAGCACTTTTCATCCTTTGCTCTCTCGACATTTGGTTAACCAATTCCACCTCAGCACCAGCCAAATTCATATTCGCAGGGCATATTTTTAAGGTTTTAATACAAGTATCTTGTAATGTTTGTTTTATGTCAATCTCATTTATCAAAACATCATATAATGAATATTCTCCATCTTTTTCAATTCCCAAACCACTAGTTGCATTGCCTTGCGGATCGCAATCAATCAACATCACTTTTTTGCCTTTCTTCGCCAATATAGAACTTACATTGACTGCGGTTGTAGTCTTACCAACGCCCCCTTTTTGATTTGCTATGGATATAATTCTGCTCAAATTCCTCACTCCTTTTTTCTTCCTTATTATATATAAATTTTTACAATACGTCAATAAAATTTAGGGATTTTTGCCATTTTTTTAGATTTTTTATAATTTTTAAAATAAACAAATTTTAAAAAATCGTACAAAAAATCAGCAAATTTGTGCCAAAAAAGCGGGCGATTGATAATCGCCCCTACAGTTTATCTAATTGGTTCCTTTGCTGGTTTTCCTTGCCCTCTTGGATATTTGTCATCCGTCCCTTTTATTTTTTTAATCATCATTATATTTCTCTCAAATTCTCCATTTATCTCAATTTTTTCAATCTTCTCAATCTCTCCACCAAGCAATTTTATTGCCTTTTCCGCTTCTTTCAATTCTTGTTCTATGTTCGGGCCTTTCATACAAATCGCCTTTCCGCCAATTTTTACAAAAGGTAACATATATTCCGCAATCGTTGCCAACCTAGAAACAGCTCTAGTTGTTACAGAATCAAACTTTTCTCGATAATTAGAATCCTTTGCCAATTCCTCAGCTCGAATATGCAAAGCCTCAATCCTATCTAATTTTAATTTCTCAATCACATCTTCCAAAACCATAATTTTTTTCTTTACTGAATCAATCAAAGTTACTTCCAAATCAGGATAATAAATTTTAAGCGGAACACCCGGAAAACCTGCCCCAGTTCCAATATCTAGTATCCTTTTTCCCGCTTTTATCCATTCACCAATTGTCAAAGAATCAATAAAATGTTTCACAATAAACTCTTTTTCATCTTTAATGGCTGTTAAATTGATTTTTTCATTCCATTCTAATATTAAATTCATATATTGATATAATTTTTCGCCTTTTTCCTCGTTGTATTCTATTTTATTCTTTTTACATTCTTGGCAAAATATATTTTGAAATTCCTCTAATTCCATAAAATCTCCTTATTCTGTAGGGGCGATTATCAATCGCCCGCTACCCAAATATTCTATTCCTTATTTATTTTAGAATTCTCAATAATAACCATGTTCATGGGCGATTAATAATCGCCCCTACAAAATTCTATTTCCTATTTATTTTAAAATTTCAAAAATTACCATGATTGCGGGCGATTAATAATCGCCCCTACAGTTATTTTTTATTATGTTTGTATTGTTCTAAATAAATTAACAAAACAGAAATGTCAGCCGGTGAAACCCCTGATATTCTTGATGCCTGACCGATAGAATAAGGTTTTATTTTGTTTAATTTTTGCCTTGCTTCTAAACGCAATCCTTTGATTTCTTCATAATTAATGTCATCTGGCAAAAGTTTTACTTCCATTTTCTTAAATCCTTCTACCTGCTTTTTCTGCATTTCAATATACCCTTCATATTTCACCATAATCTCGACTTCTTCCCATACTTGTCTATCTAGCTCTGGTCGATCCTCATCTAATTCTTTTGTATTAAGATACGTAAGTTCTGTCCTTTTTAATAAGTCGGATAGCTTTGTTCCTGCAGAAATTGGAGTTGTTCCACGTTTTTCTAAAATTGCATTGTTTTCCTCATTTGGTTTAATATTTGTATTCTTCAAACGTTCAATTTCTTTCTCTATTTCAGCCTTTTTCTGTAAAAACTTCTGATATCTTTCCTCAGAAATCAATCCTATTTCATGCCCAAACTCCGTTAATCTCAAATCTGCATTATCTTGCCTTAACAACAAACGATATTCTGCTCTCGAAGTCATCATTCGATATGGTTCTGCTGTACTTTTGGTAACAATATCATCAATCAACACACCAATATAAGCTTCCGAACGGTCCAAAATAAGCGGATTTTTCCCTTTTAGTTTCTGTACAGCATTAATTCCTGCTATCAACCCCTGTGCTGCAGCTTCTTCATAGCCAGATGTTCCATTAATTTGACCAGCAAAAAACATCCCCTCAATTTTCTTTAACTCCAACGAACTTTTTAGCTGTGATGGCTCAATCGCATCATACTCAATCGCATACGCAGGTCTCGTAAACTCAGCATTTTCCAACCCAGGCAAAGTTCGATACATCGCAATCTGCACATCCTCTGGAAGTGACGAACTCATCCCTTGAATATACATCTCATCCGTATCTCTTCCAATTGGTTCCACAAAAATTTGATGCCTCTCTTTATCCGCAAATCTCACCACTTTATCCTCAATTGACGGACAATATCTTGGGCCAGTTCCCTCAATCATTCCCGCATACAAGGGCGACCTATGTAAATTTTGACGAATAATCTCATGCGTTTTCTCATTAGTATAAGTAAGCCAACAAGGAACTTGTTCCACGTGTGACAATTTATCTTCAAACGAGAATGGAACAACATCTGCATCACCTTCTTGAATTTCCATTTTTGAAAAATCTATACTTTTTTTATTAATCCTTGCAGGCGTTCCAGTCTTAAATCGTTGTATCTCAATCCCCAAATCATGCAAACATTTCGACAACTGATTTGCTGGAAAAACTCCATCTGGGCCACTTTCAAAAGAGTTTTCTCCAATAAAAATCTTTCCTTTCAAATACGTTCCAGTCGCCAAAATAACGCAATCAACCTCGTATTCTGCCCCCAAATTCGTAACAACAGACTTTACTTTATCTCCTTCAAGCTTTATCTCAACAATCTCTGCCTGCTTCAAATATAAATTTTCCTGTTGTTCCAAAATATGTTTCATTTCAGCCTGATATCTTTTTCGATCTGCCTGTGCTCGCAAAGAATGTACAGCTGGTCCTTTAGACGTATTCAACATTCTCAATTGAATCAACGTTTTATCAATATTTTTTCCCATCTCGCCACCAAGGCTATCGATTTCTCTTACCAAATGCCCCTTTGACGAACCGCCAATATGTGGATTACATGGCATATTTGCCACACATTCTAAACTAATCGAAAAAATCAATGTTTGCATTCCCAATCTTGCCGAAGCCAAGGCCGCCTCACAACCAGCATGCCCTGCTCCAATTACTGCTACATCATATTTTCCTGCTTGATATCCCATTTTATTACTCCTTCACAAAAATTGACAAACGTGGAACAAGAAACAATGTTTTCCAAACATTTGTATTATTTTCCTAGGCAAAACTTTGCAAAAATTTCGTTAATAACATCCTCTGTAACGCTATCTCCTGTTATCTTTCCAAGTTCTTCAATAATTTCTTTTAAATAAGACGAAATCATATCAATTGGTAAATTTTGTTCCATTATTCCTTGTACTTTTTTCACATTATTATGTGCATTGATAATCAAACTTTTATGACGGTTATTGCTCACAATCGTCTCACCATCTAACGCAATTTCATTGAAATGAAAATAGTTAGAAATTTCTTGATATAAAGTATCCACACCCATTTTATTTTTGACCGAAATCTCCACAATAGGTTTTCCCAAATCTCTTATTTCCGTAAGATTAGCACGTTTTTCTAAATCAATTTTATTCAATAAAATAATTGCATTTTTTTGTTCCACAATATTCAATATTTCTCTATCCTCTTCATCTAACTCTTTAGAAATATCAAAAATTGCCAAAATAATATCACTTTCCTCTGATATTTTTAGCGACTTTTCCACACCTATTTTTTCCACTTCATCTTTTGCTTTACGAATACCAGCTGTATCAATAATTTTCAAAGGCACACCATCAATTTGGATAAACTCTTCGATAGAATCACGTGTTGTCCCTTCGATATCTGTTACAATAGCACGCTCCTCATTCAAGATTAGATTTAACAAAGACGATTTCCCAGCGTTCGGCTTCCCAATAATAGCGACTTCCAGCCCCTCTTTCAATATTTTGCCATTTAAGAAGCTTTTTTTAAGTTCATCGAGTAATATGTCTATTTCTTTCAAAAAGTCGCTTATTTTTGATTCTGTGACTTCATCAACATCATATTCAGGATAATCAATGGTTACCTCGATGTCCGCCAAAAGAGAAAGTGTTTTTTGACGAATTTGTTTTATTTTTTCTGATAAATTTCCTTCTAATTGTTGAACAGCAACTTTGGATTCTTTATCTGTTTTGGAATGAATAATATCCACAACTGCCTCTGCCTGTGATAAATCAATTCTTCCATTCAAGAATGCCCTTTTCGTAAATTCTCCCGGCTCAGCCAGAACAGCACCATTTCTCAAACAACTCTCCAAAATCTGATTCATCACAACACTTCCGCCATGTGAGTTAATTTCGCACATATTTTCTGTTGTATAGCTTTTGGGTGCCACAAAATAAGAAACTAAAACTTCATCCACAACATTTTTTGCACTATCCACAATATTCCCATACTTAATAGAATAGCCCTTTATCGCTGTTTTATTTTTTGGCACAAAAAATCTATCTAATATTTCAAAACATTCTTCTCCGCTCATACGAATAATACCAATTCCACCAATTCCCGGCGAAGTCGAAATTGCAACAATCGTACTCATTTATTTCTCCTTTTTCTACAATATTATACCATCGTATACATAATTTTGCAAGAAAAAAGCAATATTTTTCATTCTGACTATAATCAATTTAGATAATATCTTAAGTAGTAACTTTAGAAAATGTCCCAAGAGATATGTGACCGCATATCTCTTTTTTTGCAAAAAGAAAAGGCAGGTAGCTGCCTGCTTCAAGATTATTCTTTGCTTTGTCTTGGTTTTTCATCATTATTATTGCTTAATAACAATAAAACAATTAGTCGCCAAATTAATTCAATTTCTCTCTAAAAACCAAAAAACCAGATATTGCTTCTGGTATTTGGTATTTTTTTAAGAAAAAACTATTTCCTATTTCTTCTGTTCCTCTTTCCATACTCTGGCAGCTTCGCGGATTGGTGGATGAACTGCTACCAATATCTTTTGAATTTCTCCATCCTCATTTCTCGAAATCTTTGCCACATACATTTGCTCATCTTTTTCTGGTTCTATGTGTTTTGAACAAATAGCATAGATTTCAGAATCATTATCCTCAGGAGTCGTAGGAAGTAATACCATACGTTTTATTTCTACCAAATTAAGTTTTACTCCCCAACATTTCTCAAAAGCCCGTAAAATACACACTGCTGTTTCGGTGTTCATTGCTGTCTCCATGTTCACTTTGTTCTTCATTGTAATTCCTCCTTCATAAAACTGCCTCCGTAGCGAGGACTTTTTTTTAATAATTTTTTTCTTAATATAATCATATCATATTTTACATAAAATGTCAATACCTTTTATACGTAAATTTATAATTTTAAAAAAATAGAAGCTTTCGCTCCTATTTTAAACTCACAACGACCTTTCTATAAGGCTCTTTTCCTATACTATACGTCTTCACCCTTTCATGTTCCTGCAACACACTATGAACAATTTTTCTATCATAAGCACTCATTGGTTCCAACGTAATTGACTTTCTACTCTTCACAACGGATTCTGCAATTTTACCAGCTAACGTTTTCAAATCCTGCTCTCTCTTTTCTCTATAATTACTAATATTCAATAAAACTCTTACTTTTTCTTGTTTATCATTACTAGCAATATTCGACAAAATATTTTGCAAACTATTTAGCGTCTCTCCCCTATAACCGATCAAATAGGCTGCTTTTTCATCTTTTAAGTCAATTTTTATCAAATTTCCATCTTGCTTAATTTCATACTGCAAATCTTTTGTTGGTAAATGAGCAATAAACTCCTTCAAAAACCTCTCTAAATCCTTAATTATTTCAGCAAAATCCATAGGTTCTCTGCTTTTTTCACAATTAGTATGACTCTCTTTTAATCTCATTTCAACCTTCACAACTTTTGGAGCTAAAATACTAAAAAATGTCTTCTTATCTTCATTCTCTAATACTTTTATTTCTACTTTATTTTTGCTCGTTTTCAATTCTTTTAATCCTTTTTCAATCGCTTCATTCGTTGTTTTTCCTTCAAAAATATATGTTTTCTCGTCCATTTCTATTCCTCCTCAGCTTTACAAACTTTATTGATAATCACTCTTTCCCCTAACATAAAAATATTATTAATTAGCCAATATAATGCTAATCCTAATGGTGCAATTAAGGCAATTGAAACTGTCATCAGTGGCATCATAATCATCATATTTTTATTCATTTCTTCCATCATATCAATCGTATCTTCTTCTTTTTTAACTAAATCTTTCGTATCTTCTGTTGTAGTTGCTTTTTCTTGTTTTTTCTTTGATTTATTCATATTTGCAGTAATTCTTGTGGATATAAATGAAGTTATTACATATAAAACAGGAATAATAAACACAGTCCAATCTGTATAATTTTGTGTCGGAACAGCACTTAAATTAAGACCCAAAAAGTTCATATTAATATTAACCCTTTCGTCCTCCCCTGCTTTCATTCGTATAATGCCGATTTCTTTATAATTCGTATTTCCCTCTGCCTCTTGTAATTCTTGTGAATATTGATTAATTAATTCACTATCTACATGTTTCATATAAGTTAAAGGGCTACTCACTAAATAAAACATTGAAATCACCAATATAATTTGCAAAATCGAACTAAGACAACCACTAAATGGACTCATATTTTCTTTCTTATATAAATCCATTACCTCTTGATTCATTCTCGTTGGGTCATTTTTATATTTTTCTTGAATTTCTTTGACTTGTCCTTGTATTTTTGCTGATTTCTTCATTGTTTTTTGTTGTTTGATTGAGATTGGCAACATCATTAATTTTAAAAGGATTGTAAATAAAATGATAGCAACACCGTAATTATTAACAATTCCATAAATAAAATTCAATACATAACCAAAAACATTGGCAAAAAATTTAAACAAAACCTCTCCTCCTTCTTTTTATTCTAATGGATCATATCCTCCTTTGGTAAAAGGATTACATCTCACAATTCTTTTCAAACCTTTCCATAAGCCTCGCATTACGCCATACTTTTCTATCGCCTGCTTCGTATATTCTGAACACGTTGGTTCAAATTTACAATGAATTCCACACATTTGCGATAAATAGGAAGAAATATATTTTTTGTAAAAGTCAATGATTTTTAAAATTACTATTTTCATACTTTTTCTAACCATAATTCTGTTTTTTTCAATATTTTCTCGATATCTCTTTTTACTTCATAAAAATCGATATTTCGAATTTCAGCTTTTTTATTCACAGATATTAAAATATTATACCCAGATTTTATATTGTCTTCTGAAAGCTTATAATTCTCACGAATTAGACGTTTAATTCGATTTCTATCCACAGCTCTTCCACTCTTTTTCCCCACAGCTATCCCCAATTTATTGATTTCTAATTTATTTTTTAAAACATACATAGTTAGGTTACGGCCGTAAGCAATTTTGCCTTTTGAAAATAATATTTTAAATTCATATCTTCTTTTAATCATGATTGTTTTTTTCATATAACTTCTCTTTTTTCGACTTTCCTTACTTAAAAAAGGGACGCAAAACGCCCCTATTCTTTATTTTAAGCACTAAGTTTTTTTCTTCCTTTATTTCTTCTTGACTTTAGCACTTTTCTTCCAGCTCTTGTTTGCATTCTTTTTCTAAAACCATGAACTTTGCTTCTTTGTCTCTTTTTTGGTTGATATGTTCTTTTCATTTAGCACCTCCTATACTTTTTTTACTTTTTCTGTTCATAAGTAATTTACATTATACTATATAACTTCCTAAAAAGTCAAGTAATTAAATAAATTTAAATAAGTTATTTTTATTTTTTAATTTCTCTTGCTATTTTTTTTTTTTTTTGATATTATTAAGTATATATTTTTACTTACGGAAATTATGCTTTCATAAATTCCTAGAAAATATAGAAAAATACTTAGGAAAGGAACGAATTAATGTATTCAGATAAAAATGATTTACTTACCAAAGCCAAAGACCTTCTCAAAGAAGAAATGACAAATATTTCCTACACAACCTGGATAAAAAATCTAGAAATTGATTCGATAAAAGACAACCAAATCATTTTAATAGCCCAATCAACCATTCAAAAAGACGCCATCGAATCCAGATTATACGATTTAGTTGTGAATACATTTAATTTTATTACAAATAAATCCTGTGATATCAAAATTGTCGAAAAAAGTGATTTACAAAATAGTGAACCAACACCTGTAGAAACAGAGGATTACACACAATCCGAAGAATATTCCAAAACTGGTTTAAATCCAAAATATACCTTTGAAACATTTGTTGTTGGTGACAATAATAAATTTGCGCAAGCAGCAGCCTTAGCCGTTGCAGACTCACCAGCTTCGTCATACAACCCTTTGTTTATCTATGGTGGTGTAGGGCTTCGGAAAAACTCACTTAATGCACGCGATTGGTAATAAAATACTGCAAAATAACCCAAATACAACGATTTTATACGTAACCAGTGAAAATTTTACAAATGAGTTGATTAATTCCATAAAAGACGGTAATTTTAAAAACGAATCTTTTCGCAAAAAATACCGAAATATTGACGTATTACTAATTGACGACATTCAATTTATTGCCGGAAAAAAGATGGGCCAAGAGGAATTTTTCCATACTTTTAACTCACTTCGTGAAAATAATAAGCAAGTTATTATTTCCAGTGATAAACCGCCACGCGATATTCCTTTATTAGAAGAACGTCTAAAAACAAGATTTGAATGGGGCTTATTAGCAGATGTCTCCATGCCAGACTACGAAACGCGTCTAGCAATTTTACGCAAAAAAGTTCAATTAGAAAATCTGATTATTGACGATTATCTATTATCTGTCATTGCAACCAAAATTAATACCAATATCAGGGAATTAGAAGGTGTTTTAAATAAAATTATTGCCTATGCTTCCTTAACACACACACCAATCACCATTGAATCAACTGAAAAGGCAATTAATGATGTTGCTCTACAAAAAGAAAAAATCGTCACAGCAGCGTATATTCAGGATATTGTAGCAAAATACTTTAATTTAGATAAAAAGGATTTAGTATCGACCAAAAAATCAAATGACATCGTTTATCCAAGGCAAATTGCAATGTATTTATGTAGGACAAGCGGTAATATGTCATTCCCACAAATTGCTAGGGATTTCGGCAAAAAGGACCATACAACTGTCATGCACGCACATGGAAAAATTGAAAAAGAAATCAAACAAAACACAAATACAAAATTAATTGTGGAAAGTTTAAAAAATATTATTCGTGAGAATCAATAAAGCTGTTCTCTAAATAAAATTTAATATTAATAAAAACAGATTTTTATAGAACAAACTTTTACAAAAGATACTTATTATCATTTATATTCCTTATTTCCGTAGGTTATTCACAAGATACCTGTTGAAAAGGTGTAAATAAATTGTTAATAAATAGAAATCAACAAATGACATTTTAGAATGTGGAAAAAAACGAATTTTATTCACAGAGTTATACACTTAAATTTCACTTAGGGAAATCTAAATCTTCGAGACTTTTCCACAATTTACACAGGCCCTAATACTAATACTACTATTAATATCTATATAAATAAAGGAGAAAGAAAATGAAATTTGTTTGTGAAAAAGAAAAAATTTTAAAAGGGATTAATTCTGTTATTAACGGTGTATCCTCCAAAACAACGATGCCTATATTAGAAGGAATTTTAATTCAGACTAATGATAGTGAAGTAAAATTAACTTCTTATGATTTAGAAATTGGAATTGAATATATTTTAGATGCCAATATTTTGGAACAGGGAAATACGGTTGTTAATGCAGTTATGTTTAGCGAAATTATACGTAAGTTACCAAATGCAGATATTCAAATTAGAATGAATGAAAACAATCTATTAGAAATCGAATGTGAAAATTCCTTATATAAATTAGCAACTATGAACCCAGAAGAATTTCCAGAATTACCAAGAATTGATATTGATAATTCTGTCAAATTAGAACAAACTACCTTAAAAAATATGATTCGAAAAACAATTTTCGCAGTTAGCACAGAAGAAAATCGTCCTATTTTTACAGGAAGTTTATTTGAAGTGGTACATAATAAATTGAATGTAGTAGCAGTAGATGGTTACCGATTGGCCATAAAAAATAAAGACGTAGAAAATGCAAGTGATTTTAATTGTGTCATTCCGGGAAAAACGCTTAATGAAGTCAATAAAATTATCACAGATTCGTTTGACATGATTACGGTGGGAATTGCTAAAAATCAAGCCTTATTTGAAATGGAAAATTGTAAAATTGTAACACGCTTATTAGATGGAGAATTTTTGAAATATTCTAATACAATTCCACAAAATTGGGAAACAAGAATAAAAGTCAATAAAAACAATATTCAAAATTGTTTTGAAAGAATTTTACTAATTTCGGCATCATCCATTGAAAAAGAAAAGAAATATCCAGTTAAAGTAAATATAGAAGTTGGGAAAGTAACGATTTCTTGCTCGAACCAAACAGGAGATGCCAAAGAAGAAATTTTAGTGGATACCGAAGGAAAAGACTTAGAAATTGGTTTCAACCCAAGATTTTTCTTAGATGCGTTAAAAGCAATTGATGATGAGGAAGTCTATATAGAATTTGGAACCAATCGTTCACCTTGTATTATTCGACCAATTGAAGATGGCGATTATGTTTATATGATTTTACCAATTAAAATGAAGGATTAGTTTTCCACATTTTATGAATAGAATGGGGAGAAATAAATGTACATAAATAAAATAAAATTAAGCAATTTTAGAAATTATAAAGAACAAGAAATTACTTTAGGAAAAGGCATTAATATATTTTATGGTGATAATGCACAAGGAAAAACCAATTTGATAGAAGCAATATTTTTATGCAGTATGGGAAAGTCTTTTCGAAGCAAGAAAGATAAGGAGTTAATTAAATTTGATGAATTGACCACAACAGTAAAAATTGATTATGAAAGGCAAGATAGAAGCGGGAATATTAAGGCAATCATTGGGGAAAAAAAGGAATTTTTTATCAATGGAGTAAAACAAACGAAAGTGAGTAATCTAGTTGGAAAAATTAATGTTGTTATTTTTTCCCCAGACGATATTGATATTATCAAAGAAGGTCCACAAAAAAGGCGTAAATTTTTAGACATGATGATAAGTTCACTAAAACCGAATTATATTCATTTGCTGAATAATTACAATCGCGTATTAGAACAGAGAAATACCTATTTAAAACAAATCGTAAAAGAAGGAAAAAGTGAAACATTACTGGATATTTTAGATGAACAATTAGCAGAACTTTCGTATCAAATTTTTGAATATCGCAATCACTATATAGAAAAGTTTGCTACGATAATTCAACAAACTCATGATATGATGACAAAAAAGACCAAAAATGCTGAAATCATAAAAATAAAATATATTTCAAACAGTCAAGAAAAACAAGGCTTTGTGGCCAACTTAAAAAAATCACGAAAAATTGATTTAGCTAGAGGGTACACAAGTACAGGAGTTCACAGAGATGATTTTTTGATTTATATTAATAAAAAAATCGTTTCGATTTATGGTTCTCAAGGTCAACAACGAACAACAACATTGACATTAAAATTATGTGAGTTAAGAATTGTCACAGATGAAATTGGGGAAACTCCAATTTTGTTATTAGACGATTTTATGTCCGAACTAGATGAAAATAGGAGACAGAGCTTTTTAGAGAATTTAAAAGACAGCCAAGTGATTATTACATGCACAGATAAGATTGCTATAAAAAAAGAACACATTAAAAGTTTCTATGTGGAAAATGGAAATGTGCAACAAGAAATAAAAGAATAGGAAAAAATTTTAGAAAGAGGTAAAAAAATGGAAAAGTTTGAACATGACTATAATGCAGAGCAGATTCAAGTTTTAGAAGGATTAGAAGCAGTTAGAAAAAGACCAGGTATGTATATTGGAAGTGTATCTGTAAGAGGCTTGCATCATTTGGTTTATGAAATTGTGGATAATGCAGTTGATGAAGCATTGGCGGGATATTGTAAAAATATTCATGTAAAAATCGAGCCAGGAAATATTATTTGTGTAGAAGATGATGGAAGAGGAATTCCGATTGATATTCATCCGAAAACCAAAATTTCAGCAGCTGAAACAGTGTACACAGTTTTACATGCCGGTGGAAAGTTTGGAGGCGACAGTGGATACAAAGTTTCTGGAGGTCTTCATGGAGTAGGTTCTTCCGTTGTAAATGCGTTATCTGAATGGACAGAAGTTACCATTCAAAGAGATGGGGGCATTTTCCAAATGAAATTTGAAAAAGGAAAAACTGTTCAAGGTCTAACCCGAATTGGAGATTCTGATAAAACAGGTACAACAGTTCGATTTTTTGCAGATGGTAGCATATTTGAAACATTAGAATATGAATATGAAGTTTTAGAAAATCGTTTTAGAGAAATGGCCTTTTTGACAAAAGGGTTACGTATTACGATTGAAGATTTAAGAGGAGAAACACCAAAAAAATCAGATTTTTGTTTTGAAGGCGGTTTAGTTTCTTTTGTGGAATACTTAAATAAGAACAAGGAAAAATTACATCCAAAGCCAATTTATATTGAGAAAAATGGAGAATATCCTGTGGAAATTGCCATTCAATATACAACGAGTTATTCAGAAAATATTTATACGTTTGTTAATAATATCAATACAATTGAAGGTGGAACGCATTTAGAAGGATTTAAAAGGTCACTTACCAAAGTATTTAATGATTATGCAAAATCGAAAAATATTTTGAAAGAAAAAGACGGAAATCTTCAAGGGGATGATATTAGAGAAGGAATTACAGTGGTTATTTCAGTAAAAGTGAAAGATCCACAATTTGAAGGTCAAACAAAAACAAAGCTTGGAAATAGTGAAGTAACAGGAATTGTTCAATCCATGGTAAATGAATATTTGTCAGCCTTTTTAGAGGAAAATCCGAATGTTTCTAAAGCAATTTTAGACAAATGTATCAGTGCAGCAAGAGCAAGAGAGGCAGCGAGAAAAGCACGTGAATTAGTTAGAAGAAAAAATGCATTGGAAACAACGACTTTACCAGGAAAATTAGCGGATTGCAGTAGTAAAAATGCAGAGGAATGTGAAGTGTACATTGTCGAGGGAGATTCAGCAGGAGGAAGTGCGAAGCAAGGAAGAGATAGAAAATTTCAAGCAATTTTGCCACTTTGGGGAAAAATGTTGAATGTGGAAAAAGCAAGAGCTGATAAAATTTATGGAAATGATAAACTAAATCCAGTTATCATGGCGATTGGAGCAGGAATTGGCCCAGAGTTTGATATTACTAAAATTCGCTATGGAAAAATTATCATTATGGCAGATGCCGATGTGGATGGAGCACATATTAGAACATTGTTATTGACATTTTTCTTCCGTTATATGCGTCCGCTGATTGAAAATGGAAATGTGTATTTGGCACAACCGCCATTGTTTAAATTGTCAAAAAGGGGAATGGAAGATATTTATTGCTATACAGAGGATGATTTAACAAATGCTTTCAAAGAATTAGAAGAAAAAGGAATTTCGAGGGACCAAGTTGCCATTCAAAGATACAAAGGTTTAGGCGAAATGAACCCAGAACAATTATGGGAGACAACGATGGACCCAGCCAATAGAGTGCTAATCAAAGTCACCATGAATGATGCCATGACTGCTGATGAAACATTTTCGCTCCTAATGGGTGATGAAGTGGCACCACGTAAGAGATTTATAGAGGAAAATGCTAAATATGTGAAGAATTTGGATATATAAGAAGAAAATAATCCACAAATGATGAGCAATTTGTGGATTATTTATGAGGAGAATTGAAAAATGGATAGTGATTTTGAAAAATTACTTAAGAAGGCAAAAGAAATAGCTGTCAAAAAGAGTTTAACAGAATATGCAACAGTTGGTCATGTTGGTTGTGCTTTGCTTACTAAAAAAGGAAATATTTATACAGGAATATCACTTGAAGCAAAGTGTAATTTAGGAAATTGTGCTGAACACGCGGCAATTTCGGAGATGCTAAAAAGTAATGAGACGGAAATTGACAAGATTATAGCATATTCAGCAAAAGGAACAATATATGCACCATGTGGAAGATGTAGAGAATTAATACGAATGGTTAATGAAAAAAATTTAAGTACGAAGGTTATGATAAGACAAGATAAGATAAGTGAATTAAAAGACTTATTGCCTGAAATGTATATTAGTAAAAAAATAGAAAATGGTAAATTTTAATATATAAAAAAGTACTTGATAATTACTTAATTAATTATCAAGTACTTTTTTATGATACATTCCCTGCCACAAATTTTTCTCATGCATCATTTTATCCAACCCATTCAAAATCCATTTTTTATGCAAATTCCACGCTGGAGCAATATGTGAATCTTTGGGAGCATCTCCAGATACCCTGTGGATAACTATATTTTCTGAAATATGCGTTAAAATATAACAAACAAGTTGTAAATATTCGTCTAAATCAAGGGGTTTGTAAATACCGATTTCTGTACATTTCTGCTAAAACAGTATTTTCCACAACATAAGTTGAATGAATTTTTAAACCCGCAATTTCATGAAGATTAAGAAAATCAACAGTTTTGGCAATATCTTCAAAATTCTCACTGGGAAGACCAACCATAATATGTGTTACAACATCAATCTGATAGTGATTTAATAAATTAACAGCTTCAGTAAATTGAGAACTATCATAACCACGATTGATTAATTTTCCAGTTTTATCATTTGATGTTTGAAGACCAAGTTCCACCCAGACATAATATTTTTTAGAATAACTTTTCAAAAGTTGAGCAATTTCTTCTGTAATACAATCTGGTCGAGTTGCAATTGCTAAAGCTACGATTCTATCGTCAATTAGGGCAGAATCATATTTCAATTTTAAATTTTCCACAGTGTCATAAGTGTTGGTGAAATTCTGGAAATAAGCAATAAACTTGCTGGCTCTAGCAGATTTATAACTTTTAAAATAATGTTGAACTTGAGTGGAAATATTTTTTACTGAAGAAAGATGGTCTCCAGAACCCTTACTGCTACAAAAGATACAGCCTCCTGTGGATACTTTTCCATCACGATTTGGACAAGTGAAACCACCATCAATACATATTTTTAAAGTTTTTTCTCCGAATTTATTTTTAAAAAATTGATTTAAATGATTATATCGCTCTTGCATTTCCATAGGGAAATTATAGCAAAGATTTGATTTAAAGTAAAGAAAAAAGAATTGTTTTCATCTAAGTTTTTTGCTATAATGATAGAAAAATAGGAAATTATAGGGGAGAAGTTTATGAATAAAAGTAAAATAATAGCTATAATAGCAGGATTGGGAATAATAATAACGACAATAACAATGGTTATACATTTACCTAAAATTTGTTATGAATATACGATACATCCAGAATGGAGTTTGGGAGCATGGAATGCTGTGCAAATAAGTGCGATTTTGTATGGAATTGTGATTTGTATTTTTGGTATTGTTTTAGTTGTATTGAATTGGAGAAAAAATTAGAGTAAAAATGAACTATTAAGGATTTCTTAATAGTTCATTTTTGAAGGAATGATATCCATTGGAATTAGAAAATATATGAGAAAAGTAAAAAATGAGAAATTTTGTAATATGCTTTACATAAATAAAAAAAATGGTATAATTTTAATATCAAATTTTAGGAGGTTTGGAATATGTACGAAGAATTGAGACGGAAGAAAGTAAAGTTAGAGGAAGAGTTGAAAAGAATTATTCAACAGAAAGGAGAGCTTGAGAAAGAACTTGAGTTGACTTGTAAAGCTCTAGAGGATAAAGTAAAGGAGATAGATAATGTTTTAAATCAAATGGAAGAGGCAATTAAACAACAAAAGTCAGAAAAAGCAGAAGCAGCAGAAGCCAGAAGAAAACAAACGGCTCAAAAAGAAGAGGATTTGCTAGAGGTTATATTGTCTAAACCTTTTTATAAAAGTGTCCGAAAGTATATGCCAGAACCACATTGGAAAAAGCTAACGAAAGCAATTCACTCGGATGAGTTTTTCACTTTTATTCTCAAGAATAGTTACGCTAATCGAGTTATTAAGGCTTGTAAGAATGACACTGAACTTAATCAGGCAATAATGGAGAGAATTGTTTTCAAACTTAGAACTTTAATTAAGTAAATATCAAACCAAAAAAATTTAAGATAGCTTTTTAAATTACGAAAGCTATCTTAAATTTTTTTAGAATGATGACGATTATATAACATCTTGATAGCTTACAATTGATATAGGAGAAGTTAAAAAAGAAATGAGGAGAAAATTGAACTATTAAGGATCTCTTAATAGTTCAAAAACCCAAAAAATCTGATATCCATTGAAATTGAAGTGAAAGCAAGAAAAGTGGAGTATAAAAAAGAGTTTTTAAAAATTGTGGAAAACAGAAAAAACGTAAAATTAAAAAAATATCGAAAAAATGATTAAACAGTAAAATCAATAGTTTGATGATTTTCTACAGATATAATAAAAACTATTTTGAAAGTTTTTTAAAACAGCACATTTTTCTTATTGGGGGCGGGGACACTCATTAAGTTTTTTTATTTTAAATTCATTTTTTAATTTCACGAAAAAAACCTCTCTATATGTTGAAAATAATGAAAAAATAAGAAAAGTGGAATGTAAAATAGTTTTGTAGTAGGCTGTGGAAAACAAAAATATAGTGATTTTTGAAAAAATATTGAAAAATTATTTTACTAGTAAAATCAACCAATATAAGGTTTTATTAAAAAATATAATATAAAAAAATTTAGAATGAAAACAGACTTTAAATTTTGTAACGTAACTTTTGATTTAAAGGAATGTTCTTGTACATTTCAAAAGTAAAATAAAAAGTTGTTTAAAAATCAATATAGTTATTGAAAATAGTGGGAATATAACAAAAGTGGAAGTTAAAATTACCATATAAAAGGTTGTGGAAAGCAATTTTTTTTATATTTTTTGAAAAAATATAAAAAATTTGATTTGCAGTAAAATCAAGGATTACAAGGATTGGAGTAAAATAAATATAAATAGAGTAAAAAGAGAATAAATTTTTGAGACTGGTATAGAATAAAATAGAAATTTTAAGAAAACAGTAAAAAATGAAAATTTTTTCAAAAAACTATTGACAAATTGTAACAAAACGTTTATACTATTATATGTCTTGACTAACTAAAGTTAGAAAAGACATTGCAAAATTTTGGGCTATTAGCTCAGGTGGTAGAGCACTTGACTTTTAATCAAGTTGTCCCGCGTTCGAGTCGCGGATAGCTCACCAAATCAGTATTGGCAAGGATTTGCGAATATGAAAAAGGTCAAAAATACCCCTTGATTGTTAGTGAAAAAATTAACAGTCAAGGGGTATTTATTTTTTGGTCAAGTTATGATAAAATTCCCTATGACTAAGAAGGGAGAAATTATGAAAATTAGTATGAAAAAATCAAGACCAACAATGTCTTATGCACAAGAAAATTCTAAAACATTAGAAGAGGGATTTTTGGAATTTATTGAAAGTTGCGAATTAAGGAATTTATCAGACAAAACAGTTGAATTTTACGAAAACTGTTTTAAAATCATATTGAGAGTGAAAGACAAAGAAGGAGAGCCTCTTCTGGAAAAGGATACAGAATTATTCACCATTCAGCCAAATGACATTGCACAAATAACAAAATATTTATTAGAACATTACAAGGAAACATCTGTTAATTCCTATTTAAGAGGTGTCAGAGCAATTTTTTACTATTTTATGGACTTGCACTATATGGACAAATGCCCTGTTGAATTGGTAAGAGCCAAAAAAGTAGTTAAGCCAACCTACACAGACGAAGAATTGGAGAAACTATTGAAAAAGCCCAATATTAAGGCAAAAAATGCCTCATTTTCAGAATATAGAAATTGGGTGTTAATTAACTACTTATTGGCAACAGGCAACAGGGTTTCAACAGTTTGCAACATTAAAAATTATAATGTCAACCTACAGACTGACAACATTGTTTTAGAGAAAACAAAGAACAGAAAAGAGCAAATTATTCCAATCAGCAGAAGTCTACATATTATTTTAAAAGAGTATATGTCCTACAGAGGTGGAGAGGCAGAAGATTACCTATTTTGCAATCAATCAGGCTTTAAATGGACTGAGGATGCCTGTAAACACGCGATTGCAAAGTATAATAAAAAAAGAGGAGTACGAAAAACATCAATTCATTTGTTTAGGCATACATTTGCCAAAAAATGGATTTTAAATGGTGGAGACCCTTTCAGACTGCAAAAACTTCTAGGACATTCCTCAATGGAGATTGTCAGAGAATATGTTGAAATGTTTGGGGATGACCTTTCCCAACAATTTAATGATTTTAACCCTCTTGAGAGCATTCAGCCAAGACAAGAAAAAGTGCCAACAATGAAAGGCAGAAGAATGAAAAAATAAATTATAAAAAATTTTTGCCCTCTGTGAGCCTCTTCTGGCAAGGAATACAGAGGGCATTTTTTGGATTTTTAGCCTCTGTGATGTAGTGATACCAATTATCAAAATGTGACATGTAATCGTTGCACGAGTAAGGATACAAGGAATGCTTGATTTGCTTTTTCCTTCTAAAAATTATATAATAAATACAACGAAGGGGGAAGCAAATGGAAAATGTAATAAAATTCAATTATAATATAAATCGTGATTATACAGTAGAAATTGTTGAGCCATTAACGAATAGAGATAGAAGGATAATCAACACAATGTTTAATCACTTAATATCAAATAAGCGAAAAGTAGATATAATTTTAGAATATGCACCTCAATACAGAAATGAAATCATAAAGAGCAGAAGAAATCCAATAGTAGTCAATGAGATTATAGATGAAATACTTGATTATAGCGAAAAATTAGACATAATAAGTGTTTTTTATGAGTTTTTGGGTTATGAATTTAATTCAAAGGAATTAATCAAATATAGAGATATTATCAAAATAAATAAATACGATTTTAACTGGAAAAATAGAACAGAAAGGAAATTATGTTATAAGTATGCCTAAAATCGAAAATAAAGGCAATTAGGGGGCAATATGAGCCTCTTCTGTGAAAAAATGAAAAAAGTCTTGACATTTTGAGAAAAATATACTATAATATTATTAACTTGATAAGTATATCCAGTCATCAAGTGCACAAGGTATGTGAGTAACGACGCATATCTTATTTTTTTGTATAAATAAAAACAGAGTGGCTATAGTAACGAACACCACTCTGAACTAAATTTAATTAGTTTTTATTCTCTTGGTCTTTGTATGATTGTAATTCTTTATGTAGTCTGTCTATTTCTTGTAACAACAACCATACGAGCATATATCCAGTCATATTTACACCCCCCTTCGTGGTATTACCCATTAGGGTTGAGGTTACTATATCATAGTTTTAATTGCTTGTCTAGTTGTTTCTTGTTTTTGGTATTTTCAAAAAAGTCTTGATAGTTTGATAAAAATATACTATAATATTATTAACTTGATAAGTATAACCTGACATCAAGTAGCACAGATATGTGAGTAATGGCACATATCTTGTTTTTTTGCCATCTTCAAAAATTTTTAAAAAATTTTTTTCGCGTCCCAAAATCTGCTTGTATCAAGGTGTTCAGAGGTCATTTTTTTGTTTTTTAGGCTCTGAAAGTCTATCCCACACATAATTACAGAATGCAGGTAAAAGCCTTGTGAGAGTAAGGAAACAAGACTTGCTTGATTTGATTTTTGGTGGAAATAAGTATATAATGAGTACAACAAAAGAGTTAAGAAAAAAATATTTGAAAGGTGGTATTTGTATGGAAAATTTATTATCAAACTGGACTGAATTGAAAAAAAGAATTTTAACAAGTGAGGAGAATGGAAAAAGATATGTGTTGAATTTCTGGGAAAAAGAAAGCATTGTAAAACCTTATGCTAAAATTGTATATGGAGATACAAGTTGCAATTTCTCAATTACAAGACAATTTATTCCTCTTAATGATAGTGTTCAATATTACGAAATAAATGTATATATGAGGGATTTAGTTTATGGAATGTAAAAAATAATTGCTTAATTCTAAAAATTGAAATATGAGCCATTTATGGGCTAATAAAAGAAAGGTGATTTGATTATGGAAAATTTAGAAAATAAACAAAATAAAAAGCAATATGATGTATCTTATTTATTGCAAAAGCAAAAGAAAAATCCATTTTGTATAGAATATATAGAAGAAGATACATTTGCATTATATAATATAAATACACAAGAAATGATTCACAATAAATATCTTGAAGTGTTTGGGGAATATATGCCTTATACTAATATAATGTTAAGAAGTTTATATGAACATTTTGAGGAAGAAGGACATAAGATTGAAATTCCAGAAGATTTTATTGAATTGTGTAAAATATAAATAAGAAAGGGGAAAAATTATGAAAGATTTAACAAAGAAACAAATTGAAATGGTAAATGAGGCTTTCAAATCGATAGGATTTGAAGAAGAGGAAATTATTGAAATATATGGGGTAACTAGTGATAAAGTGTCAATAGAAGATAAAATAGAGGAAATTACGCAGTTTTATTCTGCTGCTGGATTTGATATTGATAAATCAGAAGAGAATTTTTGGAGATTTCTAGAGGGGTAGAGAAAATGCGTGAAAAAGTCGAATATTTGACTTTTACTGCTTTTAAAAGGGCATAAAAAAGCAATAGTTTTTGGACTATTGCTAAAATCAATTTATATTCTATTTTGCTTTACGAATTATACTGTCTTGAAATTCTATTTTTGAGTAATTAACATCTTTACGAATATATACACTCCAACTTCCTGTTCCTTTTGCTTCAATTGTATCTAAGGAAACAGTTTTTGTATCAAGTAATACTCCACTAGAAGAATAAAAACAAGCAGTAAAATAGCCATTTATTGCCACATTATTGTTATTTTTTGTTGTTCCAACAACTTTATACCAACCTTCAGAAGATGTTGTTTTATTTGTCGTTTTTATTTCTAAATTTTTGAATAGATTTAAAGAACTACTTTCAACAGAAGAGGTTGAAGCACTTGGATTATATGAAGAGTAAGAAGAGTAACTATTTTTATTATTTTTGTTATACCCTTTTAAAATAATTACAATGATTATAATAATTATAATTAACATTATACTACTACATATATATTTTACTTTTTTTTCATTATTTGAATAGCCACAATTAGGACATTTTCTTGCTTTATTAGAAATCTCTTTTCCACATTCTTTGCATTTTATCAATGACATTTTATTCTCCTTTGTCTACTAACAATTATATTTTTTCTTTTTTTAAATCTTTTAATGTTTTATAAGTCAAATCTATTGTTGAGCCATCTTCATATTGATAGAATTGCTTAAAATAATCTAGTTTTCCTGCAACAGTTTCAGCATTACTATACCAAAAACTATCTTTTTTAGTATAGTTAATTGTTGTAGATATTCCATTTTCATATGAAATACCTTGAAAATTCGTAATATTAAAATTTTTATCAAAAGTACTTACAAATTCGTCTGTTAATTTATTATTATTATCATAAACATTCATATTGAGTTTCATTGTTGTAAAATTCATTTTATATTGAAGATATTTTGCATTAAGATTATTACTTGGTGCTTTTTCAGAATAACATAAAATCATATCAGTTTCATTATCAGATATACAAATATTTTTGTATTTATCTTGTAATCCTTCATTATGAATTGTAGTAATTTTTTGTTCTATATAATCATATTTTGACATTTTTGAATTTGTATAAAACTTGAAAATAGCAAATATAACTATTGCTATTAAAACAATAAAAATTGATATAGTTATACTTATTTTTTTCATTTTAGTATTTTTTAAAGTAATACCACAATGAGGACACTTTTTTGCCTCTTCTGAAATTTCTTTTCCACATTCACTACATTTAATTAGTGCCATTTTTTAAATCTCCTTTTAATTATTTTTGATTTTATTTATATACATTCATTGCATACAAACAATTACATACTATTTAATTATAATCACAAATTGAGGGAATGTCAAGGAGTATTTTTTTTGATATGATAATATAGAGGTGATAAAATGATAGAAATGCTTTTGAAAGATGTATTGGAACAAAAGGGAATAAGTAAGTATAGATTGGCTCTATTGTGTGGGCTACCATATAGGACAGTTTGCAATTACTACTCAAATGATGTACAAATGCTAAATAAAGACCACTTAGTAAAATTCTGTGAGATTTTAGATTGCGACCTTTCTGACCTTGTTGTGTATAGAAAAGAAGATAAAACAGATATATAATTGCTAGAAGAGGCTTAAGCCTCTTCAAATTTTATAAAATCTTTATTCTATATTTATTATATCTTTATTTCTTTATTATTAGCCTAACTTAGGGAATACTGTTTCCTAAAATCGTCTTTAATTCTCAAATTAGGGAATTTTCTTCCCAAAATCGTTTTTTTATTTCCAAATTTGGGATTTTACTTCTTTAAAATTCTAGATATATTCCTATTGAAGTAAAACTTTTTGCTTAAAAAATGTTATCTATATTCCAATCTTGGGAAGATTGTGTGCCAAAAATTTCATATATACTTTCTTCCTCAAAATCTTCTTGAAGTGAAGAAAATTCTATCATATCTGAAGCAAATTCATTCCAATCTGGGGAAGTTGCCTTTCTTTTTATTTCTCCATTAGGTGCAATATATTCCTCTTCTGATATAGGATATAACACTTTTATTGATTCAAAATTCTTATGTATAATAAATCCCTTTTTACATAACCCTTCCAATACTTCAGAATAATGATTTGATTTTATATGTGCTATTGCACAAAAATGACTGATAGCCCAATGACAAGGCTTGCCATTCTTGTTTTCTCCTGATTGACCTGCAATTGCAAAATATAGCCTTCTTTCTCTATCTGTTAAGACTTTATTTGCATATACCATTACAGGAATAGGAAACATATAAAAAGCATAGTCATTTTCTATCATTTGCTCTCCTGTTGGCTTAAGATTTATCAATCTTAATTGTTTATTAAAATTATCTTGTATCATTTTTCACCTCCTTTTTTATAATTATTATAAGTAAATAGTTTTTTAATAAAATATTCTTTTTTTATAAAGTGTAACTTGTATATAAACAGACTACAAATTATTATTTTCAATAAGAGAATATTCCAGAGGGGGGCAATACTAAACATTTATACTTAAAATATCCCAAAATTAAGCCCCTAAAACTACAAAACATTTGTTTATTTACTATAATAATATTATACCTAAATTTTGGCTAAAAATCAACTTTTCAACAGTATAATTCCTTATGCAATATATTGTTTTTTTCATTAGTTTTTGCTTATTTTCGCATTATGAAAAAGTGTTTTCAATAATCCTATATTTATAACATTTTTTCGCACTTCAAAATTGCTTTTTGATAATCTTTAGAGTTTATAACTCTAAAATATTGACATTAAAAAAGTGAGTATTCACCCACTTTCAACGATTATGCAATTTCTTGTTTTAATTCTTTTTTATATTTATAAAAACTATTTCTTGATATTCCAGCCAATTTTCGCACCTCTTCATCTGATAAAGTGCCATCAAAAATCTTGCTATGTTTCAAAATAACTGCTTTTGCCTCTTTTGACTTCTTTGTAGTTAATTTTGCCCCTTTAGGCTGTCCAATTTGCTTTCCTGCAAGTTTGGCTGTCAACAGTCCTTCTGATGTCCTTTGGTGCAAATCTTGTACTTCTTTTTCTGCCTGCTCAAATGCAATTCTAATCTGTTTTTTTGCCAATTCAATAGTATATTTATTCAATGCCTCAATGATTGTGTTGATTAACTCATTTGTGGCTTTATCTTCTGTCTCTAGTCTTATTTGGATTTGATTTTCCAATGCCTTTTTATAAACTTCTGTGTTGATGTGTGGCTCTTTCAAAAAGATTAAATTGACATTGTCATTAAATAATTTTTCATATAATTCGCAACCTTCGTCAGCATTTCTGCTCATTCTACTAACACTATCAAAAATCATTGTATCTTGGGGCTTTAATATTTTCAAAAGATTTTCAAAATCTTTTCTTCCCTCAAGCCTTGTACCTGTGTAAGTTTCTTTAATTATTGTTGCTTCAGGATATTTGGCTAAAATATTTCTGACTTGTCTTTCAATATTTTGTTTTCCTGTGCTTATTCTTGCTACTCCATATAAATTCATATTTTTTTACTCCTTTCAAGTATCAAATTTGACCTTCGTTACTTTTAATACATTTATTTTAACAAAATTTTGACACTTTGTCAATAATTTTAATACTTTTTATAATAACGTTACTTTTAATACTAACGATATAAAATAAAATGTTTGAAAATGATTTTAAAGTATTTTATAATAAAATATGAAAAAATTTAACAAATTTTTAAAAAAGTATTGACAAAATTGAAAAAAGCCTGTAAAATAAATAAGCAGTTGACTTAAATCCACTTGATTAAAATTCAACTGTATTGCAAAAGAAGTATGAGTTATGTGGTTTATATCACAACAATCAAGTTGAAAACGCAGTATTTAACTTGGTTTGGTGAGAAAAAAAAGGAAACGATAACTTTTAATCAAGTTGTCCCGCGTTCGAGTCGCGGATAGCTCACCAAACGAATATATTGAAAAATATATTCGTTTTATGGCCCCTTGGTCAAGCGGTTAAGACATCGCCCTTTCACGGCGGAGACATGGGTTCGATTCCCGTAGGGGTCACCAAATTTTGCAATTTTGCCACTTTAGCTCAGCTGGTAGAGCAACTGACTTGTAATCAGTAGGTCGTCCGTTCGATTCGGACAAGTGGCTCCATTGATACCAAACTTTTATGGTTTGGTGTTTTTTGTATCAATAAAAAATCAATAGATTTTCATATATTTTTGGTTCAATGTCAATAGTTGGGGTAAAAAACTTGAAAAGCATATTCACTAC
>CAOJGX010000025.1 GCA_948435735.1 uncultured Clostridium sp.
GCCTTATAGGCCGATATGAAAATCCCCCAGTTATACTGGGGGATTTTTATTTTAAAGCAGAAATAGCAATGGGTTGATGTCCTACAACCGAATTACCTGCTCCATTAGAGAAGTCATTGTATAGAAAAAGTCTACTATAGGGGCTTTTTTTGTTGTGGTTTTTTGTAAAAACTTGACAATTTTATGTAAATGGTATAATATTATTATGTACATAATTACATGATGAAATTATAGGAGGCGATGTGATGATGAAAAAACAACAGTTTAATCTAGAAGAATACTCAAAATTAAAACATCGAATTGAAGCACTTCAATCTCGTGTTAAGTTGGATTTTGGCCCTGAGCAAGAAACGGCTAAACGGCTTTTAGCAAAAATCGAGAGAAAATTAAAGCTTTATGAAGAAACGCATGAGATTCCAGTAGCAGAAAATTACAGTACTACTGTCCAATTTGATATTTGGGATGATTCGGTGTATCAATCCACTACAACTCAGCACCATAACGACAAAAACACATGGAATCCAAATCCCAATTTTAAATGACAAGTTCATTTTGGAGAGGTCACGAGCTACCATGAAGATACTCGCTCTGAAGCTGAGATGATTAATGACTTGGGTATGTTATATGCAATTTTTGGAAGTACCTATCAAACAGTTTTGAACTATCATAGATATAAGATTAGGTTCAAAAAACAGACTGCCAAACAAAAGGCATTTTTTAGGGTATACGCTGATATTTATGAGGATGACATCAGAATCTGTCAAGATGTTATCATTGGCTTTTGGCCATTTCGGTTTGATGATGACAGATGTGGTGATATGCAACTTTCCAATGATGAAGATTCAATCAAGAAGTATAATAACGGATGTTCAAGCTTGTATATAAAATTGCTTGAGGGTCTAAAAGATAGGTGGAATTTCTATTTTGATAATCAAAGTGATTTACCAATGCTCACTGGACCGGTAATAGGCTATATTGAAAGTGGTAGTCAAAACAAACCTAAAGTTCAGTTAAATGAAGAGGAACGAAGGGCAATAATTGACAAAATAGAAAATGAGATTGACTCTGGTAAAATAAAATCTTGGGCGTATAGAACAGGCAGATATTATCTTGATTTGGTTTAAAATCGCCAACACAGAAAAAGATTTTTTTCATAAAATTGGATGTGCAAATGTGTACATCCAATTTATTTTCACTAGATAACTAAAAAATTTAGTATGATACCGTTTCTAAAGTTACTACTTAAGACATTATCATAAATTAATCATAAAATCCTCAAAATATTTCAAAAAACCATTGTCTAAATTACTCTTCTATGATATAATGCCTCCAATGAATTGCTTAAGGCGATAAAGGGGGAATACAAAAGTGCTTGAGAAAATATTGTTCAATTTGGTAGCCTTTTCTATATTCATCATCATATTTTTTAAAATTATCCGAAAAAATGATACCAATTACATCGGAATTCTAATTCTACAAGCCATTGGAATTACCGTTAGTTTTATAGAAATAAAAACTGGAATCGAGGCCAACTCTTTTTTTAAAAATTTACGTTATATTTTTTCCATCTTATTACCATGTTTTGTTATTTTGATGGAGTTAAAAGGTCTCAATTTTTCAGAAGTCATCAGTGGGATGTGGGCTAAAATATTGATGGTATTAGGCAAATATAAACCAGCTAAAAATGTTTTAATTAAATTAGTAACCAAATATCCAGAAAGCTATATAGGGCATAAATTATTGGCCAAAATCTACGAAAAAGAAGGTGGCATGCGAAAAGCCATAGATGAATATGTCAAATTGGTTGACATCAAAAGGAATGACTACAAATCCTATTTTAAAATTGCAGATTTACTAAACGATTTAGGGCAGAAAAATGAAGCCATTCAAATGCTAGAAAATCTAGTAAAAAAGAAACCAGATTCATATGAATGCTCCATTTTACTTGGCGAATTATTATGCGAACAAGCCAGATTCAAAGAAGCAGAACGCGTCTATCAAGAAGCCTTAAAATATCGACCAACTGATTTTGACTTATATTACAATCTAGGAATTGTCTACACCATGCTAAGCGAATTTCAAATGGCAAAAGAAATGTATGAAAAAGCTGCAGAAATCAACCATAGAGCCTATGGTGCTAACTACAATTTAGGGCAAATTGCCTTTATCCAAGGTGACTTAGACGTTGCCGAAAAATACTTTGAACACAGCCTATATGGCGAACTAGAAGCCAAAGCCTATTATCAATTAGCCAAGATTTATGTCTTAAAAGGCGAAAAAGACATGGCCATTAATTTCCTAAATAAAGCCATTGAAATAGAACCCGAATTGCTAGAAATGGCCAATAAAGAACAAGTTTTTGAAAACATAAAACAACATATCACTGTTTCTGTAAAAATGGAAAATGAGTGCCTAGAAAAAGAAGAAAACGAAGAAAGAAAAAACATTTTTAAACTAGAAAAACAAGCTAGGGAATATCTAGAATCCACCAACAGTTTAGTAAGAGACATGAGTGAAAATTTTGCCAAACAAAAAGTAGAAGAAAAAGTAGATAAAATTTTTGAAGACACCAAATTGAAAAAAGAAAAAGAATTAGAATTAGAACGCCAAAAAGAAGAAAATCAAAAAGAATTAGGCTCAAATTAGAATAAAAACAGTTTCCTTTCATATAGTTAAAAAAAGAAAAATAGAAAGGAAGGATAAGTTGGAAAAGAAAATTTCAATCATTGGTGGAGATTTACGCCTAGTAAATTTAGCAAAAATGCTAGCAGAAGACGGCTTTGAAGTAGCTATTTATGCATTAGAAAAAGCACAAGAATTATGCTCTATAAAAACCATAAAAAACTGTCATACACTGCAAGAAGCAACCCAAAAATCACAGGCAATCATAAGTTCGATACCATTATCACAAGATGGCATAACAATAACTGCACCATTTAGTGATACCAAAGTTAATTTGGCCGATTTAGTTCCAAATTTAAAAGGTAAAAAATTCATAGCAGGAAAATTAAGCGAAAGCTTAAAACAAGACCAAACAATTGAAAGTTATGATATCTTAGACATCGAAGAATATGCTATTTTAAATGCCATAGCAACCGCAGAAGGTGCCATCCAAATTGCCATGGAAGAATTTCCAAAAACACTTTCAGGTTCACGTATTTTAGTTATGGGCTTTGGGAGAATTGGAAAAATTGTTGCCAAAATGCTACAAGGAATTGGAGCAAACGTCTATTGTGAAGCTAGAAAAAAAGAAGATTTAGCCTATATTCAAGCATATGGCTATACACCGATCCAATTAGAAGACTTAGCACAAAATTTACCTCAATTTGACATCATTATTAACAACATACCAGTTCAAATTTTAGACAAAGCAAAATTAGACTTACTAAAAAAAGAGGTACTCATCATAGATTTAGCCTCCAAACCAGGTGGCGTGGATTTTGAATATGCCAAAGCAAAACAAATCAAAACAATTTGGGCCCTAGCCCTACCCGGCAAGGTTGCACCAATCAGTGCAGCAGAATACATTAAAAAAACACTATACCATATTCTATAACGTAGGGGCGATTATCAATCGCCCACACAACCCGCAAAAATACAACCCAATTGTAAAATATAACCGCAAAATTGCAAAAACATAACCCACAAAATATAACCACAAAATTGCAAAACGCAAATAAAAACCATAAAAATATAAATTCAACCTAATACACAAAATCATGAAGATTATGTGAACAAAACATGAAAATCATGTAAATTTTAACCAAAGAAAGGAACAGAAAAAATGACGATATTTCAAGCATTCATTTTAGGAATTGTGCAAGGTTTAACCGAATTATTACCCATCTCAAGTTCAGCTCATTTAGCAGTATTTCCGTGGATTTTTAAATGGAGTGAAATTCCAGAATCCTTTGATATTGCCTTACATTTTGGAACCTTACTTGCCATTTCCTTATTTTTCATAAAAGATTGGATAGTTCTTATTAAAGGTGGCTTTAACCAAGTCTTCAAAAAAGAAAAATCAGTAGAAGGCAAAATATTTTGGTATTTAGTCATTGCAACAATTCCAGCAGGAATTCTAAGTTTGATACTTGATAAATTATCAGACATGGTATTTGGTGGAAGCGTGTTTCCAATTGCGATTGCTTTAATTGTCATGGGAATTGTTTTATACATCGTTGACAAACATGCAAAATCAGATACCAATTATGAAAATATGACTTTATTACAAGCTGTTTTGATTGGAATTTCACAAGCGATTGCAGCAGCATTTCCGGGTGTATCACGTTCTGGTATTACGATGACAGTAGCTAGAGCACTGGGCGTAGACAGAGAAAGTGCAGCGAAATATTCCTTTTTGTTATCAACACCGATTATTTTTGCAGCTGTCATCTTTAGTTTAGAAGCATTTGAATTCAGTTTGGCGTTTGTGGTGGGCGTATTAGCTAGTTTTATAGTTGGAATGATTGTGATTGGATTCTTATTGGAATATTTAAAAAAAGGCAGTTTTAAAGTATTTGCAATCTATCGAATTGTATTTGGAGTGATTATTTTGTCACTATTATTCATAAGATAAGGGAGGTATTTATATGGGAAGTGGAAAACATTCATCCGATGAAGAAGTTGAATTTGACTTTGATTATGTGAAAAATTTAATGCTGATTGTTGTCATTTTGGCAGTCATTATAGGCGTTATATTTGGTGTATATACGTTAGTGCACAAAATGAAGGAAACAAAAGCAGAGCCAACTTCTGCAGAGGAAGAAGTAATACAAAATGAGTATGAAGTTTTAGGAAAAATTGTGATTGATAAAATTGGGGTTGAGCAACCAATTTTAGAGACAGTAGAAGAGGAAGCCTTAGAAAAAGGTGTCATTAAACTATATGGAGAAGATGATTTAAACCAAGAAGGAAATTTCTGTATAGCAGGTCATAATTACGAAAATATTTTTAAAAAACTAGATGAAATGGAGATAGGGGACGAAATTAAAATCATAGATACTGACCAAAATTCTACCCAATATAAAATAACAGAAATTTCTTCAGTAGAACCAACTGATTTGAATTTGCTACGAAAAGAAGAAGGAAAAACACAAATTACCTTAATTACCTGTGAAAATTATTCAGCGAAACGCTTGATTGTCAAAGCAGAAATGGACAAGTAATTTTGAAGTTGTTAAGAGAAGAAAGGAAAAAAGTTATGAGAAAAATGGTGGTGAAGCTAGGAACGTTGTTCCTAATGATTGTAATGGTAACCTCTCAAGCTTATGCAACAGAAGAAAATCAGATAGAAAATACGAAAGCAGAAAATACAACCAAACAAGAAATAGTACCAGAAAAACCAACAGAAACCAAGAAAAACGAAACGATGTATGTACAGGAAAGATGCAACATACGTGCTAGTTATTCTGTAGAGAGCGACAGAGTTGGTGGCTTAGATGTGGGAACAGAAGTTATGGTTGTGGCAGAATATAGCAATGGTTGGTATAAAATCAAATATGATGGTGGAGAAGCGTATATCAAAGCTGGTATTTTAAGAAGTACCAAACCAGAAATACAAGAAGAGGAAGAAGAACAAGACGAAAATGAAGCGACCAATCAAGCACAAAATCAAACCCAACAGCCAGCGGATGGCAGTAATGATGAAGTTGATAGTGAATATGCAGAAATATTAAATGAGATTGGCGTTTTGCCAGAAGTGGGGCATAATATGGCAGATGTTCTATTTGTAGGAGTGATTGCTTTAGCAATGTTAGGAATAGTATATGTAAAATATAAATTTTAAAGAAAAGGAAAAAGTAAAAATGGCAGAAATATTAGATGGTAAAAAATTAGCAAAGAAAATTAGAATGGATTTAAAACAAGAAGTTGAAAAATTGAAGCAAACTGGAATTCAGCCTAAATTGGCGGTTGTTATGGTCGGAGATAATAGTAGTTCAGAGGTATATGTGAAAAATAAATCTTCGGCGTGTCGAAAGGTGGGCATTGAGTTTGAGGAGTTTTTGCTAGATAAAACCACGACAGAAGAGGAATTGTTAACCTTAATTCAGCAATTGAATGAGGCCAAAAACATTCATGGAATTTTGTTGCAAAGTCCAGTCCCAAAGCAGATTGACATCAATAAAGCGTTCCGAACAATTTTGCCAGAAAAGGATGTGGATGGTTTTCATCCAATGAATGTTGGAAATCTTGTGATTGGAGAAGATTGTTTTGTTTCTTGTACTCCATTTGGTGTGATGAAATTGCTAGAGGAATATCAAATTGAAGTAGAAGGCAAAAATGCAGTCATTTTGGGAAGAAGTAATATTGTCGGAAAACCAATGGTACAATGCTTGCTGGCTCAAAATGCAACCATTACAGTTTGCCATTCTAAAACACAGAAAATTCATGACCTTGTAAAAAATGCAGATATCGTCATTTCTGCCATTGGAAAACCACAGTTTGTAACAAGTGATATGATAAAAGCGGGGGCAGTTGTCATAGATGTAGGAATTAACAGAAGGGATGATGGAAGCATTGTGGGAGATGTAGAATTTGAATCAGTCAGCCAAAAAGCAAGTTATATAACACCAGTTCCGGGCGGAATTGGCCCAATGACAATTGCCATGTTGCTGACGAATGTTGTAAAAGCAGCAAAAATACAAAATAAATAAAGATAGATGGGGGTATATCAAAAAAAGATATGCTCTTTTTATTTTAGTAAAGGAGGAAACAATGAAAGAATTATATGATTTATGGTTTTCTAGTTTGGAAATTAAAAATAGTGCGAAACTAGAATTGTTAAATAAATATGATACAAAAGAAATCTGGGAGTTAGAGTTTCCGGATTTAGTGGCTTGTGAAATCGAGGAAAAGGAAATTCGTCAGATTTTGACAAGTAAAAATTTAGAGGAAGCCAAGCGAAATTTAGAGTATATGAAACACAAAGAAATACAATTATTTTCAATAAAGGATGAAAAATATCCACAGAAATTGCATCATATTGAGGATAAGCCAGCGTTTTTATATGTGCGTGGGAACGAAGAGATTTTGGATGGCGATAATGTTCGGAATGGTTGGCTGTAGAAGGGCTACAAATAATGGAAAGACCTTGGCGAGAGCGATTGCAAAGGCTTTGGCAAATCGAAATATTAATATTATCAGTGGGCTTGCTCTTGGAATTGATAAATATGCTCATTTGGGGGCCTTGGATTCAGAAATTGGTAAGACCGTAGCTGTTTTAGGAAATTCTGTGGCAGATGAAGATATTTATCCATATGAAAATGCAAAGGTATTTGAAAGAATTTTGGAAAAAGGAGGAGCAATTGTATCAGAATATGGCTTTCAGACAAGACCAGAAAGACAGCATTTTCCTGCTAGAAATCGAATTATTAGTGGTCTTTCTGATAAAGTAATTATTGTAGAAGCTAAGAAAAGAAGTGGCAGTTTAATTACAGCTAATTGGGCACTAGAGCAGGGAAAAGATGTTTTTGCAGTGCCGGGCAGTATTTTGGCGAAAAATTCAGTTGGGACGAATAATTTAATTAAAGAAGGGGCCTTTTTGCTTTCGAATTTGACCGATATTTTTTATCGATAATCGTAAAAAAATATTGATTTACAAAAATTTTTGTTGTATAATGCAAATAAAATAAAACGATAAAGGAGGGATTTTAAATGGAAGAATTTTTAAAAAAGACAGGTTGGACGTCTATTATAACGTCTGTCATTACAGCCATTATTGGGGTCATTATCATCTGTAATCCAATGGTGACGATGAAAATTGTGGCTTATACATTAGGTGCAGTGTTTATTGCGTTTGGTGTGATTAAACTAATTAGCTATTTTGTAGCAAAAGGAACGTATGATTTTTATAATTACGAGATGATTTATGGTTTTCTTGCTATTATTATAGGAATTATCACGATTGCGTATAGTAATACGATAGCAACGATTTTTCGTATCATTATAGGCGTTTGGATTATCTATAGCGGTCTGATGAGGCTTGGTTTGGTAACAAAATTGAAAAATTTAGGAATTAATGAGTGGAAAACGGCACTTGTGATTGCGATTTTGATTTTGATTTGCGGTTTATATGTTTTAATAAAAGCTGAAACAATAGGAATTGCAATTGGTATAGCTGTTTTGATTTACTCGATTATGGATATTGTGGAAGGGATTATTTTCTTACGCAATGTGGATTCAATATTTTAATTTGAAAATCTTTCTTTGGAGGAGGAGTAAAAAATGAGGTATTATCATCTCCGATTTGATATTTGGCTATGCTTATTACTAGGTTTTTTGGTTAGTTTTGCTCCTGTAAAAATTGCTGAAAAAGTTTTGCCACAAAAGTACGAAACGTATGTTGAAGAACATACAGTAGAAGAGGGAGAAATTGGTGGAGTTGCTGGAGAAGCTGTTTTTAGGGCACAAAGTATAGACGAATTATTATCACATGACACGTTTACAGTTATTTCACCGGGAATTGAATATCGCAATCGTGGTGGAGGATATTATGGAGGCAGTTATATGCAGGCATTAACTTTGCCGTCTGGTGAGATTGTAGCAGCTCGTATTCATGAAGAATCTGTTATACACGAAGGAGATAGCATATATTCAGGAAATGCAATTTTACCAGTTGGAAAAATTGTTTATGAGGATTTAACAAGTAGTGAGACTTTCTTAAGCCAAATTCAATATTCTGAAAAACTTAGTCGTACTGATTTTTATATTGATATGATAGGAAATGGTGGAAAAATAAGCCAAGAAGATTATACAGAGCTTCCGATTACAATGATTCAATGTATTACAGTAATAGTATGTTTTCCAATATTTCATGCAATTGGTGCAAGATTGGGAATATTTCCATATTTTTGGGTACCAAAGAAAAAACAAAAGTCTGAATGGGAGTAGACAGTATAAAATAATTAGAATAAAATAAAAGGAGTTTACGAAAATGGAAAATCAAAAAGTAAAAAAATTTAATATGATTTATTTATTATCATACATATTTGCACCAATGTTAATATGTGCAGTATGTTTTCTAATCAGTGCAAAATTTTTCCAAAAAGGAACGATGGCGGTTATTTTAAATATGGGCCCAAGTTTTCTTTCTGTTATATGGTGGATTTTTGCAGGAAAAATTATGTATAAGCAAACACAGAAAAAGTTTGAAAAAATGCTTAATGAAAAAGGATTTGAACGTAATCATACGTTTTATGGGGCAGGATGTACAGTCGTTGTCGATGTTGTTCATGGAGATATTGCATTAGCTTTTTTTTGGAATCCTTTCCAATATTTTATTCAGCCAGCTAGTCGTATTTCAAAAACTTGGGTGGATGATGGAAAAACAGGTGTTGGAATATTTGCTGGAAGTGGTCGAGTAAGTTTCTTGTTTACAATAGATAATATTAAAATTAGAGTCAATACATTTACATCAAACCAACGTTGGCGTATGGATAGTGAATATATTTTGACTGGTATTTCAAAAGCAGATATGATGGTGAATGTGTTAGAAGAAGCACGTACAGTTAAGGAGAGATAAAATGGGAGTATTTCGAAAAATATATGCTTTTTTTCATGATGATTGTTGTAGTCAATGTCAAACTAAAATGGAAGAAAGAAAGCGTCAGCTTTATAGGTTACCGATGATGGTAGGACATTATACTTCTCATGCTGATGCAGAATATTATAAACGCCATTTAATGAAGGTTCACCAAAAAGCAGATATTCCAGTTGGTAATTATGCGTGTGGAATGATTGTTTATGAATGTCCAGAATGTGGTCATAGACCAGTAAAATTATCTATTTTTTTGCCAGTAAGAGATGAAGAGAAACACGAAGAAACGCTATATTTTGATAATGGAGAAATGGAAGATTTTATTAAATAGGAAATAAAATAAATTTTAGAAGTGCCATGGATGTATTTGGTGCATATCATATAAGTAAAATAAGAAAAAAAGTAAAATAATGTTAGAATTTGTAAAGAATTTGAAAAAAAGACTTGAATATTGTGTTCAATTTGTGATATACTTTAAATCAAGTAAAAATTTTCTAAAATGAAAAGGAGATAAAAAATGAAAACTTTAAAGAAAACAAAAATAGTAGGAACCATAGGACCGGCAAGTGAGAAGAAGTTACCAGAATTATTTGTAGCAGGTTTAAA
Source organism: uncultured Clostridium sp. (assembly GCA_948435735.1). Classification (GTDB taxonomy): domain Bacteria; phylum Bacillota; class Clostridia; order TANB77; family CAG-508; genus Scatovivens. The sequence goes on from CAOJGX010000025.1 coordinate 10,142, forward strand.
TGTTTGCAGAATTAATTATTCTCATGGAAGTTATGATGAACAAAAAGAAAAAACAGAAGATATTATTCGTTTGAGAAAAGAATTGGATTTACCAATTCCTATGATTCTTGATATGCAGGGACCAGAAATCAGAACTGGTATGTTAGTAACAGGAAAGAATGAAAAAATAAAATTAGAAGATGGTCAAAAATTTACATTGGTTTGTGGAGAAGATATTGTTGGAGACAAAGACAGAGTTTCTGTATCGTACAAAGATTTATACAAAGATTTAAAACAAGGAGCGAAAGTGTTAATTGATGATGGTGCCATTGAATTAGTGGTTGACAACATTAATGGAACCAATATTGAATGTACCGTTGTTCATGGAAATGGTTTAGGAAGCAGAAAAACAATGAATTTACCAGGTACAGCCATTCGCCTTCCAGCATTAAAACAAAAAGATATTGATGATTTAATCACAGCTTGCGAGCATGATTATGACTTTGTTGCAGTATCTTTTACAAGAAATGTAGATGACATTAATCAAGTAAGAAAAGTATTAGATGAACATGGTGGAACCGATGTTAAAATTGTTACAAAAGTTGAAAATGTAGAAGGCTTAAGTAACATGGAAGAAATCGTAGAAAAAGCAGATGTTCAAATGATTGCTCGTGGAGATATGGCAACAGAAACCGATTTCACAGAGCCACCAATCATGCAAAAGAAATTTATCAAATTATGTAACGGAGCCAATAAACCAGCTATTACAGCAACTCAAATGTTAGAATCTATGACACATCAACCATTACCAACAAGAGCAGAAGCAAGTGATGTTGCCAATGCAGTTTATGATAGAACAAGTGCAGTCATGCTTTCAGGTGAATGTGCAATGGGTGAATATCCAGTAGAGTGTGTTGCAACAATGACAAAGATTGCTACAAGAGTGGAAGGAACAATTGATTATTGGAGAAAGTTTGAAGAAAATAAAAATATTAATTTAGAAACATTACAAGATAATATCGCTTATTCAACTTGTGTGATTGCTAAAAATATGAAAGTAGAAGCCATTGTTTGTTACACAAATTCTGGAGATTCGGCTAGAAAACTTGCTGGAATGGGAGCAGGTTGCCCAATTTTAGCTGTAACCGATAATAGAAGAACCTTTAATCAATTAGGAATTGCTTGGAATGTTGAACCAGTTCTTGTAGAAGCTGATGAAGATAAAAGCAAAGTGATTGAAAAAGGAATTGAAAAGTTAAAGTCAAAAGGAATATTAGAAACAGGAGACACAGTAATTATTGCAGGTGGAAAAGATTTTATCGGTGGTGTTGCTGAAAGCAAACAAATCGGTGGTTATGTAAAAATATAATTAAAAAATTGAATTAGAAAAAGTGATGACTTATTAAAGTTATCACTTTTTTTGCATATTTTTCGTTTTTCTGGAAAGAATAACCATAAAATTTCGGGGAGGTAAAAATGAAAGATTGTTTAAAAATAATGAGTGTGAAAGCATTAGAAGTTTTGGATTCGAGAGGAAATCCAACAGTACAGGTTGAAGTGGTAACAGAAGGAGGATTTTGTGGGAAAGCAATTGTTCCATCTGGTGCGTCAACTGGGGCATTTGAAGCTTTGGAACTAAGAGATAATGACGACAAACGTTTTGGCGGAAAAGGTGTTTTAAATGCAGTCGATAATGTCAACAAAAAAATTGCCAAAAAAATAGAAGGAATGAATGTATATGAACAAATTAGAATTGACGAAGAATTGATTAATATGGCAGGTGAAAATAAAACAAAACTAGGAGCAAATGCGACTTTGGGAGTTTCCATTGCAGTTTGCAAAGCAGCTGCTGAATCATTAGGTCTACAATTATATAATTATATTGGTGGTGTCAATGCTAAAATGATGCCAATTCCTATGATGAATATTCTAAACGGAGGAAAACATGCAGGAAATAATGTTAATATCCAAGAATTTATGATTATGCCAACTGGTGCTGGGAATATCAAACAAGCGGTTCAGATGGGAGCAGAAGTGTATCATGCATTAAAGAAAATATTGAAAGTAAATGGTTATGGAACTGCTGTTGGAGATGAAGGGGGATTTGCTCCAGATTTAAAGAATGAAGAAGAAGCCTTCAAGTATATACTAGAAGCAATCAAACATGCTGGATATGAACCGGGAAAAGACATTAATTTGGCAATTGATGTTGCAGCAACAGAAATGTTTGATGCAGCGAAAAAAGGGGATAAGCAAGGCTATGAATTTTGGAAAACAGGAGAATTTAAGACAACCGATGAAATGATAGCATATCTTAAGGAATTAACCGAAAAATATCCATTGATTTCCATTGAAGACGGCTTAGCAGAAGACGATTGGGAAGGATGGAAAAAATTAAGTGACGAATTGAAAGACAAAATTATGTTAGTCGGAGATGATATTTTTGTAACCAATCGAACACGTTTTGAAAAAGGCATTCAACAAGGTGTTGCTAACACCATATTGATTAAACCAAATCAAATCGGAACCGTAACAGAAACACTAGATTGTATTGAAACAGCAAAGCAAAATGGCTATAAAGTGGTAGTTTCCCATCGTTCGGGAGAAACAGAAGATACATTTATCAGTGATTTAGCGGTTGGTGTTAATGGTGGCTATATCAAGTCTGGTGCACCTTGTAGAACGGATCGAGTGGCGAAGTATAATCGTTTGATTTATATTGAAAGTGAAATATAGTGTAGCATAAATTGTTTGTGGGAATACGTAAATGGTATTCCCACATTGATAGTAAGTTGTAAAAACATACGAATTTTTCTTATCAAACACTCTTGCCATTTTTTCAAATTTACGATATGATATACAAGCAAATTAATACAAAGAGGGAAAAATAAATGTATTTAAAAAACTTGGAAATGTATGGATTTAAGTCATTTGCGGATAAAACCGTCTTGGATTTTATGCCGGGAATTACAACCGTGATTGGCCCAAATGGCTCAGGAAAAAGTAATATTTCAGATTGTATTCGTTGGATTTTAGGAGAGCAAAGCATGAAATCTTTGCGTGGCTCAAAATCGGAAGATATTATTTTTGCTGGAACGCAAAATCGTAAATCTTTAGGGTTTGCTGAAGCTTCACTTGTTTTTGATAATTCGGATGGAAAACTTCCAATTGAATTTTCCGAAGTAAAAGTAACAAGAAAAATCTATCGAAGTGGAGAATCTGGCTATTTTATTAATAAAACACCATGTCGTCTAAAAGATATTCAAGAACTTTTTATGGATACGGGGATTGGAAAAGATGGCTATTCCATTATTGGCCAAGGGAAAATTGATGAGATTTTGAGCAATAAATCGGAAGATAGAAGACATATTTTTGAAGAAGCTGCTGGGATTGTCAAGTATCGAACGCGTAAGGTGGAATCCGAGAAAAAACTGGAAAATACAAAGCTAAATTTGCTAAGGGTTAATGATATTATTACGGAATTAGAAAGTACGATCAATCCCTTGAAAGCACAATCGGAAAAAGCCAAGAAGTTTTTGAATTTGCGAGATGAATTGAAAAATATTGAGATTGGTTTATTTGTACATAACATTGAAGAGTTCCAAAAAAGCATAAAAGAATTACAAGAAAATATGGATGTTTTTGAGACGCAAAAAGTCAAAGAAGAGGAGAAATCGAACCAAATTCAACTAGAGAAAGAATCGGTAAAAGAGTTGATTGACCAATTAATTCAGGAAATCGAAAAGATACAAAATATTGGATTTGAAGTGTCTCATAAAAAAGAACAACTAAATAGTGAAATTGGGATTAGCCAAGAAAGAATTTCAAACAATTTGGAAAATTCAGAAAGATATCAAGTAGATATAGAAGAATTAGAAAAGAGAAATACTGAGTTATCCGAAGAAAAAACGCAAAAAATAGAGCGAAGAAGTGATATGCTAAACAATAAGGAGAAATATGAGACAGAATTAAAGGAAAAAGAGACAGAATTAGCAGAATACAGCAAAACGCTTTCTGAAAAAGCACTTGAAATCGAGACCCAAAAGAAGAAAGTAGAAGAAAATACAGATAAAAAATATGAAATTTTAAATGAACAAAGCACCCAAAAAGCTAATTTAGAAAACCTGACAAAACAAGAACATAACTTACAAACCCAAATTCAAGATACCATTTCTGATTTAGATGGTGCACGTTCACAAAAAGAGGATTTATCAAAGGAATTTTATGAATTAGAGAAAAAGAAGAAAGAGTTAGAAAAGTTTTTAGAAGAAAGTAAGCAGAAAAAAGAGGAAAGTGCAGAAAAAATAAAGGAATTTGACGTAAAAATCAATGGTTATCAGTCAGAATATCGAATTAAGGATTCTAGGTGTAAATTCTTAGTAGAAACGGAAAAAGAAAAAGAGGGCTACAGTAAAAGTGTTAAAACCTTGATGAATTCGATGGAACGAAATGAAAGTTTGGCAAAAGGCGTTCATGGTGTTGTAGCAAGTTTGATTTCTGTGGAGGAAAAATATCAAACAGCGATTGAAATGACGTTAGGAGCAAGTCTACAAAATATTGTCACAGATACAGAAGAAGATGCAAAGAAATTAGTGAATTATTTGAAAGAAAATAAAATTGGAAGAGCATCCTTTTTGCCGATTAGTTCGGTAAAAGGACAAAAATTAAATCAAGTTAATTCGAGCGGAATTGCGGGATACATAGGAATTGCAGCAGATTTGGTAACCACAGATAAAAAATACGAAGGTATTATTTTGAATTTGCTTGGTAGAACCGTGCTAGTAGAAGATATGGATGCAGCAATTTGTCTGGCAAAGAAGAATCGTTACAGTTTCAAAATTGTGACATTGAGTGGTGATGTTATTAATCCTTCTGGTATGATTTCTGGTGGTTCTGTGACACAGAAAACAGTTAGCATTTTAGGAAGAGAAAGCGAGATTAAGAAGTTAGAAGAAGAATTAAAAACTTTGGAACAGAAAATTAAGGATTTGGAGAAAGAAAAAGAAGAATATGAAAATAGCATAAAAGATGTTTTGATTACCTTTGAGGAAAAACAAAAAGAATTTCAAGAAATAGAAATTTTATATGCAACCGAAAAACAAAAACAAGATAATATTGCCTTGGAAATTTTAAAGTTTGAAGCCAAACTTGCTAAATTACGAGAAGATGGAGAAAATATCAAAAAAGAAAAAGAAGAAATTTCACAAAAACAAGAACAATTTGAGGAGCAAGTGAATACAATAGAACAGGAAAACAAAGAATTAAATGCGGTAATTGAAGAATTTACAAAAGCGAATCAAGAGAACCAAACCTATATCGATGATTTGAATTTTAATATCACAAACTTAAAAATTTCTGTTTCCTCTTTTGATGAGGGAGAGGCATCGATGAATGAAATTATGGAAAGAATTGAACAAGAAATACAAAATAATACACAATCGATCACAACGAAAAAAGAGTTAATCAGTCAATTAGCAGGCCAAAATGAAGAATTGAAAGCCAAAATTGAAAGGATAAAAGGGCAAATAATTGACTTAGAAAAAGAAGTAGAAAATGCTTCTAGCAATGTGGAAAAATTGAAGCAAGAAAGAGTTGCCAAAAATGAAAAATTGCAAAAATTAGAGGCAGAAATCGAAGAACAAAATGCAAAAGTAGAAGATATCAAAACACAGATTTCTAAACTGGAAATCAAAAAATCAAAAATTGATTTAGAACAAAACCAAATGATAAACAGAATGTGGGAAGAATACGAATTAACGCCAAACAATGTGGGAGAAGTTCCTAGCATTGAAAATCCTACCGAAGTTCAAAAACAAGTCAACAGCTTGAGAAGTCAAATACGCGATTTGGGCAGTGTGGATGTGGATTCCATCAAACGTTACCAAGAAGCCAAAGAAAGATATGATTTCCTAAGTGAACAACGCTTGGATTTAGAAGAGGCAATGAGCAAATTAAAAAAAGTGATTGCAGAGATGACAGATACCATGAAAAAACAGTTTACTGAGCAATTTAAAATGATTAACAAGAATTTTGGTGAAGTTTTTAAAGAATTGTTTGGTGGCGGAAAAGCAGAATTGATTTTATCGGATGAGCAAAATGTTTTAGAATGTGGCATAGAAATTGAGGTTCAACCACCGGGAAAAAAATTGCAAAATATGACCTTGTTGTCTGGTGGAGAAAGAGCATTTACAGCAATTGCATTGTTGTTTGCTATTTTGAAAATGAATCCCGCTCCATTTTGCGTACTAGACGAAATTGAAGCAGCTTTGGATGATGTGAATGTATTTCGATTTGCGGAATATTTGAAGAAATTTTGTAGTGATACGCAATTTTTGGTCATTACACACAGAAAAGGCACCATGGAGGCTGCTAATACTGTTTATGGTATTACGATGGAAGAAAAGGGAATTAGTAAATTATTATCAATGAAATTGAATTAAAAACAAAGGAAAAGCGAGAAAAAGAGAGATTAAATAAGAAATGGATAAAAATTCCATTTCTTATTATGTATAATTTTGAAAATTTTTGAAAAAAATAAAGATATTCCTAAAAAGATAATTTGAAAAAAGTCGAAAAATATGATATAATAATATATATTGTCGTTTTTTCGACAACTAGGAAAAGACGTATGATAGTAACTATCATATTAAATAATAAAAAAGGAAGTTAAGATAGCTGTTGAGGCTTTGCCGATTACAGATATCTTATACGGAAATAAGCTCTAATGAGATTATAAGAAAAAAGGAAGTGAATGTTTATTTTATTAAAGTGGGTGAAATATTACACGAAAGAGATTGCTAAAGCCCTAAAAATAACCACTTTTGGAACGCTGTTAATCGTAAGCCTTGTTGTGATAAAATATAAACCAGCCTATGAAGTTCGTTTAGCAGGGGAAAAGTTAGGTTATGTTGAAAATAAAGATAAAATTGAGTTAAAAATAAAAAAGGATAGAGAAGATACTTCAGGCAATGTTGCTTTTAAAGAGCAAACCAAAACGCCAGAGTATGAATTAAAATTTGTAAATAGGGATAAACAAACGCAAGAAAAAGAAGTGTTAATGGCAGTAAAAGATGCTACCATCACAACCTATAAAACCTATGCCGTAACGGTAGATGGAGCGACTCAGACGACAGTTTCAACAGAAGAAGAGGCGAAAGCCATTGTAGATAACATGAAGTCAGATATTGATGAAAATGTCATTGGTTTAAAGGTAGGAATTGTAGAACAATATACAACAGATTTGAAAGTGCAAACACCAGAAGAAGCTTCAGGAATTTTGAATAACATAAAGGTTGCAAAAATTACAGAATATAATGCGAAACAAGAAGAAAAACGTAAAGTAGAGGCAGAAAAAAACAAAAAGAAAGTGATTGCGAATAAAACTGTAACAAGTGTGGGAACGATTGCAGGAGTAAGTTTGTCAAGACCTGTGAGTGGAAGTATTACATCAAGATATGGAAGTAGAAGTTCTCTTCGTTCTGGTGCTCACACAGGGTTAGATATTGCGACAGCAAGTGGAACGCCAGTTACACCAATTGCTTCAGGAACGGTAACGTATGCAGGTTATAAAGGTTCGTATGGTAATTTGGTGATTGTAAGTCATGGAAATGGGATTGAATCGTATTATGCACATTGTAGCAAGATTTTTACAGCAGTTGGGCAAACGGTGGATAGAAGTACTGTTATATCAGCGGTTGGTTCGACAGGAAATTCAACAGGCCCCCATTTGCATTTGGAAATTAGGCAAAATGGAAATACGTTAAATCCTGAGAATTATTTGTATTAATTGAATAGAATAAGGCGAACTATGAAAATGGTTCGCTTTTTTGTGAAATTTATAAAAAAGAAAAATGATGAAATCTATCTGTTTGGTGGGCGACTGCAAGTCGCCCCTACAAATTCCATTCTTTGTTATTGACAAAATCAAATATTAATATTAAAATGAAAGAAAGGTTTTTTATAATGGAGGATTTTACGAATGAAGAAGCACCTAAAAGTGTCAAATACGAGTCAAAGAAATTTGTATGTTGTGATGACACTATTGTTGTGCTTATTTTTTATGTCTTTTATGCTGTTTTTTGCAAGTCAAAATTTTGCCATTGATACAGCTAATCCTACGGAAGGAAGCCAAAAGACGATTCATAAAAATCAAAATCCGCTAGATTTAGAGAAGATTATAAAGGAAAATACTACCAAAGATATCCAAGAAGAAAGGGTGGTTGAAGAGATTGATTTAGAGTATACAACACGTTATGAAAATAATTCGGAATTGCCAAGTGGTGTTGTGCAAGTTTTGCAGGAGGGCCGAATGGGTAAGAAAAATGCGGTTGTGATTAAAAAATATCAAAATCAGGAATTGGTAGCCGAACAACAAGTTGCTGAAAATATTGTGAAGGCACCAGTTGAAAGAATTGTTGAAGTAGGAACAGGAAGGAAGTATTATCAAGAGGAAGTAAAAGAAGGAGATATGGTTTTTGTAGTGGCCAATTCCGTAGCAGTAAGGCTAGAGCCAAATGAGAAGGCAGAAAAAATTTGTACATTACATAAAGATGCTTCAGCTAAAGTATTGAAAATAGAAGAAGATTGGTATTTTATATCAACAGTTGAAATAAAAGGATATGTACCAAGCAATTGTGTGACAACGAAAAATCCGAAGAAATTAGAAAAAGATGAAACGCAATATACGAAACAACAATTGCTTGCGAATTTGAGTTTTGAGATGGATTTGAGGAAGCCAAGTGGCTTAACATTAGAACAATTCAGGCAAATTTTAACTGGTGATGGGAACGATAAGAAAAAAGTTTTTGAAGAAAATGCAGATTATTTTTATTACTTAGAACAGCAATATCAAATTAATGGAATTTTCGTGGCAGCTGTTGGGATTCATGAAAGCGGTTGGGGAACATCAGCGATTGCACATCAGAAAAAGAATTTGTTTGGTTATGGTGCAGTGGACCGTAATCCTTATGGAGGTGCCTATTCATTCGGGGCGTATGAAGAGGGCATTGATTTAGTTGCCCGTGTGTTTGTGAAATATTATTTGAATCCACCGAATACGGCGATTTATGATGGAAGTATGGCAAGTGGAAAGTTTTATAGTGGTTCAAATTTGCGTGCTGTGAATGCTAGATATGCGAGTGATAAAAATTGGGCAAATGCGGTGTATCAATGGATGCAATATTTATATAATAAGCTTTAATCAAAAAATAGAAAAAAATTCAAAGAAAAGGTTGCTATTTTTGCCAATATATTGTATGATATTAATGTTAAAAAAGTGTGCCATACGCAAAAGGGCAAGGAGGGGTTTTGATTAATATGCTAAAAAAAGTGATAATTATGATGCTAACAATTTTTACAGTAGCTGGCTCTGGAGTTGCATTTGCTATTACGGGAAATGAAGTTTTAGAATCCAATCAAGCAACAGAATTAGTAGAAATGAAAGAATCAACCAAGGAAAAAATGAATGAATACATAGAAAAATATGGGTCTGTACCGTATGGGGTAACAGCGTATATCTTAAATGGGGTAAGAATTTATAGTATACCATTTTGCTTTGTTGGTATTGCAATTGGGTCAATTTTCCAATATGTGATAGGAATTCGAAAGTTAGATGTTAGAGATAAAGGATTTGCACTGATTATAACGATTGTAACAATCTTATTGATTTGTCAAGTTCTTCCACTAATTTTTGCCGTAGTAGTGAACGGCTGGAGGGGGTAATACAAATGAAAGTTTTATTTGCAGTAAATAGTGAAAGTATTTCTGAGGCGATTATTAAAAAGTATCAGAAAGATTATAGGGAAATTTTATCTTATAAAAACGTTTATTATTTTAATGCAATACAAAAAGAGATACAACAGGATAAAACTTATGATAGAATTGTCATAAGTGAGGATTTAGAGCCATTTTCAAATAATAATTATGAGTCCATCGACAAATTTATTTTTGAGAAATTAGATGGTATTAGTGATGAAGCTCATGATACACAAGGCAATGAAATTTCCATTATTTTAATTTGTTCGGACAGGCATACAAAGGGAAGTTCCTTTTTAGTAAAGATTTTTGGAATTGGTGTTTATAATGCACTGCTTGGAAATGATCGAAGTATGGAAGAGGTGTGTCGATTAATTCATAAGCCTCGTACGAAAAAAGAAGCGAAAATGTATTATAAAATTGATACAGACGATGTCAATTATCGAGCTGAAAATGAAAACGAAGTAAGCGAATTAGAAATTCAAAACATTATTGCACATTTTAAAAAGTTAGGAAAAAGTACAGAAAAATATGCGAGCAGTTTTGAAAATATTGCGAATCAGTATACAGATGAACAATTAAAAATCATCATCAATTGTTTGCCGATGAATGTAAAAGCGGTACTTGAGGAACATTCAACGAAGTATCAAGATATCATGTCAGTGAGTGGTACGATGGTAAAAGGTGTGAAAAGTACGAATATGGCAACAAAAGAAGATCAAAAAAGAACGGGCTTAAAAATTGACATTATAGAAAATAAAATGAATCAAACCAAAATGACAAAACCAATTGTGATACCAAATTCTGTCAAAACAGCAAAATCAGATACAGCAAGAAGAGTCATATCCGTTCCAACCAACCCACAAAATGCTGAGAATATGACACAAACAAGAAGAGTCGTAAAAAGAACAAACCCAGAAATAGAAGATGAACAGCTACTGACCAAAAGAGTAGAGCCTAAAAAGAAAGTTGTTTTAGGAGAAGATATGGAAAATAATAGAAATAATCAAAGACCAGTACAAAGACAAAACATTGACGGAGATGATAGATTAGTAAAACGTGAAGAGAGAGAAAACCTAAGAAGAGCAGAACCTGTTAAACCAATTCGTAAGACTACGAATGCACCAGAAAATAAGGAAACACAAATGCAAGCATCAGATGCATTTGACGAATTAGAAGATATTGAAATACCAGATTTTGATTTTGATAACAATGAATTGGCAACCAATTCTATATCAGATAATTTACCAAATGCAGATATTTTAGAAGAAGTTCAAGAAATACAACCAGTCAAAAGAGGGAGAGGAAGACCTCGTAAAAATCCTGTTGATACAACACCAAAACCGAAAGGAAAAAGAGGAAGACCTCGTAAAAATCCAATTTCAGAGCCAATTCAGCAACAAGAAATGGATTTGTTTGCTGAAGAAATAGAAGAGCCAGAGCCAAGAAACGCCATTCAGTCACATCCTCAAATACCAACACAAACCCAACAAGATAACGTATTGCCAGATTTAGAAGATGATTGGGCCGATACAGAATTTGATGCTTTTGGAGAATTAGAAGACATCAATGAAGGGATAGACGAAATACAAGACGATACGCTTTCCGATGAAGTTGTGCTTCCAGAATTAGATGAGTTAGATGCTTTAGAGGATTTTGAAGATTTTGACTTAGAAGACGAGTTTGAAGAAGAAAATACGTTGCCAGAATTAGCAGAAGAGTCTTTTGATGAATTTGAAGATTATGATGAATATGGCGAATACCAAACACAAACCAACCAACCATCACAAGAAGAGAAAATTGATGATTTATACCAAGAAGATATGTTAGATTTAGAAGATGATATTGAGCTACCTGAATTTGACGAATTAGAAGAAGTTGAGGAACTTAGTCAGCCAGAAATGGTAGAAGAAGTAAATCAGCCAGAAAATAACTTATTATCTGATTTTGACGATGAAGAAGATTTATTATCTGCTGTAGATTTTGAAGACGATGAAATGGATACTTTGGAAATGGGAACAGAGCTTGATGCAGATGACAGCCTATCCTATCAAGAAGAAAATCTTGCAGATGATACCAGTTTATATGATACAACAGATTCTTTCACAGAACAAACAACTTACAATCCTCAAGATGTTTCTGATTATGGAAATGAAGCACTAGAAAGCATTGCTTCTCCAATCGATTATTCGATGTCAAACTTAGCTAGTTTGATGACAAAAGATAAAAAAATCGTAACCTTTTTAGGAAGTCCGAAAAATGGGGTGTCCTTCCTTGTCAATAATTTAGCAGAAATATTTGCTTCGGTTGGAATTGATACAGCGATTTTAGATATGACGAAAAATAAAAATTCTTACTATATTTATACACAAAACGAGGAAAGTTTAAGAAAGATTGCCTATTCGTCACTTGAAAAATTACAACAAGGAGTAGCAGAAGGCATCCAAGTAAAACAAAATTTAACGGTTTATACAGCGCTTCCAAATGATGGAAAAGATTACTCGAATGCAGAGCCAATTTTGTCAAGCTTAGTACAAAGTCACTCGCTTGTATTGATTGATTGTGATTTTGACACCAATCCATCCTATTTTGCAAGTGCCCAAGAAATCTATTTAGTACAATCCATGGATATCTTGACCATTCAACCGTTAACTGCTTTCTTACGAGATTTAAAAACACAAGGTGTTTTAGAACCAGAAAAAGTAAGAGTCGTTATTAATAAAGAACTAAAAGTAAGAGGTCTTACCAATAAAGCCATTATTGGTGGAATGTCTTTCTATAATGACCCAGCGATGTCCTTTATGACAGAATTATTTAATAAAGACAGTGTAAAATACTGCAGTATTCCATTTGAGGAAATGGCATATTCAAAATACCTAGAAGCAATGCTAAATTGCAAAGTTTCGATTAATGGATATTCGAAGAATTTTATGAATAAACTAAGAAATTTAGGAGATATGGTGTATCCGTTAACAAGCAGACAAACTTACTCACCAAAAACAAAGCAAAATTATAACCAAGGTGGTTTTTCAAATAGTATGAATAATACTTTGAATAAAATGAAGAAGAAATTTTAAAAACGAAATATAGAGGTGAATATTTTGATAATACTAGTAATAATAATTTTATTATTGGTCATAGGCGTATTAGTCGTTTACAATGTGCATATTCAGAAAAAAATAGAATCGTTTCATAACATTAATCAAAAGATTAACAATTTGAGCGTTTTACAAGACTTTATGAATATTGCAGGCCAAGAAGAAACAGTCGATCAGAAATTAAATAAAATAAACGAAATCATTATCGAAAAATATGACATAAAATATTCTACCATTGTTGTCTTTAATGGCGCTGAATATGTCATCAAAGCATCCAATGTAGATGAAAAACATTATGAAGCTTTAGCGAATTTGCATACCGAAGAGATTTTTCAAGATAGTGTTGCAACTGCTACGCCTAAATATGTCACAATCGAATCAGAAAATGAAAAATTGCCTTACCAAAAAGTCGAAATGGGAAGAGCAAAATCTGCCATGTTTTTTCCGCTTTACATTGACAATATTTACATTGGCTATTGGATTATGGAAAGCGGAAAAGCACATGCTTTTGACAAAACCGACACAACCATTATCGAAGTTGTCAAAGACAATATTATTGCTGTTTTGCAAACCACTTCCTATCAAGAAACAATTGAAAATATCGACCGAATTGATCAATTTACTGGTCTTCATTCAGCAGAATATTTATATGGAAATGCCAAAAGGATTTTTTCTAAATATCCAACTTCTGCAGTTTGCATGTTTCGTATTACCAACATAGAAGAAATTAATGAAAAAGTAAGTCGTCAAATGGGAAATGACATCATTACGGAAATTAGTAATGTGATAAAATCTAAGATGGCTGCACAATATATATTTGTAAGATATATGGGACCCAAATTTATGATTGTTTTTTCAGGAGTGGAAGAAGGTAGTGTAGAAGAGTTTTTGAGTACTTTGAAAGAGGAAATTGAAGGAATTGAGTTAATCGAAGAGGAGCAGGAAATTCAAAAAATACGCATTATTAAAGGTAAAAAAGTAAGAGTGCGTGAATTAAAAGAGGAAAAAATTGCTTCTCCTAAATTGAATTTCGTAGTTTCTACTTATTATAAAGGGACTGGGTTGGAACAATTAAATAAAAAATTGGAAGAATATATTGATCATGCACCAAAAGAGGAAAGTCAAATCAATTATATATAAGAATTTCGAAAGAAAGGAGTTTGAGGTAAATGGCAAGTGATAAAACAATGAGTTTTAAGGTGGAGCGAGATAAAAGCTTACGAACAAGAGAAATTTTAAAAAAAGTATATGAAGCTTTAGTTGAAAAAGGCTATAATCCAATCAATCAAATGGTTGGCTATATTTTATCTGGCGATCCAACCTATATAACAAGTCATAATGACGCAAGAAATTTGATTCGCCTAGTAGAAAGAGATGAATTATTAGAAAAATTAGTAAAATATTATATTGGATTGGAAGAATCATGAGAATTTTAGGAATCGATTATGGAAGTTCAAAAGTAGGTTTAGCTGTAACAGACCTACTCGGAATTACAGCACAAGGCTTAGAAACAGTGATGTACAAAGGAAATGATAAGCTTTTATTAAAGAAATTAGATGAAATCATAGAAGCTTATGAAATTTCCACCATGGTTGTAGGGATGCCCTACAACATGGATGGCACCAAATCCGAAAGAGCGGAAATAACAGAAAAATTTTTACATAAATTAAAATGTAAATACAATCACATAAAATTAGAAACAATCGATGAAAGATTAACAACTGTTGCAGCTAATAAAACTTTGAATTTTTTAGATGTCAACAAACGCAAGAAAAAAGAAATCGAAGATACGTTGGCTGCTGTTTATATTTTAGAGACGTATATCAATAAAAATACATAAAAAGGATGGAAAACAAATGAAAAAATTGAAAATACAAATGATTTATTTCGTTATATTGGTAACAATCGTCAGCTTTACACACCAGGTAATCGCTTCTGATAATCAAAACTTTGAAGTAAAAGAAGTAGAATATACAAACGAATACCAAAATTGGTTAGACTTATCAGAAGAGGAAAAAAGTCAGACCTTGCAACCAAGGAAATATGAACTTGAAACAGCTGATGATTTTTTACAAACCAGAAATAATCCGCTAAAAATGCGTTATTTACAAGGAAATTCAAATCTTAGCCAATTTTCATTAAAAGATATTCTTGGTGAAAATACCCAAATAAAAAATCAAAAAAATACAGAATTGTGTTGGAGTTTTGCGACTTTAAGTGCACTAGAAACCAATTTAGCTTTGCAAGATTATAAAAATGGAAAACCATTTCAAAAGTATGACTTTTCAGAAGCCCACATGGCGTATGGAACCGTGCGAAATACCTTCTTGAACAACCAAGTAAACGACAAAGGTCTCAATAGAAAATTGGGCGGAAGTGGCAATTTCTACGTCGCACAGAATTATTTAACAAATGGTACGGGAGCAGTAAATGAAACCGAACTTTCTTTTGAAAATCTAGGAAACAATATTGATATCGCTAAAATACAAAACAGTAATATCATCACGACTTTATATGATACAGTGGAATTTTCTGCGACTTCAGAAGCAGAAAAAACACCATTAATCCAAAAAATGAAATCTCACATTAGCGATTACGGTGGTTTATATGCTGGAATATATGGTGCCAACGTATTCGATTCAAACTATTATAATAACACAACTGGTGCCTTATATGTGGCCAACCAATCTGTACAAATGGATCATGCAGTTACTATTATTGGCTGGGATGATACTTATAGCAAAGACAATTTTTCCAATGCACACAAACCAAAAAATAATGGCGCATGGCTTGCCAAAAATTCATGGGGAGAAGCAATAAGAGTAACATTAGATGAGGCGAAAAAAGCAAATTTTGAAGCTAATAAAGAGCAATATGCCCAATACGGGATTCACCATTTTCAAGATTTGCCAAGCGACCCATTTATCCAAGAATTTGTTAAAAATGGCTATACGCCAAGTGAAAATAATACAGTGTTTACCTATCCAATCGGAAAAAATGGTTATATTTATATTTCGTATGAAGATGCTGTTGTCTATCGTTCCTTGTGGGGCATAAAAAAGGCAAAAAATGAGAAAGATTATACCAATCTGTATCAAAATGATTTATTAGGTTATTCGCAGGCTGTACAATTGCAGGCAGATGCAGAAAAAGTTTACTTATCAAACGTATTTGAACGTGACCAAAGTGAGGCAGAAAAATTAGATAAAATTAGTGTATATACTTTGCAAAACTGGAAAAATTGTAAAGTCTATGTTAATCCAACAGGAAATAATAGAGCAAAAGAGAATTTACAAGAGGTAAAAATCAAAGATGGCAAAGTAGCAAGTAATAGCATCGATATAGAAGTTGGATATCATACGATTGAGTTTGTTGAGCCAATTTCCATAACAGGAGACTATTTTGCAGTTGTGTTACAATTTGAAACAGATACAAAAGCGATAATTCCAATTGAAGCAAAAGTAAACAATGGTTTTGAAAATGCGATTGTTAATAGCAATGAAAGTTTTTTCACGATAGATGAAGGATTTGAACAAAATACTTGGCAAGATTTTGCATTACTTCCAAACGAAGCTACAAGAGGAAATGTAATTTTAAAAGCATTTACACAAAAAAGTGATGAAACCAATAACACTCAGCCAATAGCACCACCACCAACAGAAATAGACAACAATACAAATGACAAGAAAATGCCAAAGGCATCGAATTTTGAAGCAGCAAGTGCCTTTATTACCAATATTAAAATTGATGAACAAAATGATGTATCTGAAATGACCATAAAAGTTTCTGGTATCAAAATTGGTGATAAAGACAATCAATATACATATTCATACTGCATTCTAGGAACTACAGATGCAACACAAATTAAGGATAATACTTGGTCTGAAATTCCAGCAGATAATGTAAAAATGGAAGCAGATGGAACGTGTTATTTGACATTCAAAGTAAACTTAAACGAACAAGTCAATTTAACCGATTTTCGTAATGCGGATAAAATTTATTTGCATGTAAAAGAAAAAGCACAAAATAAGAATCAGCAAATAGAAACCAAGCATGTTTTGGATATTCAATATGATATTGAACAGGCAGAGTATCCAGTAGAAGTAGCAAATGTTAAGAATGTTAAGGATGATACAGTGGCGAATAAAATCTTGCCTAAGACAGGAAACATGAGGATATTAATTGGGATAATGTTGGTTTTAGGAGTAGGTGTATTTTGTTATGTTCGTTATAGAAATATTGATCGATAATTTGTAGGGGCGATTATGAATTACCTGCTAACTAGAAAAATGCACACTTACAATAATATAGAAAATACAAAAAGAAGGGGAAAACAAAAATGAAACTAATACAAAATCCGCAAAGTCTTGCAGGAGTACACACACACACACATAACTTCCGTATCACCGACATTCACCTGGGCGAAGGAGGGCCGAAAGCAAAGTTTC
>CAOJGX010000026.1 GCA_948435735.1 uncultured Clostridium sp.
TAGGTTTATAGGTAAATCCTTTATTTAAAAACCTAACTATATTATACAAGGAGGAGTTTAATGAATAATGAAATTATGAATCAAGACAATAATAAAATATTAATTTATACTTCTGATGATGGCCAAGTTAAAATAGAAGTTAGACTTGAAGATGAAAATGTTTGGCTGACACAAAATGCTATGGCAGAATTATTTGATACAACGAAACAAAATATAAGTTTACATATAAAAAATATTTTTGAAGAAAAAGAACTGAATGAAAATTCAGTTGTCAAGGAAAACTTGACAACTGCCTCAGATGGTAAAAATTATAAAACAAAATTTTACAATTTAGATTTAATTATATCAGTTGGATATCGTGTAAAGTCAATTCGTGGAACTCAATTTAGAATATGGGCAAATAAATTGATAAAAGAATATCTAATAAAAGGATATAATTTGAATGTTGATAGGTTTAAAAATGATGGCAGTGGCGTATATTTTGAAGAAGTACTAGAAAAAATTAGAGATATTCGTTCATCAGAAAAAGTATTTTGGAGAAAGATTTTAGATATATATGCTACAAGTATTGATTATGATGCAAGAGATGAAAAAACAAAAGAATTTTTTAAAACTGTTCAAAACAAAATGCATTATGCAGTTCATGGGAACACAGCAGCAGAAGTGATTTTCAATAGGGTAGATAGTGAAAAGGAGAATATTGGATTAACTAATTTTAGAGAAAATAGTCCTACAAGAGCAGAAACAGAAATTGCAAAGAATTATTTATCAGAAAAAGAATTAGATTTATTAAATAGAATGGTATCAGCTTATTTAGATGTAGCAGAAATTAATGCTTTAAATATGCATCCTATGACAATGAAAGATTGGATAAAAGAACTAGATGGATTTTTAACTATGACACATAAAGAAATATTAGAAGGTGGTGGAAAAATATCTCATGAAAAGGCATTAGAAAAAGCACATATGGAATATGATAAATATATGAAATCCCATTTAACTCAAGCTGAAAAAGATTATCTTGAAATTATGGGAGAGGATATTAAAAAATTGAAGTAGGAAATATAATATTTCATATACATTTGAATTATAAAATGTATATGAAATGTCAGAAAAATTATATATGATAAATATTTTAGAAACTGGAAATGAAAATAATTATACAGGAAAAATGAAAGATAAAAGTGTGGTCATAATGCTTTATCCCAGAGGAGGATAGGTATGAGAAGCAAATTCAGAAAGATATGGAAAAATTGACAAAATTGAACGATTAAGGATTCCTTAATAGTTCAAAAAAATGCTAAATTAGAAAAAAGAAAGAGGAAATTATGATAAAAGTATTATTCGTCTGCTTAGGAAACATATGCAGATCGCCAATGGCAGAATATGTATTTAAGGATATGGTGAGAAAAGAAAGTTTAGAAGAAAAATTTTATATTGATTCAGCAGCCACTAGCACAGAAGAAATAGGGAATCCAGTACATTATGGTACGCGAAGCAAACTCGAACAGATGAAAATAGAATGTGGCAATCATAAAGCAAGACAAATAACCAAGAAAGATTATGAAACGTTTGATTATATTATAGCAATGGAAGAACAAAATATCCGCAATCTGAAGAGAATTCTGGGAGAAGACAGCCAAAATAAAATCGTTAAATTATTAGATTTTTCAGATTATCCGAGAGATATTGCAGATCCGTGGTATACAGGGAATTTTGATAAAACTTATCAGGATATATGTGAAGGATTAGAAGGATTTTTGGAGTATTTGAAAAAGATAATGGAAAATTTATGATGAATAAATTTAAACATTGTTAGTGAAAGGAAAAAGGAATATGGATATTAACCTTAAATTTATAGATACAATTGAAAAAGTAGTTTTAGATAGTTATGAAGAAGCTAGAACTATAAAATTGAATGTTAAAAACAAAGAGTTAAATGATATTGTTACAGATGTTGATGTTTTTATGGAAAGAAAAATTGTAGAAAAAATACAAGAGTGGTTTCCGCAACATTCAATTTATTCAGAAGAATGTGGGGAAATTACGAAAGAATCTGAGTATGAGTGGTTGATTGATCCAATTGATGGAACTATCAATTTTGCTGCGGGAATACCATTATTTTCTACATCTATAGCTTTACAGAGAAAAGATGAAACAATATTTGGCATTGTGTTTGATTATAATCAAAATGACATTTATTATGCTATAAAAGGAGAAGGTGCTTACTGTAATGGAAAAAAGATAACAGTTTCAAACCAGAATAAATTGAATGATAGCATTATTTCCTTTTGTTTAACTTCACATTATAACGACAAACATATAAAAGATGTTTTAGCAATACAAGAAAGACTAGCTTCTAAAGTGAGAGGACTCCGTCTAATTGTATCTGGTGCAATTGAACTTTGTTGGTGTGCATCTGGAAAGCTTGAAGGTGTTTTAAATGTTAAGCCAAGTATTGGAGTCAGTTCAGCTGCAGGTAAATTATTAGTTCAAGAAGCTGGTGGTAGAGTAACAAATTTGGTTGGAAAAGATAGAGAGAAGATAGATACAATGCTTGTAACAAATGGAAAAATTCATGATGAGTTAGTGCGAGAAATGTATAGATAGATATAAAATAAAGCACAAGTTTTATTTTAGAAATGGAAAAATAAGGAGGAAACCTTGAAAAAATTAATTGTTATTGATGGAAATAGTATTTTGAACCGAGCCTTTTATGGCATCATGGGAAGTAAAATGTTGCAAACAGCGGATGGAACTTACACGAATGCAGTTTATGGATTTTTAAATATCATGTTTAAAATCATAGAGGATGAAAATCCAGAATATTTAGTCGTTGCTTTTGACGTCAAAGAACCAACCAAAAGACACGAAATGTATGCAGCCTATAAAGGAACACGAAAAGGCATGCCAGATGAATTAGCTGCACAAATGCCAATCATCAAAAAAGTCTTAAATGCCATGCATATAAAAATTATGGAAATGCCCGGCTATGAAGCAGATGATATTTTAGGAACCTTAAGTGTATGGGGAGCCAAGCAAGAGTTGCAAGTCATCTTGCTAACAGGAGACAGGGACTCTTTCCAACTTGCCCAAGAGAATGTAATCATCCGCATTCCTAGAACAAAGCAAGGCAAAACCGAAACAGAAGATTTCGATAGCAACAAAATCCAAGAAACCTATGGCGTAGAACCAAAACAACTCATTGAAGTAAAAGGTCTTATGGGAGATTCTTCGGACAATATTCCGGGAGTACCGGGAATTGGTGAAAAAACGGCGTTAAATCTCATTCAAAAATATCAATCCATTGATCAGTTATACCAAGCAATTGAAAATGATACAGCAGATGTCAAAGGAAAACAAAAAGAGAAATTAATGGAAAACAAAGACCTAGCACTCCTTTCACGCACACTTGGAACCATTGATGTTAATGCACCAATTGAGAAAGATTTAAACCAATGCAAACTAGAAACTTGGGCTAACCAAAACGTTCTAGAGTTATTCAAAGAGTTGCGTTTCAAACGTTTCATCGAAAGATTTAAATTAGAAGAAACAGAACCTGCAACAGAAAAAAGAATAGAAAATTTATTTGAACTTGTATCCATAACACCACAAGAACTTTTCGATAAAATAGAAACCCAGAAAGAACTCTATTTCTATTTTGAAACGCAAACAGATGAAACAGCTTTTATTCTAAAACAGAAAATACAAAAAATGAATGTCTATCTAAAACCAGATAAAAAAGTCTATCAAGTAAAATTTGAGCCTTCTATTTTTAAGCAAATTTTTGAAAAAGAAGAACTTTTAAAATGTAGCTATCAAATAAAAGAGGCATATATTCTTTTAAAACAAGCAGGAATTCAGCCTAAAAACATGATGTTCGATAGCAAAATTGCCATGTATTTATTAAATTCTGGGTCAAGCTTGTATTCGTTCGAAGAATTGGCTAGACAACATTTGAATATAGAATTAGAAGAATATTACAATCAAGAAAAGCAAAATGAAAATGTACAAACCAGCTTTTTTGACGAAGTTTCGAAAGATGAAGAAAATATCAATTATAAATATGCTATGTATAGTTATGTAATTGGTGAAACCAAAACCATACTAGAACAAAAACTAAACGAAGTAAACCAATTAGAGTTATTTCAAAAAATTGAAATGCCGTGTGCAGAAGTGTTAGCCGAAATGAAATTCACAGGTGTCTTGGTTGATAGAGATGATATTGAGAAAATGTCAGAAGAGTTAAAAAAGCAAATTGAAAGATTGAGCCAAGAAATTTATGAATTAGCAGGTCAAGAATTCAATATTAATTCACCCAAACAATTAGGTGATATCTTATTTGAAAAACTAGAATTACCTTTCAAGAAAAAGAATAAAAATGGCTATTCAACGGATGTTGACACATTAGAAAAGTTAAGAGATACGCATCCCATCATAGAAAAAGTTTTAGAATATCGACAAGTTTCTAAACTAAATTCTACGTTTGTAGAAGGAATGCTGCCTTTTATCAATCCGAAAACCAAGCGAATTCACACAACATTTCACCAGACTGTTGCAGCAACCCGGAAGACTTAGTAGTACAGACCCGAATTTGCAAAATATTCCAACCCGAACGGAGTTGGGCAAGCAAATCAGAAAACTATTCAGAGCAGAAGAGGGAAAAGTTTTCATTGATGCCGATTATTCGCAAATCGAATTAAGAGTTTTAGCCCACATGTCGCAAGATGAAATTATGATAAAAGCCTTCCAAGAACACAATGATATTCACAAAATTTGTGCTTCCCAAGTATTTGGCGTTCCGCTAGATGAAGTAACCAAAGAAATGAGAAGCCATGCAAAGGCAGTTAATTTTGGAATTGTGTATGGGATTAGTGATTTTGGTTTGGCTGAGCAATTAGGAATTAGAAGAAAAGAGGCAAAACAATATATTGATTCGTATTTGGAGAAATATCATGGAATTGAGGCATTTATGGAACGTGAAATTGAAAAAGCCAAAGAAAAAGGGTATGTTGATACGATGTTTCATAGAAGAAGATATATTCCAGAAATTAATTCGAATAACTACATGGTCAGAAAATTCGGGGACAGAGTAGCGATGAATGCACCAATTCAAGGGACAGCAGCAGATATTATGAAAATTGCAATGATTGATGTTTACCAAGAATTGAAGAAGAGAGAGTTGCAATCCAAGATTGTTTTGCAAATCCATGATGAGCTTATTATTGAAGCATTAGAAAGCGAAAAAGAAGAGGTCAGTCAAATATTAAGGAGTTGCATGGAAAAGGCGGCTCAATTATCTGTTGATTTAGAGGTCGATTTACAAGAAGGCAAAAATTGGTACGAAACCAAATAAAAAACTGTAGGGGCGATTATCAATCGCCCGCTTTATTATTTCTACACATTTTAAACACAAATTAATTATACATAAATAGGAAATTTCATTGACAAACCACAAAAAATAGTATATAATATTGACCATCGGTCAATAAAAAACGGAGGGATGTTGAAATGTCAGGTTTTAGTGTAAAAAAACCATATACAATTTTTGTAGGTGTAGTCATTGTTCTTGTATTAGGAATTGTTTCCTTTACGAATTTGACAACCGATTTATTACCCAGCATGGAATTGCCTTATGTTGCCATTATAACCACATATCCAGGAAGTAGTCCAGAAAAAGTGGAAGAATCGGTCAGCAAGGTAATTGAGCAAGGAATGATGGGAATTAGTAATATTGAAAATGTTACTTCTACGTCATCAGAAAATTATTCTATGGTAATGTTAGAATTTGCGGGTGACAGCAATATGGATTCTGTGATGATTGAAATCAGCCAAGAATTAGACGTTTTAGAAGCCAATTTAGAAGACGGTGTTGGAACCCCAACTGTCATGCAAATCAATCCAGATATGATGCCAGTTTTAATGAGTGCAGTTGATATGGAACATGCGGATAGTAGTCAAATCACAGAATTTGTAGAAAAAACGTTAATTCCAGAATTAGAAAGCGTAGAAGGTGTTGCTTCTGTTGACACATATGGTGCCATTCAAGACGAAATTACGATAAAGTTAGACCAAGCCAAAATTGATACCATTAATGATAAAATGCTTGAAAATGTCAGCAGGGAACTAGCAGATAAAAAGAAAGAATTAGACAAAGCCCAAGGGCAAATTAATACAGGAAAAGCAGAATTAGAAGCAACCAAAGCGGAAAAAACCAAAGAAATCGCAGATGGTTTATCTGCCATCGAAACAGGCAGAAATGAAATCACCAAAGCAGAAATTGAGTTACACACCAAAGAAACGGAATTAAACACCACCAAAACAGAACTAGAAACCAATTTAGCCCAACTAACAGCAGCCGAAACAGAAATGGCAACCCAAAAGCAAGAATTAGAAACGGCATTAGCAGCCTTAAATACGCAAATAGATGAATTGCAAACCCAAAAAACTGCCTTAGAAACCCGAAAAGCAGAGCTAGAAGCCAAACAGCAAACTGGAGAAATCACGGGAGCAGAACTGATTGAATTAATGGAAATAACCAATCATATCATAAAAATAGAAACTTCCTTAAAAGCAATCCAGACCAATGAAAACTATACAGCATTAACAGCAGGTTTAGAACAAATCAATCAAAAACAGGCAGAAGTAACGGCTGGAAAAGAACAATTAACCACAGGCCTTTCACAAATTACAGCTGGTTTATCACAAATGAATGAAGCCAAAAATACAATCAATAGCAAAAAAACAGAATTAGAAACCACCAGTTCGATGCTACAAGTTGCCCAAAGCACATTAGTAAGTGAAACAACCAAAGCTGCTACACAGCTTGAAACTGCTGAAAAAGAATTAAAAGCAGGCAAAGAACAATTTGAAGAGGCCCGAGAAGAAGCCTACAAAAATGCTTCCTTAGATGGCATAATCACAACCGATTTAATTTCTCAAATTTTAACAGCAGAGAACTTTTCAATGCCAGCAGGTTATATTAATGATGATATGACAGTCAAAGTAGGGGAAAAATTCGCTAGTTTGGAAGAAATACAGAATCTTATTTTGTTTACGTTTGATATGAAAGGCTTAGAAGAAATCAAATTAGCGGATGTGGCTACGATTGAATTGACTAATAACAGTGATGAAGTTTATGCCAAAGTTAATGAAAATAACGGGATTGTGTTAGCTTTTTCAAAGCAAAGTACAGCGTCAACGAAAAATGTGTCAGAAGCAATTCAGGAAAAATTAGGCGAGTTAGAAGAGAAATATGATGAGATTTCCTTTACCAATTTAATGGACCAAGGAATTTATATTGATATGATTATTGGTTCTGTTATGCAAAGTTTAGTGGTCGGTGGCATTTTGGCGATTTTCATCTTGCTTTTATTCTTGAAGGAAATAAAGCCTACGCTTATTATTGCTGTATCTATTCCAGTTAGTTTGGTATTTGCGATTGCGATGATGTATTTTACGGGTGTGACAATTAATATTATGTCACTATCAGGCTTAGCGTTGGGTGTTGGAATGTTAGTGGATAACTCGATTGTTGTCATTGAAAATATTTATCGTTTACGAAAAGAAGGAAAAGATACAAAAGAAGCCGCAATAGAAGGTGCCAAAAAAGTAACTGGTGCGATTATCGCATCGACTTTGACAACGGTTTGTGTATTTTTGCCAATTGTGTTTGTGCAAGGGATGTCAAGACAAATATTTGAAGATATTGGTCTTACGATTGCGTATTCTTTGATTGCTAGTTTGATTGTTGCCTTAACCGTTGTGCCAGCGATGGCTTCTAAAATGTTTGGTAAAGTAACGGAAAAAGAAAATAAATTCATCCATAAAATAAGTGAATTATATGCCAACTTGTTAGGTGGGGCTTTAAAATTTAAAGCCATTGTGATTATATTAGTCATTGTTTTGTTGGGAACCAGTATTTTTATGACAACCAAAATGGATATTGAATTTATTCCAAGTGTAGCAAGTGATGAAATGTCAATTTCTATTACAATGCCACAAAATAGCACAACAGAAGAAATGAGAAAAGTTTCTGATACGGTCATTCAAAGAATGTTAGAAATCAGCGATATTCAAAAAATTGGTGCAATTGATAATGCAACAGGCAGCATGATGGGCGGTTCGAATGCGTTAGGAACCAGCATGTATATTTTATTAGGGGAAGAAAGAACCATGACCAGTGACGAAATTGCAACCAAAATCAAAGAATTGACAGCAGATTTGAACTGTGAATTAGAAATCAGCACGTCTAATATGGATATGTCTGCAATGATGGCTTCTGGAATTTCACTTAAAATAACAGGAAATAATTTAGATAAACTAAAAGAAATTGCTACGGATGTTGAAAGCAAGTTATTGACCGTAGAAGGCATTGATGAAGTAGAGGGCATAAAAGAAAATTCGGCAAAAGAACAAAGAATCAAAGTAGATAAAAATAAAGCCATGAAATATGGTTTAACCATTGCACAAATTTATGCAACCATTTCCAATGAAATTAAGACAGAACTAGAAGGAACGAAAATTGAAATTGATAATAAAGAATATCAAGTCATGCTTCAAAAATCGGATGCAGATGTTATAAATATAGATAATTTAATGAAAATTGAACTAGAAGGCAAATTCAATAATGAGGAAAAAACAATAGCTTTATCAGAAGTTGCAAATGTTGAGGAAAGCACTGGTTTGGAAAGTATCACACGAGAAAACAATCATCGTTATGTGACTGTTGTGGCAAATGTGAAAGAAGGGGCAAGTATGACACAAGTCAGCCGAGCAGTGGAAAATCAATTTAAAGATTATCAGGCACCAGAAGGATATCGTGTGGAAATAGAAGGCGAAATGGATAGTACAATGGAATATGTAGGGGATTTAATGTTAATGATTGCAGTTGCGATATTATTCATTTATTTAATTATGGTGGCACAATTCCAATCATTCAAATTGCCATTTATTGTGATGTTTACAATTCCGCTAGCCTTTACAGGAGGAATACTTGCCTTATTTATGACAGGTACTCCAATTAGTATTATTGCTATTTTAGGCTTTTTGGTTTTGGCTGGAATTGTTGTTAATAATGGAATTGTATTTATTGATTGTGTCAATCAATTTGTAGAAGAAGGTATGGAAAAAATAGAAGCAATCCAATTAACAGGAAAATTACGTTTAAGACCAATTTTGATGACGGCGTTGACAACGATTCTTGGTTTATTATCAATGGCATTAGGAATTGGCGATGGAGCCGAAATGACACAGCCATTGGGAATTGTTGCAATTGGTGGATTGGTGTATGCTACCCTGTTAACGTTGTTCTTAGTTCCAGTTTTGTATGATTTGTTTTACAGAAAAAAGAAAAAATAGAAGAAAGACGCGAAGTTTCGCGTCTTTAAATTTTTTATCAAAATTTCCAAAATAGGTTTACAATAAGATAGTTTTGGTATATAATATAAAAACATATAAAAGATGAGAGAGGAGCGATTTTATGGACGAGCAACAAAATGAAGAATTAGAATTAAACCGATTAATGCAAATCAGAAAAGATAAACTAAACGAATTGCAAGAAGCAGGCAAGGACCCTTTTGAGAAAACCAAATATGATAGAACGGAATTCAGTAAGCAAATCAAAGAAAATTATGAACAATTTGAAAATAAGGATGTATCTGTAGCAGGAAGAATTATGGCAAAAAGAGTTATGGGAAAAGCTTCTTTTTGTACGATTCAAGATAGTACAGGCACAATTCAAAGTTATGTTAGTATCAATGATTTAGGAGAAGAAAGTTATAAAGCTTTTAAAACGTATGATATTGGGGATATTATAGGGTTAAAAGGTTTTGTTTTTAAGACAAAAACAGAAGAGATTTCAATTCATGCCAAAGAAGTTGTATTACTTTGCAAATCACTAAGAGATTTACCAGAAAAATTCCATGGTTTGAAAGATACAGAACTTCGTTATCGTCAAAGATATGTGGATTTGATTGTCAACCCAGAAGTGAAAAATACATTTGAGATGAGAAGTAAAATTATCAAAGAAATGAGAAATTTCTTAGATGGGAAAAATTATATGGAAGTGGAAACACCGTCTTTAAGCACGATTGCGGGTGGAGCTACTGCAAAACCATTTGAAACTTATCACAATGCTTTAAACTTGAATATGTACTTAAGAATTGCACCAGAGTTATATCTAAAAAGATTGATTGTTGGTGGATTTGACCGTGTTTATGAAATTGGAAAAAATTTCAGAAATGAAGGAATTGATATTCGACATAATCCAGAATTTACATCTATGGAATTATATGCAGCTTACCAAGATTATAATGATATGATGGATTTAGTAGAAGAAATGTTTTGCCATATTGCAGACAAATTATTAGGAACAACCTCAATTTCCTATCAAGGAACAGCCATTGATTTAGGGTCTAAATGGAAAAGAATTAGTATGATTGATAGCATAAAAGAAGTGACAGGAATTGATTTTAACGTAATTAATTCTGATGAAGAAGCACTTAGCATAGCACAAGAAAAAGGAATTGAAATAGAAGAAAGCAAAAAAACAAGAGGTTATATTATCAATGAATTTTTTGAAGAATTTGTAGAAAAAACATTGATTCAACCAACATTTATTTATGATTATCCAATTGAGGTTTCTCCACTTACGAAGAAAAAGCCAACAGATGGAAGATTAACAGAAAGATTTGAGTTTTTTATTGATGGTCGTGAATATGGAAATGCATACTCCGAATTAAATGATCCAATTGACCAATACGAAAGATTCTTAGCCCAAGTGAAACAACGTGAAGCAGGTGATGATGAAGCCAATATGATGGACGAAGATTTTGTGCATGCCTTAGAATATGGTTTACCACCAACAGGCGGTTTGGGAATTGGTGTGGATCGAATGATTATGTTGTTTACCGATTCAGCATCGATAAGAGATGTGTTGTTGTTTCCAACAATGAAGCCAATTGGGTAAGTAGGAGAGAAATATGAAGATACCGATTAATGTCATGCAAAAATTATCTAAAATAAAAAATTCGGTGTATGATAATATAAAGATAGAATATTTATATCATTCGAATAAATTAGAAGGCAGTACATTTAGTGTGCAACAATTAAATATTCTTTTAGAAGAAAATCTAGTGACGGGGGAGCATTCTGTTAATGATGTGCAGGAAACCATAAATTCTCTAAAGCTATTTGATTTTGTAATGGATACCTTAAAAGAACCATTGACTTCTAGACTACTTAGAGAATATCATTCTATTTTAAAAAAGAATACAACTGACGAAAATTATGGTTTTGTAGGAGTATATAAGAAAATTCCCAATCAACTAAGAAGTGTAGACCTTGTATTAGCAGAGCCTTATGAAGTTGAAGAATTAATGGAAAACTTATTAAAAAAGAAAATAAAAACTTTGCAAGATATAGCTGATTTTCATCAAAGATTTGAACAAATCCATCCTTTTCAAGATGGAAATGGAAGGATAGGAAGATTTATTATGCTTAGACAATGTTTAGAAAATAAGATTGATTTAATTGCAATTGATGAAGAATATAATAAAGAATATAGAGAAGCCTTATATAAAGCACAAACAACAGAAAATATAGGTGGATTGGTTGAAGTATTGAAAAAATGTCAGATAAGACTTGATGAAAAATTAGCAAGCGATAGACCAATCGTTGAACAACTATCAGAAGAAGTTGACTAAAAAAGTTGTAAAATGAACAATTAAGGATTCCTTAATTGTTCAAACTTAAAAAAGAAACAAAATCTATGAAACAGGAATTAAGGACTTTTTGAAAATTTGTTATTTCATATAGAGAATTTATTCGTTATTCTAAATTAAACTTATATTAAATAAATAGAAAGGAAGCTAAGATATGGAAAAAAGTGCAAATTTTAATTTATTTGATAAAAATTCAATCATACTTAATATTGGGGATATTAAATTATCAGACACGGGTGATACATTTGAAAAAGAAAAACTAATTAAAGAATATGAATATAAGCCATTATCAAACCCAAGAGATTCAATATTTGGTAAACAAATTATAGCTAGTATTGCTTATGGAGATGCAAAATATGGAGTTTCCATTAGCGATGGTAAAAATAGTATAATATTAGTATATGGTGCTAATAGAATTAGTTCAAATGCTCAAAATATAGCAATAGGATATTTTAACGGTTCACAATATTTCTTTATGGTTGAAGCCTTTGGAGATATATATGCAGAAAAGCGTGGAGAAAGACCAGAATTTATCAGAAGGAGAATCGTTACTTGTAAATCACTTTGGAATCATAATGAAATTGAGAAATGTATATTAGATAATGGAGAAATAGAAGAAAAACCAACAGAGCAAGAATTGAACAATTTTAAAGAATTAGTTTCTAAAATAAAGATATTAGAACCAGCTTTGAAAAAAGAAAATATGAATGCTTTAAGAAAGAATAGAAATAAAGATATAGAAAGATAAGTAGTCTATATGAAGCTAAGAAAATGAACTATTAAGGATTCCTTAATAGTTCAAAAATGAAAACTAGAAAGGAAATTTATGAAACAAGAGTTAAGTGATTTTTTAAAAATTGCATACAAATATCATAAAGTAAAAGATGTAAAAGAAGCATTTGAAGAGTTTTCAGTAGAAGAAGAATGGCATAAAGGAAAAATTGAAAATGTGTTAAATATATTAAAATTAAAAAAAGTTTTTACGATGATTTAAAAGAAAAAGTGAACAATTAAGGAATCCTTAATCGTTCAAAATCAAAACTAGAAAGGAGAAACCTATGTTCTTTTACGGAAACGGAATAGACCGAAAAACATTATACATCATTTTGGCGATTTTAGTCGTCATTTCACTAGCAACGGCAGGATCAGGTTTTTGGGTGCAAACCCTTCTGACTCTGCCAGCAGTTGTCATTGCGATATCTTTTCACGAATATGCCCACGCTTGGGCAGCCGACAGATTTGGTGACACAACCCCAAGAGCCCAAGGAAGACTGACATTAAATCCAGTTGCTCATTTGGATCCATTTGGCTTTATCTTACTTTTATTTGCAGGAGTTGGCTGGGGAAGACCGGTTATGATTAATCCAAACAACTTCACAAGCAACAAATCAAGAGCAACTTGCGAAGCACTTGTTTCTTTGGCAGGGCCGCTAACTAACTTTATATTAGCCATTATTTTTACAATCATTTACTATTTATTAGGTGTTTTTGCACCTGTTACACAATTGATGGGAATTATATCCCTACTCGTTTTATATACCATCACAATCAATATTGGTTTAGGTGTATTTAATCTAATTCCACTTCCACCATTAGATGGAGAAAAAATTTTTAGAAATATATTGCCTTACAATGCAATCCAATGGTTAGATAGAAACTCAAACACCTTACAATTAGTTTTCATAATTTTATGGATTACTGGTTTGCTAGGAACAATCGTAAGCCCTGTTGTAAGCTTTTTGTCGAACACGTTATTTAAGGCTGTTGGAACAATATTTGGAATGTTTTTATAAAAAGTAAAGGAAAAATAAAATGAAAGATATCGTTGTTTTAGGAATTGAATCAAGCTGTGATGAGACCTCTGTTGCTGTCGTAAAAAATGGCAGAGAGGTTTTGTCAAATGTGATTAATTCGCAAATAAAAATTCATGAAGAATATGGTGGTGTTGTACCAGAAATTGCCTCAAGATGTCATACAGAAGTCATGAATCAAATTACAAAACAAGCCTTGAAAGAGGCAAATTTGAAATTAGAAGATATTGATGTGATTGCAGTAACCCAAGGCCCCCGGATTGGTTGGTGCTTTGTTAGTAGGCGTTTCATATGCCAAAGGTTTGAGTTTTGCAACCGAAAAACCTTTGGTGACAGTTAATCACATAGCAGGCCATGTTGCAGCTAATTTTTTGACCTATCCAGAGTTAGAACCACCGTTTTTATGTTTAATTATTTCGGGTGGTCATACTCATTTAGTCAATGTAAAAAATTACACCACCTACGAAATTTTAGGCAAAACACGTGATGATGCAATCGGAGAAGCGTTTGACAAAGTGGCAAGAGTGGTTGGCCTAGGCTATCCAGGAGGCCCTAAAATCGATAAAATGGCACAAGAACGGTATCCCTAATATAGGATTACCAGTCACCCATTTAGAAGGCTTTGATTTCAGTTTTAGTGGTATCAAAACAGCAGTCATTAATTTAAATCATAAAACACCTGATTTAAACAAAGCTGATTTGTGTGCGAGTTTTGAAGAAGCAGTAACGCAAATGCTGACTTTTCATGTAAAAAAGGCAATCAAGCAGTATAAAGTAGACAAAATTGTACTAGCTGGAGGGGTTTCTAGAAATTCCTATATTCGCAAGGAATTTGACAAAATGGCGAATCAATTAAACATCAAAGCCTATTATCCAGAACCGATTTTATGCACCGACAATGCAGCCATGATTGCAGCACAAGGCTATTATGATTTTATAGCAGGAAAAACAGCAGATTTGCATTTGAATGCTGTACCAAATTTAAAACTGTAGGGGCGATTATCAATCGCCCGCACCCTAGAATCGGCAAATTATAAAATGGCAAAACAAGAAAAAACAGGCGATTCATAATCGCCCCTACAGAAAGGAAATAAAATGGCAATCTATACAATTGGTGATTTGCATTTATCGTTTGGAACCGATAAACCAATGGATATTTTCGGTTGGGGAAATCACAGTGAAAAGATAAAACAAAATTGGATACAAAACGTGAAAAGCCAAGATACCGTTGTGCTTCTTGGCGATTTTTCGTGGGCAATGAATTTTGAGGAGGCATACAAAGATTTTGGATTTATTGCTTCTTTGCCAGGTAGAAAAATCATTTCCAAAGGAAACCATGATTATTGGTGGAATACGCTGACGAAAATGACAAAATATCTTGCTGAAAACAAGTTTGAAAACATTGATTTTTTACAAAATAATAGCTATTGTGTAGAAGATAAAATTCTTGTAGGAACGCGCGGTTGGATTACGAATGCTTGGAATTCCGAAGAAAATTATAAAATTTTAAAGCGTGAGAATGAACGTTTGAAAATGTCTCTAGAAGACGGTTTAGCAAAGTTTGGAGAGACAAGAGAAATTATTTGTTTTGTGCATTATCCGCCATTTTTTAAGGAAAAAGTGCCAGAAGAGATTGATTTTGTGGAAACTATGAAGAAATATCATGTGCAAAGATGTTATTATGGGCATTTGCATGGAGATGCACATAAGGAAGCATTTGAGGGAAGTTTGCAGGGGATTGGTTTTAGGTTGGTTAGTTCGGATTATTTGGATTTTGAGTTGAACAAATTGTAAATTTTTTCCAAAAACCCTTCCTTTTTTCTCAAAAATATGCTATAATTAAAAAAAGGGATACACAGTATCCTTATTAAATAATGGAAAAAATAAGATGAGAAAATTTTTTGTAAAAACGGAAAACATACAAGAAAATAAAAATGAAATTGAAATTTTAGGCAGTGATGTCAATCACATTAAAAATGTATTAAGATTGAAATTAGAAGACGAAATCCAAATTTGTAATCAAGATACAAGCGAAAATTATATTGCCCAAATTTCTAATATGAGCAAAGAAAAAATACAAGTACAAATCATTCAAAAAATAGAGCCAATCGCGGAAAGCAATGTTGAACTACACATTTTTCAAGGCCTTCCCAAAGCGGCCAAAATGGAACTAATGATTCAAAAAGGAACCGAACTTGGCGTTTCACAGTTTATTCCGGTTGCCTTTAAAAGAAGTATTGTGAAACTAGCGGGGAAAGAGGAACAAAAAAAACTTGAGCGCTGGCAGAAAATTGCGGAAGTTGCAGCCAAACAAAGTAAGCGAGATAGGGTGCCAGAAATAAAAAATATCATTTCTGTAAAAAACATTTGTAATTTAATAAAAGAATATGATATACTACTGGTAGCGTATGAAAATGAATCAGAAAATACACTTAAAAATGAGTTATTGCACTTAAAAAATACGAAAGAAAATTTCAAAATTGCAGTTGTCATTGGTCCAGAAGGAGGAATGGAGGAAGAAGAGGTTTTTTTCTTACAACAGGCAGGAGCAAAAGTCGTCAGTTTAGGCAAACGAATTTTAAGAACCGAAACAGTAGCCTTGCAAGTCAGTTCCATCATTTTGTACGAACTAGAAACATAGGAGGAAATAAGTTGGAAAAATCAACCAAAATGGTAGAAGAAATTACAGAAAAAAGAAAAATCACACGCGAAGTAGAAGAGACCATACGTCAAAGAAGTTTTTATAATTGTTTAGTAGCAATTGGTGTTATGCTATATATCAATATCATTCATGTTGTTTATATTTATGCAGACTTTGAAATTACTACAATTGCCCTAAAAATATTTGCTATGATTTCTATTTTCTTAACAGTTGGTGTTTTCGAGTTTGCGTATCGAAAAGACAGCGGAAAAATAGCCATTGTGGGAATTGAATTATTAGTTTTTAGTGTCATTGTTTTGTATATTCCTCAAATTTATACACACAAAGAAAACCGATTGTGTCAAGTTTTCATGGTAACACCGATATTTTGTGGTATTTATTATATAGCAAAATCAATTTTCATTTATATCAAAACAGAAAAAGCATATCAAAATAATTTAAGCGATGTCAAAGAAATTGTAAAAGAGGAAGTTTAAAAAGTAAAGGAAAGTAAAAATATGATAAAAAGTATGACAGGCTTTGGGCGTGCCAAAAAAGAAAATGAGGGAAGATTTTATACAGTGGAAATCAAATCAGTCAATCATAAATATAGTGATATTTCCATCCGAATGCCTCGATTTTTAAATCGTTTTGAGGATAAAATTCGAAAAAAAATCACAACAACGATTTCGCGTGGCAAAGTAGATGTGCTTATCAATTTTGAAAATTATAGTAAAGAAGGAAATCAGATTCGTTTTAATATAGGGCTTGCTAAAGAATATGTAAAAGGGTTAGAAGAACTTGCTAAACAAACCGGTTTGCCAAATGCTATAGACATTATGGAACTTGCTAAAATGCCAGAAATTTTGAAAATAGAAGAACAGGAAAATGACGAATTAATTGGCAAAGAACTGATGGATGCTTTAGAAGAAGCACTTGAGAACTTTGTACAAATGAGAGCATTTGAAGGTCAAAAATTAGCAGAAGATATGCAAAAAAGAATGATATTTGTAGAACAAAAAGTAACAGAAATTGAACAATATGCTAGTACTTTAGTCAAAGAATACATGGAAAAATTGCAAGTCAGAGTGGCAGAGTTGATGGATACAAAAGTAGTGGATGAAAATCGTTTAGCACAAGAAATTGTGATTTTCTCGGACAAATCTTCGATTGAAGAAGAATTAACAAGATTGCACAGTCATATCCATCAATTTAAGAATTTTCTGGAAACAGGAAAATCTCCGATTGGCAAAAAATTTGACTTTTTAATTCAAGAAATGAACCGAGAAATCAACACCATTGGTTCCAAAGCCAATTGTTTGGAGATAACTAATCGAGTAATTGACTTAAAAACAGAAATTGAAAATATTCGAGAACAAGTGCAAAATATAGAATAAATGAGAAAGGATGAAAAAATGCAAATGATTAATATTGGATTTGGCAACATGGTAGCGAGCCAAAGAATTGTCTCAATTGTAAGTCCAGAATCGGCTCCACTCAAAAGAATTGTACAAGAAGCAAAAGATGAAAAAAGAGCGATTGATGCGACTTTTGGAAGACGTACAAGAGCTGTGCTAATCATGGATTCAGGTCATGTCATTTTATCAGCTGTACAGCCTGAAACCATTGCGGGGCGACTAAATAATAATCAAAATGAGTTAGAAAAGGGGGAATGTTAAAATGATGGTAAAACCAGCAGTAACAGATTTATTAAAAAAGGTGGATAATCGCTATTCTTTAGTGATTATGACAGCAAAAAGGGCAAGACAAATTGCAGAAGGAGAAGACCCAATGACCAATGTTAACGAAACATCACCAGTAACACTTGCGGTAAACGAAATTTATGAAGATAAAGTATATCGCTTAGAGGGCGAAAATGCTGACGAAACAGAAATCGAAGAAGTAGACGAATAATTCTATTCTACAATCAAGAAAGGAATAAAAATATGCTAGTTATTTTATCAGGCGTTGCAGGTGCTGGGAAAGATACAGTACGAAAGGAATTGATGAAAAAAATCGAAGGAGCAACTTCGATTCCTTCCTATACCACAAGAGAACCAAGAGCAGATGATATTCCTGGTGTAACGTATAATTTTATAACCAAAGAAGAATTTGAGAAAAAAATCGATAAAGGGGAATTTTATGAATATGACATCCATCACAATAACTATTACGGAACTTCTAAGAAGATTTTAGATGAAAAGGCAAAAAATGGCTTAGTTATCAAAGATATTGAAGTCAATCGGAACAGAAGTGTTAAAAAATACATTAACCAATACAAAAGTTGTAACGATTTTTTTAAGAGTTCCTAAGCATGAATTGCAACATAGACTCGAAAACAGAATCGACAGATTACCACGCGAAGAAATCATTTTGAGATTGAATCGATTTGATTATGAAGAGTCAAAAATTGCAAACTATGATTATGTCTTGAAAAATGACGATTTGGAGAAAACGGTAGAGATTATTAAGACAATTATTGCGTATGAAATGAAAAAATAGGTAAAACTGGCCAGACTTATTGCAGTCTGACCAGTTTTGTGCTTGAAATTAAGTGATTATCAATTTTATCCATAAAAGAATATAAACTAATATGGCTAAAAAGAAGACACTTAATTTTATTTTGAAATACAGAAAATTATGTATTTCGAATCGTGTGTAAAAACCGGATGACCATATGTGAGATAATCCGATAAGAACGATTGCTGTCAGACTTCCCCAAGAGAAAAAACATACGGGAGAGGTCTGGAAAAAGTAGACCAAAAAGCTAAATATTGTTGTTATATAAAAGTAAGCAAATTGGTACTTAATGAATCGACTTAGTTTCGCATTTGGGCAAAGACCAATCCGATTAGAGGTTCCCCGAATGCTATGCTGTGTCATAAGATTTCGCCAAAATATTGGTGAACCTATGCAAGTGGCCCCAATGCCTAAAAAAGCACAAAAAAGAATAAGTTTAAACATAAATTTTCTCCTCCTTAGAGATGATGAATGAAGTTAATAGTGACAAGACTAAAAAGTCTAGGAGAAATACCATTCCTACACTAATTAGTGCAAGGGATGAAAAATAACCAATACCCCTACCTTTTATTATATCATAAAATCAAGAAAATTGCAAGTTTTAGAGAAGGATTTCGTGGAATTTTATAAAAAACACTTGATTTTTACAAAATTTATGATATAATAATAAAACTGTGTGAAATTAAAATTTTTGGAGGAAATAAAATGAGTGTTAAAGTTGAAAAGACAGATAACAAAAATGAATTAAAACTAGAATTTACAATTGAAGCAAAAGTGTTTGAAGAAGGTATGAAAACAGTTTATAAGAAAAATGCAAAATATTTTAATATACCAGGGTTTAGAAAAGGAAAAGTTCCAATGAATATGGTAGAAAAATTCTATGGAGCAGAAATATTTTATGAAGATACATTTAATGAAATTGTCCCTGAAATATATGACAATGCCATTAAAGAAGAAAAATTAGAAGTAGTAAGTCGTCCTGAAATTGATGTTGTACAAATGGAAAAAGGAAAAGATTTGATTTTTACTGCGATTGTACAAACCAAACCAGACGTAAAACTTGGAAAATATAAAGGAATTTCCTTAGAGAAAAATAAATATGAAGTAACTGACCAGACAATAGAACATGAACTAGAACACATGGCTGATAGAAACTCAAGAATGGTAACAGTGGAAAACAGAGCAGCTAAATTAGAAGATACGGTTGTGATTGATTTTTGCGGTTCTGTTGATGGCAAAGAATTTGAAGGTGGAAAAGCAGAAAATCATGAATTGAAATTAGGAAGCAACACCTTTATTCCAGGATTTGAAACCCAAGTCGTTGGAATGAAAACAGACGAAGAAAAAGATATTAACGTAACTTTCCCAGAAGAATATTTCTCAAAAGAATTAGCTGGAAAAGATGCTGTATTCAAAGTAAAAGTGCATGAAATCAAAGAAAAAGAAGTGCCTAAAATTGATGATGAATTTGCCAAAGATGTCAGTGAATTTGATACGTTAAAAGAATTAAAAGCAGACATCAAAGCAAAAAAAGAAGAACAAAACGAGACACGTTCTAAGAACGAATTGCAAGAAGCAGCAGTAAAAGCAGTTGCAGAAGCTTCAGAAGTGGATATCCCATCTGGCATGATTGAAGCAGAAGTAGATGGTATGGCTGAAGATATGAACAATCGATTGGCATATCAAGGAATTAGCTTAGAACAATACTTAAACATGATTGGCAAAACAATGGAAGAATATAAAAAAGAAAATGAAGAACCAGCCAAAGAAACCGTTAAAATGAGATTAGTCATAGAAGCAGTTGCAAAAGATGCTAAAATCGAAGTAGAGCAAAAAGAAATTGATGAAAAAATAAAAGAATTAGCTACAGCGTATGGAAGAAAAGAAGAAGAACTAAAAAATAATGAAGAATTAAAAGAAAATATTGAAAATAGTATCAAATCAGAAAAATCAATCAATTACATAATTGACAATGCGAAAGTCAAAGAAGTAGTTGCCAAACCAGAAGCATGTGATTGTGGTCATGACCATGGCAAAAAGGAAGAAAAAGCGGAAAAGAAAACAACGAAAAAATCCGCTAAAAAAGAGGAAACTACGGAAGAAGAGGAGAAAACAGAAAAAAAGGAAACAAAGAAAACAAAGAAAACAACGAAAAAATAAGCCAAATAAACATCCTAACTGTTAAACAAAAAACTAACAGTTAAGATGTTTTTTGTAATACAAAAATCAAAATAAGCATAATTTTTATAACAAGAAGGTGAAACATGAAAAATTTAGATTTTTTAACTACGAGTTTAATTGCTCACAGAGGATTTTTTGACAATGAAAAAGGCATTCCCGAAAACTCAATGCTCGCCTTTCAAAGAGCCATTCAAAATCATTATAACATTGAGTTAGATGTGCATATACTAAAAGATGGAAAAATTGTCGTATTTCATGATGATCATTTAAAGCGAATGACAAACTTAGATACAGCCATAAAAGATTGCACTTATGATGACGTAAAAAACCTTAACTTATTAAACACCAATGAAAAAATCCCTTTATTACAAGAAGTGTTAGATTTTGTTGCTGGAAAAGTTACCATTTTAATTGAACTAAAATATGATACAAAAGTAGGTTTATTAGAAAAAGAATTGGTGAAAATTTTGCAAAATTATAAGGGTCAATATGCAGTGCAAAGTTTTAGACCGATATGCTATTTAATCATTTTACAAAGCCAGATTTTATTTCTTATGACGTACATTCCATTGACAAAATTCTGCCTAAAATTCCAAAAAACACCAAAATTCTTGCTTGGCCCATTCGAGAAAAGCAGACATTTGAAAAATATGTCAAAATTTGTGATAATTTAATTTGCGAAAACTTTAATTTTCTTGTTCCAAAAGCTTGAAAAAAAAATAAAAATAGTATATAGTAATGCTATTATAAAAAGGATTTAGGAGGAAATAAATGATAGAAAATAGTTTAGTACCTTATGTTATCGAACAAACGAGTAGAGGCGAAAGATCATACGATATTTTTTCAAGATTATTAAAAGATAGAATTATATTTTTAGCAGAGGACGTCAATTCTGCTTCAGCAAGCTTAGTGGTTGCACAGTTATTATTTTTGGAGTCAGAGGATCCAGACAAGGAAATTTCTTTGTATATCAATAGTCCTGGTGGTTCAATCACAGATGGAATGGCGATTGTCGATACAATTAATTACATCAAATGTCCTGTATCTACAATTTGTGTAGGAATGGCAGCAAGTATGGGAGCAGTGCTTTTAGCTTCTGGCGAAAAAGGAAAACGTTTTGCTACGCCAAATGCTGAAATATTAATCCATCAACCATTAATCGGTGGTGGCGGTTTATCTGGTCAAACCACTGAAATCAAAATCCATGCAGATCACATGGTTCGTACCAGAGAAAAATTAAATAAATTATTAAGTGACAGAACAGGCCAAAGCTTGGAAACTATCGAAAGAGACACCGAAAGAGATAATTACATGACAGCCGAAGAAGCCTTGAAATATGGATTAATTGATGGAATTTTAGATAAGAGAAATTAGAAATATGGCTGTAAGAAAGGATTGAAGAAATGCCAAAAACGCAAGATAGAAATATAAAATGTTCTTTTTGTGGAAAACCACAAGAAGTTGTGAAAAAAATTATCGCTGGCCCGGGCGTATTCATTTGTGATGAATGTGTTGGATTGTGTCAAGATATTATTGACGAGGAAATTTATGATGAAGATGAAATCGTAGAGCAAATAGAAATGCCAACCCCAGCGGAAATCAAAAAAGTGTTAGACGAATATGTTATTGGTCAAGAAGAGGCGAAAAAAACCTTATCTGTAGCGGTTTACAATCATTATAAAAGGATTAACAATTTGGATTTCATGGATGATGTCGAAGTTCAAAAAAGTAATATTTTATTACTAGGGCCAACTGGTTGTGGAAAAACCTTGCTTGCACAAACCTTAGCCAAAATTTTGAATGTACCTTTTGCTATCGCAGATGCCACAACACTTACGGAAGCTGGCTATGTAGGCGAGGATGTTGAAAATATTTTACTAAAATTATTGCAAGCTGCTAATTTTGATACAGAAAAAGCACAAAAAGGGATTATTTATATTGACGAAATTGATAAAATTACAAGAAAATCAGAAAATCCATCCATTACAAGAGATGTTAGTGGTGAAGGGGTGCAACAAGCCTTGCTTAAAATTATTGAGGGAACGGTTGCCTCTGTGCCACCACAAGGTGGTAGAAAACATCCACATCAAGAATTTTTGCAAATTGATACATCGAATATTTTATTCATTTGCGGTGGTGCTTTTGAAGGGCTAGAGAATATTATAAAAGATAGAACTGGTAAGAAATCGATGGGATTTGGTGCCAAAATTGAAAGTAAAAAAGATATTGACAAATCCGAAATCTTTAAAAGTTTATTGCCACAAGATTTATTAAAATTTGGTCTAATCCCAGAATTTGTAGGAAGATTACCGATTACTGCTACTTTGGATGGTTTGACAAGAGAAGCTTTGATTGATATTGTAACAAAGCCGAAAAATGCTTTAGTAAAACAATACAAAAAATTGGTTGAATTGGACAGTGTAGAACTAGAGTTTGAGCCAGAGGCGTTAGAAGTGATTGTTGATAAAGCCATTGAAAGGCAAACTGGTGCAAGAGGCTTGCGTTCAATTATCGAGGAAATTATGCGTGATGTGATGTATGATATTCCATCCAATCCTCAAATTGCGAAATGTATTATAACGAAAGAAACTGTAGAAAATAAGACAGAGCCGAAATTAATAATCGATGAAAATAAAAAACGTGAACCGATGAAAGTTAAGAAAAAAATAAAAAGTGCTAACACTGCTGAGACAGCTTAAAAGGAAACAAACCGATAAGAGACATTAGATGAATTAATGTCTCTTTATTGTAAGAAAAGAGATGCCATATCGTTTGGCAGTTCTGTTTCAAAAGTTAATTTTTCATGAGTTACAGGATGTACAATTGAAATCTTATAAGCATGTAAAGCTTGGCGAGAAATTAATTCCGAAGCAGTTCCATATAAAGAATCTCCTAAAATAGGATGACCTATATGTTTTGAGTGAACACGAATCTGATGTGTGCGACCAGTTTCTAATTGAAATTCCACAAGACAAAAATCAGAATAATTTTGAATTAATTGATAATGTGTAACAGCATGTTGACCAGTTGGGTTTACTTCACGTTCCATGATACTGTCTTGTTTACGTGCAATGGGGGCTTTAATGATGCCACGTTTATTTTTTTCATCTAGATTTCCCAATAAAAACGCCCAATAATATTTTTCAAAAGTATGATCTGCCATTTGATGAATCAAACATTCTTGGATATATTCATTTTTGGCAAAAATAACAAGACCACTTGTATCTTTATCTAATCGATTAACTGGACGGATTTTTGTAAGAAGCTTATTTTTTTGAAAATAGGCTTGGACACCATTAGAAAGGCTGTTTTCAAAATGAGACATAGAAGGGTGAACAGGAATTCCAGCAGGTTTGTTTACAAGTAACATCGTTTCGTCTTCAAAAACAATGTTTAAATCCATTTTGGTAGGAACAATATTTTCACTTATCTCATGAAACGACAGGTCAACACAAATATGGTCGTTTAAATGAACAGGAGTGTAAATAAAAGCAGGCTTGTTGTTTAAGAAAAGTCTGCTGTGACGTTTTAATTTTAGAACTAGTCTGTCAGAGAGATGAAAATGTGCTTTTAAAACTTGTTTGATGGTCGTATATTTAGTTGAATGAATCGTATATTCTAATTTCATAATAAAAATATTTTAACATAAAAATGGAGGAATGACAAGCAGTGATAAAAGTGGTTGTAAAATTAGAAAAAGTTTGGTAAAATAATAAAAATGGTAAAGGAAAAAGAGTTTTATGAAAAAAGTAACAATTTATACAGATGGTGCTTGTTCTGGTAATCCAGGACCAGGTGGTTGGGGAGCTATTTTAATGTGTGATGGTGGCCAAAAGGAAATTTCAGGTGCTACGAAAGATACAACTAATAATATAATGGAAATCACAGCTGTGTTAGAAGCACTAAAGTTATTAAAGTTTAAATGCGAAGTAGAAGTTTATAGTGATAGTGCTTATGTAGTCAATAGTTTTAAACAAGGTTGGCTTGAGAAGTGGCAGAAGAATAATTGGAAAACAGCGAGTAAAGAACCTGTGAAAAATCGTGAATTGTGGGAAGAATTATATGAACTTACGCAAAAGCATCAAGTCGAGTTTATCAAAGTAAAAGGTCATAGTGATAATGAATTTAATAATCGATGTGATTTTTTAGCAACGACTGCTATTAAAAAGTTATAAGGAGACAAGTAAAGTGAAAATAATTGGGATAACAGGCCCCTCTGGTTCTGGAAAGACGACAATTAGTCAAATTTTAAATAAAAGAGAAGACACCAAAATCATAGATGCTGACCAAATTGCAAAAGAAATGACAAAGCCAGACACAGAATATTTTTCAAGCATCCAAAAGGCATTTGAAAAAGACGATATTCTTTTAGAAGATGGAACCTTAAATAGAGCAAAGCTTGCAAACTTGATTTATTCTAATCAAGAGAAACTAGAGAAATTAAATAAGATTACATTTGAATATTTAATTCCTAAGATTGTCTATGAAATCGAGCATGTGCCAGCCAATATAAAAATTATCGTGATAGATGCTCCCTTATTATTTGAGGCAGGTTTGGCCAAGTATTGTGATGATACAATCGCTTTGCATGTACCGCAAGAATTGAAAATCAGTCGAATTTGCAAGCGTGATCATATCTCAGAAAGCACGGCTCAAGACCGATTAAATATCCAAAAAGAGGATGATTTTTATATTCGAAAAGCAAATTATGTGATTAAAAATGATGAAAATACCACGCTACAGGATTTAGAAGAAACAATCAATCAAATAATTCATCAGACTGAATAGAATATTACAATTTTATTACATTTTACAAAATCTATTGCAAAATAAAAAGATATTCAATATAATAAAATTACTCTGTAGGGGCGATTATCAATCGCCCGCTTAATAGAGAAATGAAACATAATAACAATAAAAGAGGAGAAAAACCAAAATGGCCAAAAGCATTGCAGGAGTACACACACACACACACAC
>CAOJGX010000027.1 GCA_948435735.1 uncultured Clostridium sp.
ATTATATACTATTTTTTTGTTTTTGTCTTGACATTTTTTATGCGGGTGCCCTAAATGTTGCCCAAACCCTATTGACTTTTTCCACAAAAAGGCCTATAATAAAAAGA
The DNA here is from genome assembly GCA_948435735.1 of uncultured Clostridium sp. GTDB lineage: Bacteria > Bacillota > Clostridia > TANB77 > CAG-508 > Scatovivens. The sequence continues at coordinate 108 of CAOJGX010000027.1, forward strand.
GACATATTGATTAAGAAGGGAGAAACATGATGTTAGCGAAAGTTTGGAAAAAGGCATTGCTTGCGATTTGTATACTGGCGTGTATGTATAATGTAACACATAAATTAGTTAGCAGAACTTCTTTGGAAATTCAGCTAAAAAGTGTAGAAAATCAAGCTGGTTTAATCGATATGTTTAAAGAAGAGAAAAAACAAAATGAAGCCTTAAATTCTGGGCAAACACAAGAAACATTCAATCAAAATCAAGTTAATGAAACCCAAGAAAATCAAGACACAGCAAGGGATGAAGACACAATTGTTGTAATCAATTAAAAAATGCTTGCATTTTAATCAAAATTATGGTAAGATAAAAAATATTGTGAAAAAATCAAGAAAGAGGTGATATCAATGAAAGCTGAGATACAACCAAACTATACCGAATCAAAAATTACTTGTGCTTGTGGAAATGTCATCGTAACAAATTCAACAAAAGCAGAAATGAAAGTTGACGTTTGTTCAAAATGTCATCCATTTTGGACAGGAAACTTTAAACAAAACAATGTTGGTGGAAGAGTAGACAGATTCAAGAAAAAATATGGTGTATAAACCGCCGAAAAAATGACAAGAAAAAATATTTTAAAGTAATAGTAAAAAACTATTGCTTTTTTTTTTATTTTGTATATAATAATATTAAATAAGTAGAAACGAAAGAGGAATAGGAGAAAATTACATGGAAGAGAACAAAACAAGTGCTGTACTAATGGCCAAACTGATTGAATTACACGAATTAGAAATCAAAAAGGCGAAAATTCTAGTCGCCATTTTTACCAAAACAACCAAAGAAATCATGAATAAAAAAGTACGAGCCCTACAACATAATTTCGAGCAACAAGCTGAATTTTATGACCAAAACTTAGAACGCTATGAAGATATCTATGATCAAATATTACTCAAATATAAAAAGCAACTATCGCAAATTATTGATAAATATAACAATCTTTACATCAATTTGCAATTAGAATTACAAGAAGCCGAATGCAATCAAAAAATTGCCATCACCAACTTGAAAAAAAGTTTTGATATCAAACAAGAAATGTCTCCCCAAATAGGAGCAAAAATCCTAGAAGAATACAACCAAAAAATGGTTGCCTGTATGGAAAAAAAGCTCAATTATGACATCATAATTCAAGAATGTGAAACAGAAATCGAAGCTTGTAGTGCCAATATGCAAGAAAAAATAAATAGTCTATTTAGTGACAAATTAAGCCAAGTTTCGCTAAAAGAAAAGAGTTCTTTCGGAAAATTTATGAGAAAAATACGAAATAAATTTACTGGAGCAAGAAAATTTAATACCTATGTTATAGAGCCACTCTGTGTCGAATTAGAAATGATGGACAATAAATTACCAGATATCATCAATCATATCAAACAAGATACACTTTATTTTGTAGCTAAAATGAAACAAGCCAAAGATGAAACCAATAAAATATTTGAAAACACAATAAAAGGATAAGGAGAAAAAACATGAATAGCGATTTAGGAAATATTGAATTTGATGGAAAAACAATTAATTTAAATACATATTCAAGAAGAGGTCTAAAAGATGTCTTAACCAAAATCAATGAGGAAGAAATCATACGAAAAGAAGAATTAGATCATATCCTAAAAAGATTGGTATAAAGGAGTAAAAAAATGAGTGAAGAAACAAAAGCAAAAGTAAGTCAAATTGCAGAAATGGTGACTATATATCAAGATTCCATTGATGAAACAGATGTAGAAAGTATGCGTTTATTAAAAGATGATTTAGAAAAAAAAGAACAAGAGTTAAATAGTATAAAAGAAGCATTAGATAAACAATTAGAAGAATTGTATAAAAACTCCAGTGAAATTGATCCAGAAGTCAATCAATTGCAAAACGAAATTCAACAAATAGATAATACTTTAGAAGATATTGAGTATTTATTAGAAGCAGTTCCTGTTCAGATTAATTATGAAGAAGAAATAGACGAACCTAAACAAGAAATATTGGAAAAGGAAGAAGTTGAGGCTGAGTTAGAAACAGAAATTGAAGAGATTGAAGCAATTGAAGAACCTGAACCAGAAGAACTAGATGAGGAACCAAGTGAAGAAATCTTAGAAATAGCAGAAGTTGAAGAAGTTTCAGAAACAGAAATTGAGGAAGAAGAATTTGAAGAAGATAATGAAGAAGACGAAGAACTAGTAGTCGAAGAAGCTTCAGAAGAATTTTTGGAAGTCGAGGAAGAAACTGAAGAGATAGAAGAAGAAGAAGAAGCAGATGATGATGATGATGATGATGAGATTGATGAGGAGGAATTAATAGAAGTTGAAACATCAGAAAAAATTGCTAATATAGAAGATACTCCAATCGAGGAGCCAGAATTGCCACAAGAACTAAAAAAACAAGAAAATTCAGTTGATTATGCAACACTAAAAATCAAAGAACCTTCCAAAGCTTATAAAAAAATGGCTGAAAGTATTGTAAAAAGCAGAAGTGAAACAATTGAAAATCCAAAACAAGCCTTGGAAGACGGCATAAAAACAGCAGAAGCCCTTATGCAAGAAATAAAAAAAAATTTTCAAATCGATAAACAAGAAGAACAAGCTTCCTAATCGATAACCAGATATTGAGAATAATTTATCCCAACAATTATTCTCAATTTTTTTATGTACTAAAACCATTTTCCCTTGAATATATATGGATAAGACAAAACAAAAGGGAGGGAAATCAATGTATTATCAAAACGGAAATTACATGCAAGACCTAAATTATTACAACCAAAATCCAAGCGTAGGGTTTAATCCCTATATGGCAAACAATTATCAAACACCCAATATGAACCCAAATCCACAAATGCCAATGCAACAACAAAACTTAAATGCCATGTATCCAGCGGTTTACAGAATTATTTCGCCAGTTGTATCACAAGTTTTAGCAACCAACAACACGGGATATCTAACTGAAGATTTGTTAAACAGTATGGTAGACACCGTGTACAATATTGTAGAAGGAGATATCAATTTGGAAGATCATACCAATCCAGTCAATCGCACAGTAACAAATGACAATGCCAATAATAGTAATTGTGCAAGAACCAACTCAACCAATCCCAGTTCAACTTCTACTACTTCTACAAATAGCGGAACAAATAGGCAAAATTCTCTATTAAGAGATATTATCAAAATTATGATTTTAAACAACATAATCTCACGCAGGGCAAACGTAAATCCACCAATGATGATGCCGAATAATATGCAGAATCCAAATATGAATGGTACTGTGTTTATGTAAAATTAAAATAAGACGCTCTACTTTGGAGGTCTTATTTTTGTTTGATAGAAAATTTTCTAGCATTAGCTAGTTAAAACTATTTGCATTTTTTTGTAAAAACTTGACAATTTTATGTAAATATGCTATAATAAAATTATAGTAACTAATGTTGAGCCTCGCTTTTTCAGGAGACTCGAGACAAAATAAAAAAAATATTTGGAGGTATTAATATGTTTAATTATGTTTTAAAGCGGATGTATGAGCAATATGCGGTTAGTCGTAGCAATGACAGTGTTGACTTTTTAGAAAATGGAAAAATAGTTGCCACCTTGTATCCGGAGGAACAGGTGATAAACATTTTCCTGTCGGCCTCTCGTAATGTTGTTTGGAACCATTATGATCTTGCAATCTTTGTGATTGCTAAGAAATATGTTGTTCTCAATAATAGAAAGATGCGAAAAACTGAAGCAGCATGGTTAATTGGTTGCTGTGGTGCAGAATGGGAACACAACCTTAAAAATTCTATGTATCTTGGATATGGAAAATCATTTGAGAGAGAGGATGTTTCAACTATTTCCAGTTGTTATAGAGGGAAAAACAACAGTATTTGTTTTAGCCTTTTTGATCTTGAAGTTGAATGGAAAGAAACTGAGCAACCATATTCTCATATCAACTACTTGAACCCTGCATTGGTATATCCTGTTAAGCGGGGGGGAAAGAAGATGCGTAATGCAAAAGCGTATTTGAGAAAATGCTATGATTGGGAATATGGTCCAGGCTACAACACCGCTGGTAGTGCAGAAACTCGTAAATTTATTGATAAACTGGCTAACAAGGTAAATCATACTGAATGGAGCCACATCAGTTATTATCATAGAGTCAGCAAATAATTAAACAAATTTATTGAAGGAAGGATACTGCGTTGCAGTCCTTCCTTCAATAAATTAAATAAACCTTTTTTATTGAAAAAAGTATATTTCATCCCTAAATTGCACATACTTTAGATAAGTTATTTTGAAAGAAAGAGGTAGAAAAATGAGAGTCAAAGAATGTATGTGTAAAAAAGTAGTGCAAGCAACGTCTGATACGACTTTAAACGAAATTGCAAAATTGATGCAGGCAAATGATGTTGGCTGTGTGCCAATTTGTAACCAAGAAAATAATGTGATTGGGTTTGTAACAGATCGAGACATTATCACAAGATGTGTAGCAAGTGGTAAACAATGTGAACAAACTAAAGCATCGGATATCATGACAACCAAAGTTATCAAAACAACTCCAGATACGGAATTAGAAGATGCTACACAAACCATGTCAACCAATCAAATTAGAAGATTACCAGTCATCGAAAACAACCAAATTGTAGGAATGCTTACGATTGGTGATTTAGCACAAAATCAAGAGGTGCAACCAGAAGAATTAGGGGACACAATGGAATGTATTTGCGAATGCCAGAATAAACATTAAAATAAGAAAAGGAGGCGTTAAAATTGGAAGGTATGACGATTTTGAAAAAAGTTGGGTTGCTAGTCATAATTTTTGTGGTATTAGTATTTTCCGCAAAGCTTTTTGCGTTTTATGTTCCATTTTTAATCGCCTATCTTATATCCCTTTTAGTGGAACCACTCATTAAGTGGCTTCATAAGAAAACAGATTTCAGCCGAAAAACAAGCAGTATTCTTGTATTAGTTACAGTTTTTCTTGTGTTAATTGGTCTTATTTCATGGGGAACCATTAGTCTTATTTCAGAAAGTACCAATTTATTAGGCGCACTAAATACATATTTAGAAAAAGCCATTGATTGGGTTAATTTTGTGCTAAAAAAAATCGATATGGATAACTTAGCCTTATCCGATGAAATCAAACAAATAATACAAGCCACTTCTTCTGATTTTTTAAACAATGTTATTAATTTTCTAAAAAATACGCTAACCAATTTTCTAGAAAACCTAAAATCTGTTCCAACGATGTTGGTTTATATTGTGATTACCATTCTTGCCACCTATTTTATTACTTCCGACAAAATTTACATTTGGGACAGATTAGAACATCATGTTCCTAAGAAAATTTTAGGTAAAATAGCGACCAAAGTACAAAAAATAACGACATCTTTAGGGAGTTATTTAAAAGCAGAAATGATTTTAATTGGGATATCGTTTGGACTTGTGTTAATGGGCCTAAATATTTTCTATTTAATGGGCATGAATGTTGGATATCCACTTTTGATGGCACTATTTATCGGTTTTGTTGATGCACTTCCGATTTTGCGGTTCGGGGACGGTTATGGTTCCGTGGACGATTATTTTATTTTTGAATAAAGAATATTCGGTTGGTTTTTCGATTTTAGGATTGTATATTTTCGTATCTGTTCTCAGACAATTTTTAGAGCCTAAAATTATTAGTAAAAAAATAGGGATTCATCCATTATTTACGTTGATTAGTATGTACACAGGTTTTAAGCTAGTTGGTGTGATGGGAATGCTATTAGGCCCAATTGTGCTGATTATTTTGAAAAATATTTTTGAGAATACGATTGATAGGGGAATTGTGAAGTCGATTTTGGAGGAGTGAAATTTTCTAGATAAATTAAAAATACTAAAGCCAAACAATTTTAGTTAAAGTTGTTTGGCTTTTTGTAGTTTATTGAGGATTAATCAATCATATAAACTAATAAATATGGTATCTTCCATTTCTTTTACATAATGTGAAGAGAATTTGAAGTTAGCGAAACTTTTAATGTAAACAGAGGAATCGATATTTTTTGAAATGATACAACTTCCTATAGCAGAATGAATATGTAATATATGCTCTGTTTTGAATTCGACAACTTCTCCAGAATCTACCGAAATAAAAGTTAGTTGTTGATTTTCATATTTTTCAACCTCAAGAGTGATTGATGTTTCATTGTTTATAATAACTGTCATGACTACACCTCCAAAGTTTTTATTATATATAATACTATAATAATAGTAAAATGTCAAATTTTTTATAAAAGAGGTAAGATATCTTCCCAATTTTATTCGCAAAAAACACTTGAAAAATTCCCCAATAAAAGATATAATAGAAAAATAAAAAACAAACGTAAAAATAATGGGGGTAAAATATGGCTACAAGAGATAAAAGTATATGGATTTTATTGATATTTATTTTATCAGGTTTAGTAATAGGAGGCCTTTTGGGCGACTTGGCAGCCAAAGTAGATTGGCTTTGGTGGCTTGGTTTTGGGCAAGAATTTGGTTTGGAAAGTCCACTTGTGCTAAATTTAAGCATTTTGAAAATTACATTTGGGATGATGGTTAAAATCAATATTGCTAGTATTATCGGGATAGGAATCGCACTTTTTGTATATCGAAAAGTGTAAATTTGAAATGGAGAGAGTTTGAAATGTTGGATATTTTAGTGGATGCTATGTTAGATAGTGTCAAATTAATTCCATTTTTGTTTGTCACGTATCTCATCATGGAATATTTAGAACATAAAACGTCTGAAAAACATACGGAAAAAATTCAAAAGTCAGGCAAAATGGGTCCAGTTGTTGGGGCGTTATTAGGGGCCTTTCCGCAATGTGGATTTTCGGTATCAGCAACCAATTTATTTGTTGGCCGTGTCATTAGCATAGGGACCTTACTTGCTGTTTATTTATCCACTTCCGATGAAATGATACCAGTTTTTTTAGCAGAAAATATTGGGGTTAAGGTGATTGTAAAAGTAGTAGGTCTTAAAATTCTTCTTGGCATGTTGGTAGGTCTTATGTTGGATTTTGTTTTTCCTAAAGATAAAACAGAAAATACCATTTCGCATTTATGCGAACATCACCATTGTCATTGCAAAGAAGGAATTATCAAATCTTCTATTCGACATACAGTTAATATTACAGGATTTATATTTGTGATTAGTTTGGCTTTAAATGCTGTAATTGCAGTTGTTGGAGAAGAAACAATAGCACATTTTATTTTAAATAAACCAATTTTAGGGCCAATCATAGCAGGTCTTGTTGGCTTAATTCCAAATTGTGCAGCTTCTGTTATGCTTGCAGAGTTGTACATTGGTCAGTTGATATCAGCAGGTGCCATGATGGCTGGTTTGTTGGTTGGAGCAGGTGTTGGTCTATTAGTTTTGGTCAAAGAAAATAGAGATAAAAAAGAAAATTTAAAAATCATTTCGATTTTATATGTTACTGGTGTAGGCTTGGGAATTTTATTAGAATTTCTAGGATTAACGTTATAGATAGGGGATGTAAAAATGAAAAAAACGAAACGAAAAATTTTTGAAACTTCCATGCGCTTGTTTTCAGAAAAAGGATATGATGCCACTAGCATTGAAGAAATAACAGCAACAGTGGGGGTTGCCAAGGGAACGTTATACTATCATTTTTCAAGTAAAGAGGAGATTTTTAATTTCCTTGTAGAAGAAGGCATGAAACTCTTGAAAATGAGTATGGAAATTAAAACTTCCAAGTGTGAAACAACAATTGATAAATTAAAAGCAATTGTTTTAATTCAATTAAAAGGGATTAAAAAATATGAAAATATTTTAACGATTGTTATGAGTCAAGTTTGGGGAAATGAGCCACGAAATGTCTTGTGCAAAGAAAAAGTGTTAGAATATATTAAAGTGGTACAAACTATAATTGAAGAAGGTATGACCAAAGGTGATATTAAGCCATGCGATGCCAGCGTGTTAGCTTGTGAGATTTTTTCGCTTACCTGTTCGACTTTAATTTACCGAAGAAAATGCGAAGAATTTGAAATTGATACGTTGTATGCGGAATATGAGAGGACATTGTTAAATAAACTACAAATAAGGTAGTATTGCAGAATGTGAATTAGAAGGATAACCATAATAAAAATAGGGGGAAAATAAGAATGATAAAAGAATTAGCGTTGGAAATTATTAATGATTTGCCAGATGATGTCAGTATGGGGGATATTATTGAGGCTTTGTATGTTAGAATGAATGCTTTAGAAGGATTAGAAGATGCTCAAAATGGTAAAGAAATAACACATGAAGACTTTGTTAAGGAGAGTGAGAAATGGTAATTTTTTGGACAGATAAGGCCCAAAAGGATGTAGGAGAATTTGTTTTTAATGAGTATTCAAATGATGTAGAGAATGCCAGGAGTTCTTATATGAAATCATTAATTTCTTACACGCTTAGTTTGTCAGATTTTCCACAGTTAGGGAGAGTAATTTTCTGTATTCAGAAAATAGAAATTAGGCAGCTTATATATAAAAAACATAGAATTTTGTATTATATTGATGATAGTATACATATTTTATCTGTGTTACATACTTCAAGAGATATCAATAAATTTTTTAAATATTTAAAAGAAAATATGTAAAAGTTCTTGATGAAAAGATTATTAATTTAAAGGGGAATATAAATGGAAACAAAAATACATAAAGGATGCAAAAGATTATATGAAATTGAAAAAGTGAATAGTCTTAAAGAATTATTAAACCGAACGGAAAAATTATATAAGGATAATGTGGCTTTTAAGTTTAAAACAGAAATACCAGATGTGTTTCGTACAAAATCGTATGCAGAATATATTGAGGAAATCAATTGTTTGGGAACAGCCTTAATTAGTTTGGGGTTAAAAGATAAGCGAATTGCTGTCATTTCGGAAAATCGTTATGAATGGACTTTGACATATTTTGCAACCGTTAACGGAACTGGTGTCATTGTTCCACTAGACCGCTCTTTGCCAGAAATAGAAATTATGAATTTGGTGGAAGCCTCTGGTGCAGAAGCAATTTTTTATTCCGATAAATATAACAGCGTTATGGAAAAAATAAGAAAAGAGAAAATCGGAAATATTCAATTTTTTATTTCCATGGATGCAGAGGAAAGTAATCATGACGTTTATTCCCAAAAAGAATTGATACGCATTGGAAGAGATTTAATCAAAAACGGTTCGAAAACCTTTGTTGACAGTCCAGTAGATAACGAAAAAATGGCCATCATGCTTTTTACTTCAGGAACAACGTCAAAAAGTAAAGCGGTTTCTTTGTCACACAAAAATATTTGTGCGAATTTGTACGATATTGCCTCTGTTTTTGATGTAAATGAAAATGATACGATTTTGTCGTTTTTGCCTTTGCATCATACTTACGAATGTACCGTTGGTTTTTTGTATCCGATTTATGTTGGAGCGTGTATTACATATTGTGAAGGAATTCGCCATATTGCGGATAATATTAAGGAATACAAAGCAAGTGTTATGATTTCCGTTCCGGTATTGTTTGAAAGTTTGTATAAAAGAGTGATGCAGTTGATTGAAAAGCAGGGAAAAACCAAAAAAGTTCAAATCGGCTTGAAAATTAGTAATTTCTTAAGAAAATTTGGGATTGATTTGAGAAGAAAAATTTTCAAACAAATTCATCAAAATCTTGGTGGAAAATTACGATTATTTGTAGCTGGTGCAGCAGCTTTTGACCCAAAAATGCAAAAAGGGTTGAACGATTTGGGAATTGATACCTATCAGGGGTATGGTCTAACCGAAACATCGCCAGTTATCGCAGCAGAACATAAAACCGTTGTAAAATTTGGTTCGGTTGGGAAAGTTTTTCCAAGTTTGGAAGCTAGTATTTTTGAGCCAAATGAAGAAGGAATTGGAGAAATTATTGTAAAAGGCCCAACGGTTATGGGGGGGTATGTGGATCACCCAGAAGCAACGGATGAAGTTATTGAAGATGGCTGGTTTCATACAGGCGATTTAGGGTATTTTGATAGCCAAGAATTTTTATTTATTACGGGTAGAAAGAAAAATGTCATTGTTTTAAGGAATGGTAAAAATATTTACCCAGAAGAAATTGAAGCAATGGTGAATGATATTGTTGGGGTAAAAGAATCTATGGTATTTGGAAAACCAGAAGGGGAAGATGAAAATGACCTAAAAATTGCTTGTAAAGTAGTTTATGATGCTGAAGTCATGAAAGAAGATTTTGGCTTAACAACAGAAACAGAAATCAAAGATAAAATTTGGAGAGCAATCAAAGAAATCAATAAAAAAATGCCAACCTATAAATATATCAAAGAATTAATTTTGACAGAAGAAGAATTCATTAAAACAACCACACAAAAAATCAAACGTTTTGAAGAAATGAAAAAAATGAATGTGAATAGCTAATTAGCAACAAAAAACAACAGAATATTACAAATATTACAAAATTATTACAAGAAAATATAAAATGTAACAAAAATGTAATACAAAACCACTTGAATTTTGAAAATAAAACGTATATAATGAATATAGTAAAAAAATAGATTTAATAATAGAAAAACAAAACTAAGGAGGTAAGTTTACAATGTCATTTTTTCAGAAATCAGGCATAGTAAACGTGAAAATGGTTATCACGGAAGAAAAAATTGTATGCAATATCGACAAAATACAAAAATTAATTAATCCAACAAGCAAAAAGCAAATTGTTGAATTAGAAGAAGATACCTATTTTAGAGATTTAGTCGAATCAGTCAAAACCTATTTGATCGAATATCCACAAAAAAAGAGTTTTCCAGCCAATGTATATCAAGCAGCTTTTGATTTGGTTGAGTATGCAACCAATCAATTTGAGGAAAATACGAAAAAAGTGGAAGATTTAATTAGAGAAAGAGAAAGAAATATCAAACTAGCTAGTGTTTTGAATGAGGTTTTAAAAGCAGTACAAACAAAAAATAAAAATGCAACTGAGATTATCAAAAAAGTGAAACGAAAATATCCAGAAGACGTTGTCGAAGCCTTAAAAATAATTAGTGAAACAGAAACAAGCAGTGACGAATATGATGCTGCTGAGAAATTAATTCATGCCAAAATTAAAAACTTAGAAACCAATACTCATATTGAAATCGATATGGAACGTATTGAAGATCGTTCAAAAGCGTTGAGTTATATTGGAATTGAAATTGCAGAAGCCTTAAAATATATTCCTGCACCAGTTGATACAGCTGTAACAGCAAATCGCTTTGAAGAAGCGAGTCAGCCAATGGAAGTAGCAGAAAGTAAACCAACTTCTGAATTATTACAAGAAGTTATGACAGAAAACATCGTAGAAGATGAAACATTAAATGAAGTGAATTCTTTCTTAGAAGAAACAAGATTTGAAACTAAACCAAGTTTTTGGCAACGATTGAAACATAGTAAATTTGTAAGAACATTAAAATATATTTTACAAATCAAAGTCGTATTAGATTACCCAGCTTTGCCAGAAGGCAGAGGGGAGTAAGGAAAAATGAACTATTAAGGATTCCTTAATAGTTCATTTTTTACTTTTTTATTGCAAATTAAAAAGGAATATGATATAAAATAAATAATAAAAATAAATGGAGGAAATAAAAAATGAAAATTGTAAAACCATGGGTGGAATTGTTAGAAATTGATGGAATAAAAATTATGAAAAGTTTAGAAAGAGCGGCAAAACATTGTTATCGTACAGAAGGAAATATCAAAGAAAATAGTTATGACCATTTTTTGAGAAATTGTATTAATCGTGGTCATGAATCGGTTTTAGAACATGAAAAAGTGACGATTCGTGTTCGTTGTGATGTAGGAGCGTATAAGGATATTACGCGTCATAGATTAGCTTCTTTTTCAATTGAAAGTACACGTTACTGTAATTATGCAAAAGATAAATTTGGCAATCAGATTTCTTTTATTGAGCCATGTAATATAGATGACGAAGAAATGTTTAAACTTTGGAAAGACTGCATGCAAAATATTGAAGACAACTACAATAAAATGGCAGCCCAAGGTGCCACACCAGACCAATTACGCTTACTTTTACCCCACAGTGCAGCAGCAGAACTTACCATGACAGCCAATATCCGAGAATGGCGACATATCTTTTCCTTAAGAGCAGATAAACATACTCATCCTTCTATTCAACAATTTATGATACCATTATTACTTTATTTCAAAAAACAAATGCCAGCCCTTTTCGATGAGGTAAAATATAATGAAGAATTTAATCCTGAGAAGTATGCTGAAATAAAGGTTATTCCCAATGCTTAAATAACATAATATAGAACAATCACAATACTAGGAAAAATAAGGCCGGAGAATTGCAAGAAAGCAAACTGCAATTCCTCCTGTCTTATTTTGTTTTGCTTTAAATTCGTAAACACCATAATAAAAAGTTTTTAAACAACATAAAAGTAATAAAAAAATGGCAAAATATGGCATAATTTCCTCCTTAACAGTTATTCTTTATTAAACAAATGACTAGATGTAATTTTAGTATCTACACTTACTTCAAAAAACGAATCTCGAAATATTTCATTCCAGTGTGCTTTGTGAAATTCATTTACAGTCATAAATTTTGCAGATAATAATCCACCAAATCCAGTCACATCAGCATTATATTTTTTGGAAATCGAATATAAATATTCTTTGATTAAATTTTCAATAAAAGTATTAGCAGCAAATTCAATTTTTTGGATATTTTTAGGTGCGGTATAATCAAATTCTTCGCCAGAGCTGTTGATACTGCCTTGCACTGAAATTTTAATGGTAATAAAAGGAGTATTATTGATTAAATGAACATCAATAATAGGAGGAGTTGTTTTCTCTAAGTTAATATCAACAATATCACCATCATGTAGAGGGTTTTCTACACTAATCATACACGAGTCTAATTCGTTGGTTACCATCAAATGAGCAATGGTTTCGGAAGGGGAAATGGTACCAATCATAATGGAATCTTTAAAAATAGCAGCACCAGAATTTTGGACTGTATTGTCGCTTACTTTCGTATAAATAGCAAGTGCTTCTGTTTCTGAACTGTTAATTTTGGAGAAAAAGCTGTTAAAAGTAGAATTTATCGTGTATCCTGTATAATCAACCGAATTTAAAATATATTCGTATAACCTTGAAGAAAAACTTTCTCCTGAATTGGATACTTTATCAAGTACATCATAAGCAGTGTTTGAACTAACCAGCAAACTACAGCTTGGTCTGACTTCGGTATCATTGCCCAAAATATTAATATAATTTTTGATGCCTTCTTTTGCAACTTCTTCTGAAAAAATAATAGCAGAACAATGGGATAAATTGATTTTTTTATTCAAATAATTATTCAAAATATTAATTCCAATTTCAATGGATTCACAATCCACAGTATAAATTTTATATTCATTTGATTGCGAAGTAGACGATTCGGAAGAACCTGTAGGTTTGGCATTTTGAACACTTAAACGAATTAATCCATTTTCTGCTTTGTCAATTCCAAGTGCTACAATATAGTAAAAATCTTCGATTCCAGTAGAATCATAACATCCTGTTAATGTAAAGAGCAACGTGATTAAGAGAAAGCTAAAACAAATCCATTTTTTCATCATCTTTTTTGGAGACTTCCTTTCTTGCTAAATTTGAATTTCAGGTTTGCTAGTAAAAGGATAGCAAAACAGCCGATAAAGATTAAACCAATAATCAAATAACGATAAATGATATTTTCAATAAAACGGCTGATGGCTACATTAAACGGAAGCAAACATAAACCTAATAGAATACTGCTTGTTGATAGACTAAGTAGTTTTTCATCTGCTATATTGGTCAATTTCTTGAAAATTCGATTAATCATAAAAATACAAATACTCAAATAGCAAAACGTTGAAATCAGCCAAAGGAGTACAAATATAGCGTCTAATCTTTGCAAAAAGTCACCTAATTCGATTTTTCGTGATAATAAATAAAGTGAGTTAAGTGGTTCTGTATCATTTGTGATCGGGAAAATTGTAAGAATTGATACAACGGTTACAAACAATAAAAGCCACGAGATGATATACGATATGGTAGTAACTTTTTTATAGGTAAAACTGTCTTTTAAAAGTGGCATTAAAAAGTAATAATAGGTCACAATGTAAAGAGAAAATATATTTAATAAGCCATTCAAAAAAGTAGTTTGAAAATTATAGCCAAAAAAAGGGGAGAATTTACTAATCGTAAATTCGTCATAAACAGCTAACAAAGCTAAGGTAATACTAATCAATGCAAAAGGAACAACCAAGCAAATCGTACGGACGGTTGCTTTAAGTCCTGCTAGATTAGCAATTACAATCCCTACAATAAAAAATAATAAGATAAAAATCAAGGGACTATTATGAAAATAGATGGTTTTTATCATGTTGGCAAAGTCACTTAAGGTTGTGTAGGAAACGAAAAAGAAAAAAGCAATAAAAATCATTCCCATTATAACTTTAAAAACTTTGCCCCCTAAAAATTCTGCAATATCGATAATATCCGAATTAGGAAACTTTTGAAATAGATGATTTAAGCAAAGTACGAAAAGCAGGCCAATCACACCAATATAAATCAAATTAATGACAGCACCAGTACCAACTAAATCAATGACATAATACGGTACATTCAAAATAAGTTTATTGACCATAATGATTAAAATTAAGCAAATTGCTTCATACTTTTTTAATTTATAATTATTTTGCATTGCTCCTCCAATCCATACTAATTTTTTTCTCAGCCTCTGGACGTTTTGTATTTAAAAATTTGTTACGTCTTTCACGTTTCCAAACAGCTTTCATAATATAACCATTATTTTCATTTAAATTCTCAAATGGAATATAAGGTGCAAAATAGGAAACGCCAAAAGAACTTAAATTGGTTAATATAATAAAATGTACAAAAAATCCGAAAGCAATTCCTAAAAAGCCAGCTAAAAATCCCAAAATAATATAGGCAAAACGAGCAATTCGAATCGAAGAAGTCAGCGAAAAATCAGGAATAGCAAAGCCACAAATTCCAGTAAAAGCAACTACAATTATCAAAATGGGACTTACAATATTAGCTGAAACAGCAGCATCTCCTAAAATTAAAGCACCAATAATTCCGATGGTTGTACTAAACGAAGATGAAACACGAAGACCAGCTTCACGAATTAACTCAAATGAAATCTCCATCAAAATAATCTCAAAAATAACGGGAAACGGAATTGCTTCACGCGAATTAGCAATGGCAAATAGCAGTTCCGAAGGGATTAATTCTTGGTGATAATTCGTAATTGCGACATACATACCAGGCAAAAAGACAGCAAAGAATAAGGCAATTCCACGAATGCATTTCAAAAAGTTGGCAAAATGATAATTTAAATTGCGGTCTTCACCAGAAGTCAAAAAATCAATAAAAATAGCTGGAACAACAAGTACAAACGGTGTACCGTTTACAATAATCGCGACACGCCCACTTAAAAGATAGGTACAAACTCTGTCTGGTCTTTCTGTGGCAATGGATTGTGGAAATAGATTTTTGGGATTATCTTTGATAAATTGTTCTAATTGACCTGAAGAAAGCAGAAAATCAATATTTAAGTTATTCACACGATATTTTGCTTCTGCGACCAAATCGGCATTAGCAATGGTTTCAATATAACAAACGGCTACTTTGGTTCGACTGATTTTTCCGATTTCCACTTCTTCAATAATCAAATTTTCATTATTGACAATTTTTCGTAGCATCGAAGTATTGGTTCGAATGTTTTCAACAAAAGCTTCTTGGGAACCACGCACAATATTTTCCGTAATTGGCTCTGAGACGCTTCTTCCTTCAAAACCTTTTGTTTCCACACAAAAAACAGTGCTAATCGTATCGACAAGAAGGGCACAAAAGCCAGCATTCACTTTGATAATCACATTTTCAAATTCAGTTTCTTTGGAGATACTGTTGTGGGGAATTAAACCATTATAAATAAAGTTCTCTAAATTGATTTTGGGCATTTTAGGATTTCTTACGGTAATTCGACCGGGTTTATTCATTTCGTGCTGTTCTTGCATAGTAATTGAGTTTTTTAAAAGCAATGGTTGTAATACAGAATTGGTGATGGTTTCTTCGTTGACCATGCCGTCAATATATAAAAGTGCTGCTGGAAGCTTTTTGTTTTGGATTGGTAAGGCAAATTTACGAATTTTGATATCACTATTAATCAAAAGATTATATTTGGTTTTTAAATATTCAATATTAACAGAAAGCGTGGGGAAAATCTTTTGCTTGGGAATTTCAGCACTTTCTTCTGGTAGGTTGTTGGCTGAATTGGGCAAAAGAAATTCGTATTCTTCTTGTTCTTCGTATTGAAATAAATCATGAAAAATTTTTTTGATACTCATAATAACTCCATAAAATATAGTTTTAAAGTAGTATTTGTAATTTTTAGGAAAATATGCAAGAATTATTTGTGAAAAAGCCTTGCAAAAGAAAAAAAGATAGAATATAATAAAAATGTTTTGTAGGGGCGATTATCAATCGCCCACTAAATAGAAAATGGCACATATTATAAAAGGGGAAGACAAAGATGCAAATAATAAAAACCGTTGAAAGTATTGCAGGAGTACACACACACACACACGTAGTTTTAAAAGGATAAAAACAAGAATAAATATTACAACCGTAAATAAAGAAGAAAGACAATTTATAAATAGAAGTAAATAAAACATATTTGCTCTATTTATGGATTGTTTTTTTCTTCAAAAATAAGAAAGCTAGTGATTGAATAAAAAATAAGGTAAGAGAAAAAATAATAAAAAGAAAAGGGGTAATAAAAATGTTAAAAAGAAATCAAGGAATAACGTTAATCGCGTTAGTGGTAACGATTATTATATTATTGATTTTAGCAGGAGTAACAATAAGCTTTGTGGCAGGAGAAAATGGAATTCTAAAAAGAGCGACAGAAGCGGTCGAAGTGATGAATGAAGCAGAAGCAAGAGAAAAACTAGAAATAACTTTGGCTCAGCTAAAAATAGACAAATATTCTGTTGAAGAATATAATAAAGAAACCTATATCAATCAAGAAATCAACAAAGAAGGAATGAACATAGTAGAAAATATCGTAATGGTAGACGGTTGGAAATTTGAAATTGATCGAGATAAACTTCAAATTGTAAGTTCATTAGGTCAAGGAAGTGAAAATAAAAAGATAGAAATTGTGGCAAAAACAGTTTCTAATCAAACATTTTCAAAAGCTACAATAACCTATACCATTAAATTTGATGGTGAATTAAAAAGTATTCAAATAAATGGAGAAAATGTAGATATTCCACTTTCTGTGAATAATGAATATATCCTAGAAAAACAGGTGGATGAAAATGGAACTTATACGATTTATGTAATCGATAAAAAAAATGGTTATCAAATGGCTCAAGCTATTGTTTCGGAATTAGCAGAGGATATCGAAATAAAAACAGTTGAAGAATTAGTAAGATTTAGAGATAAAGTAAATCTTGGTGCAACCTATGAAGGAAAAAAAGTAACATTAAAAAACAGTTTAGATTTAAGTCAGCTATGTAATGAAACTTTAGGGAGTTGGATTCCGATAGGAGATAATGAAAAAAGATTTGAAGGAAATTTTGAAGGAGAGCGGAAATACACTGCAAAATCTGTATATGAATAATTCAAATATTAGACAAGGATTATTTGGGATTTTAGGGAATAACGGAAAAGTTTCTAATTTAATTTTAAATGGTAGGGTTAGTAGTTCTGCTACTCCTAATGCTGATTTTGTTGGTGGTTTTGTTGCAATAAATTATGGAACAATTGAAAATTGTACGAACTATGCAGCAGTAAGTGGGAGATGTAGAATTGGTGGTATAACAGGTCACAATGCAGGAAAAGTCTATAGATGTCTAAATGAAGGCCAAATTAATGGTTATCAAGCAGATGTTGGAGGTATCTGTGGGACAAACGGAAGTTATGGTGATGTGGGCTTTACGATTGAATGTAGAAATAATGGGAGTGTAAGTTCTGTTAAAAGTCATTGTGGAGGAATCGCAGGATCAAATGGTCAAGGACCTAATTTGACAAAAGGTTTTATCGTTAATTCATATAATACAGGACTCATCACAAGTGGCACTGGTAGTGGCGGTATTGTTGGAGGTGTAGGAGATTCATTTTTAGGTGCAGGAGGAGTTAGTTATATATATAATTGTTATAATAGAGGAAACACAAATGGAGGTTCACCAATTGTAGGAGTAAACCTTCGGAGGTTCAACTCTTCAACACTTGAATAATTATGGGGAAGATATGGCAACAATTGAGAAACTAAATGTTGCATCAGATGTAGATCAATTACTGAAGGATACAAACTTATATAAAGCTAGTGTATGGAAAATAAAAGATGGTGTGATTGCTTTAGAGTGGGAATAAGTTTTTTGGGATACTTTTATGAAAAAAAAGTATCCTTTATTTTTTTTCAAAAAACCCTTGCTATATCTTCTGATTTACCCTATAATAAAATAGAATAAATTTGATAAGAAGATGAGAAAATAATGGTAAAAAAGAAGAATTTTATAATAATCTATTTTATTTTAATAGCAATCGTAATCGGTATTTTCCTAGCAAGTGGCATTGCTTTTTATCTGTTTCATAAAACAGATGATAAAATACAAGCAGGCGTGTATATCAAAGGAATGAATGTGTCAGGTTTAA
The DNA here is from genome assembly GCA_948435735.1 of uncultured Clostridium sp. Classification (GTDB taxonomy): domain Bacteria; phylum Bacillota; class Clostridia; order TANB77; family CAG-508; genus Scatovivens. Next base: position 18,799 of record CAOJGX010000027.1, read on the forward strand.
CCAAAGATGAAGCAGTTAAGCTTGTCGAAGAGAAGTTGAATGCAGAACTCAATGATCATATCATTTTGAAATATAAAAATTATGAATACTATGTTGAAATTGAACAATTTGAAGCTCAATTTGATGTAAAAGCATCGGTTGATTGGGTATATCGACTAGGAAGAAGTGGCAATATCGTAAAAGATATTAAAGATTATGTTTCAGTATTGATGACCAAAATCAATGTTGATCCTGTTTTAACTTATAATAAAGAAGCTTTAACATCCTATCTAGAAACCATTGAAGCACAATTGCCAGATCAATTAGAACAAAGCAGTTTTTATATAGATGAGGCCAAAGTCATCATCACAAATGGAAAAAATGGTGCTAAAATTCATAAAAATGAATTAGAACAAACTATTTTTGAAGCGATACAAGACATCAGCTATAAAAATGCATTTATCGATATTCCAACCTATACAGAATATCCAGATAAAATCAATGTACAAGCTATTCATGATGACGTTTATCGAGAGATGCAAAATGCTTATTTTACAACAGAACCACGTATGGTCTATGCAGAAGTAACTGGTGTAGACTTTAATGTACAAGATGTTGAAAATGCCATTGAACAAAATCCAACAGCAGATGAATATGCTGTGCAATTGACTTTTATCCAGCCAGAAATAACCGTTCAAGATTTAGGCATGGATCCTTTTCCAGATAAACTTTCTACCTACTCAACCAAATACATAAACAATCCAGATAGAACCACGAATTTAAGGTTAGCATCTAATAAAATTAATGGAACTGTCATCATGCCGGGAGAAACGTTTTCCTTTAATAAAGTAGTCGGAAGAAGAACAGTAGCTGCTGGCTATAAAGATGCCGCTATTTTTTCAGATGGTCAAGTAACCGATGGCTTAGGAGGCGGAATCTGCCAAATAACGAGTACCTTGTATGATGCTGTTGTTTTTGCAAACTTAGAAATCACATCAAGACGAAATCATATGTTTGTTCCTTCGTATGTAACAGGTGGGCGAGATGCAACGGTTGTTTATGGTTCGACTGATTTTAAGTTTAAAAATTCAAGAAGTTATCCAATCAAAATCATTTCTTCGGTTGAAGGCGGTGTGGCAACAGTTAGCATTTATGGTTATAGAAACGAAAATGATCCTGAATATGAGATTGAAATTGAAACCAACCTTGTGAAAACTACGGCAACTACATTGGTATATGATGCCTATAAGGTCTATAAACAAAATGGAAATATCGTGAAAAAAGAAAAGATGTCAAGAGATACGTATAAGAAATATTAATATTTTATCATTTTGGTTAATGATTCATAGGTACGAATGAAAAATGTTTTGTAGGGGCGATTATTAATCGCCCGTATATTTACAAATGGGAAAAATAAAAATTGTAAAAATTACAAATAGAGAAAATTAAAAATAGAAAAAATTAAAAATAGAGAAAATTAACAAATGAGAAAATCAAAATAAGGCAGTAAAAATAACAGGTTAGCGGGCGATTGATAATCGCCCCTACAGAAAGAGGAGAGAAGGAAAAATGAGAATTCGCCGCAAAAAATGGGCAAAACAAGAATTAGAACAAGCAGAATTTTATATTGACAAACCAGAAATTTACAAAAATCAATGGCTCGAAAAATTTCCACAAAAACAACCATTACACTTAGAATTCGGCTGTGGAAAAGGAAATTTTATTGCACAGTTAGCAAGCCATCATCCGGAAATCAATTATATTGCAATCGATATGATTGAAGCCATGCTTGGATTATCGAAGCGAAACATAGAAGAAGCTTATAAGGAACAAGTACCTAAAAATTTATTTCTAATTCGTGCCAATGTAGAAAGGATTTTGACCACTTTTGGCGAAAAGGATAAAGTAGACAGAATCTATATCAATTTTTGCAATCCTTGGCCACGTGGCAAACACAACAAAAGAAGATTAACCCATACTAGGCAATTGCAAAATTATAAACAATTTCTAAAAAAAGGCGGAGAAATTTATTTCAAAACAGATAATGAAGAATTATTTGAAGCAAGCTTAGAATATTTCGCAGAAACTGGATTTGAAATGATTGCAAAAACATACAATTTGCATAGCGAGCCGATTTTTGAAGAAAATATCATCACCGAGCATGAAAAAATGTTTTCCGAGGATGGAATTACCATTAAAGCTTTGAGCGCAAAACTTTAAAACTTAATCTTATTTTAAGGTTTTAACGATACAATCTAGAAAAATAAAAAAGGGAGGATAAAACTTTGATAGAAGTAAAGAATGTGACGAAAAAATATGGCGATTTTTATGCAGTTCGAAACATAAACTTCGAAGTAAAAGAAGGCGAAATCGTTGGATTTCTAGGAAGAAATGGCGCAGGAAAATCAACTACGATGAATATGATCACTGGTTTTATTGAACCAACTAGCGGTCAAATTATCGTAGGTGGCTATGACGTTTTCAAAAAACCAAAAAAGGTAAAAGCTCAAATTGGCTATATGCCAGAAGGAACGCCACTATACTCTGATTTAACCGTCAAAGAATTTGTAAGTTATATGGCGGATTTAAAAATGATTCCACACAAAGAGAAAAAAGCAGCTGTTGAAAAAGCCATCAAAAGTACGGGGTTAGACAAAGTGCAACATAATTTAACAAAAATACTTTCTAGAGGTTATAAACAAAGAGTCAGCATGGCTGGTGCCATTGTAGGAGACCCTAAAATTTTGATTTTGGATGAACCAACCGTTGGGTTAGACCCAAAACAAGTGATTGAAATTCGAGAACTGATTAAATCGTTCCGAAAAGACCATACGGTAATTTTAAGTTCTCATATTCTTTCTGAAATTAGTCAGATTTGTCAAAAAGTAGTGATTATTGACAAAGGCGAAATTGTAGCAGTGGATACTCCAGAGAATCTGGAAAAAACCTCTTCGAAAGACCAAGTTATCAGCATGGTGGTAGAAGAAACCAAGGAAAATCAATTACCATCCATTAAGGAAAATATTGCAGCGATTAAAGATATTTCTTTTGTAAACGAAAAAGACGATGGAAGTAAAGAATATAAAGTTGTGGTAGAAAATGGGCAAGATATCCGAAAAGAAATTTCGGTTACTTGTGCAAAATCTAATATTATTGTTTTGGAAATGAAACAAGAGGAAGTTTCTTTAGAAGATGCGTTTGTCAAATTGATTGAAGGCAGAGTGGAATATAGCCAAAAAGAAATTAAAAAAATGCAATACCAAAAAGAAATAGAAGAATTAAGAGATGAACAACAAGCTAAAAAAGAAAGAAAAGAAGCGAAAAAACAAGAAAAATTAGCAAAAAAGGCTGAAAATACAGAGAAAAACAAAGAAAACAGTCAAGAAACTGCCGAAAAAGAAGAAAAAACAATCAAGAACGAACTTGACAAATCAGAAAATGGGAATAAAGGAGGGGATGAATAATGTTTGCAGTGATTAAAAAAGAATTAAAAAGTTATCTATTATCTCCGATTGGGTATGTATTTATAGGGATATTTTTGTTGTTATTTAGTGTATTTTTCTATATCTCTATTTTTAGTTACCAATCCATGAATTTTGAATATTTATTTTACAATGGAGCAACGATTTTAACGTTTGTGGCACCTGTTTTAACTATGGGAATGTTTGCCGCAGAAAGAAAATCAGGAACGGAACAATTGATTTTAACTTCGCCTAGAAGTATTACGGCCCTTGTGTTAGGAAAATTATTAGCAGCCGGGATTATTTTAATCATAACAGAAGGACTGACGTTAATGTATTTTGCGATTTTAAAATATTTTGGAAATCCATCTTTGAAAGTAGCGTTAAGTACTTTGTTTGGCTTTTTCTTGCTAAGTTTAGCGTATCTTTCCTTTGGAATGTTTGCCTCAGCGTTGACAGAAAGTCAAATTGTAGCATATTTTTTGACAACAGGAGCGTTTTTGTTAATGTGGTTTTTGCCAGATATCAATCAAGTTTTTGAGACTTTTTCACTAATTGCTATGTTTGATAAATTTCCAAGAGGTTTAATTACAGTATCAGAAGTAGTCACGTTTGTATCTTTTTGCGTGTTATTTATACTACTGACCATCATTGTATTACAAAGAAGAAAAAGTGTGAAATAGGAATCGAAAGGAGTTTGTAAAATGAATAAAAAAGAAGAACCAGATATTAAACTTTCTGAAAAATTTTCTTTGAAAGTAAGACAAACCGTTATTGTCAGTAAGCTATTTACTTGGCTAGTGGTACTTGCTTTGATTGCGTCATTTATTGGTTTAAATTTCTGGATAAAATCGGTTGACTTACCAGAAATCGATGTAACGGCAAATCAATTATATACATTGTCAGAAGAGTCGAAAAAAGCGTTAGAAGGAATTCATCAGGATATCAAAATCTATGTTTTTGGAATAGAAGAAGATGAGGCCGTGGTTGGTTTGATTAAACAATATTGTGAAGTGAATGATAAAATTAGTTATGAAATGTTGTCAAGTGAAACAAATTTAGCAAAAGTGCAGGAATTTGATTTAGAAGATGGATATTCAATTGTTGTGATTGAATCCGGTGAGAGCAAAAAAATCATTGATGCAAGTGCTGAATTTCATAGCTACGATTACACAACCTATGCGGAAATTGATACCACAGAGCAAACTTTGACGAATTCCATTTTAGGTTTAAGTACAGAAAATAAACCAAAAGTTTATTTTGTAGAAGGTCACGAGGAATTTGGTATTAGTATAGAAGAAGGTCAACAAGCTGAATTAGGTGTTTTATCAACTTATTTGAAAAATGAAGCTTTTGAAATCACTTCTCTTAATTTGACTTCAGCTACCTCCATTCCGGAAGATTGTGATGTTTTAGCGATTATGTCACCATCCCAAGATTTTTTGGAACATGAAGCACAACTTGTGATTGACTATGTCAACAAAGGTGGAAATATCTTTTTGACAAGAGATGTACTGACACAAGGGACAGAGATGCCCAATTTGCAAAAAGTATTGGCGTTGTATGGAGTAAGTATTGAAAATGGTTATATTTTAGAGGCAGATAGCAATCGAACAGTTGCGAATTATCCGTATGTTTTTAGACCGCAAGTATCTAGTTCAAATGAAATAACAGCAGATATTAGTTCAGATAGCTATATGTGGCTTGCATATGCAGAAAAATTGAATTTTGTAGCAAGTGAAGAATTGGAAAAATTGAATGTAACCTATGAAGAATTATTAGGAAGTACTGATAAGGCTTTATTCGTAACAGATTTTTCTTCGGATGTTGCCACTGCGGCAGCTTCTGCACAAACAGGTCATTTTACCATTGCTGCTTTAGCAACCAAAACAATTGCAGAAGGCACAACCGATGAAGCAACAGGGGAGACGACAGGAAAAGTAGAATCAAAATTAGTGATTTCTGGAAATGGAAGATTTATTACGGATTATGTGGTTTCTGAAATTAGTAATCAATATCCGTTATCGTATTTAGGTAGTAACAAAGATTTTGTAATTAATGCGATTGCTAGTTTAGCAGATAAAGAAAATGGCTTGACAATCCGAAAAAGTATGGCGGGAACCTCGTATGTATTTACTGCAACAGAAACACAAAATCGAGTGGTTTTGGCGATTGTATTTGTGGTTCCAGTTGTGATTATTTTAATTGGTATTTTGGTTTGGAGGCATAGGAAAAAGAGAAAATAGAAAATAGAAAACTCGTTTAGAATTCGTTAAACGAGTTTTTTATATTTTTACTTTTATTCAAAATAAATGGGCAAAAAAGAAAAACTTTACAGTTTTAAAGATGATGGCACTGTTTTACTTATTATGGCTTATTTTTTTAAAAGTCTGCTTTTGGCCTCTTGAATTTATTTGTCTAATAAATCAGAATGTGAACCAGTTCTTACAGCAGTTAATATTAATTCTTTTTTATCAATAATATAGATTAAAAGCCAGTCTGGTTGTATATGACATTCTCTGCACCCGTTTATAATTACCAGTCAAATTATGGTCTCTATTTTTATCTGGTAAAGGTTCATTATTAGCTAATTTTTTAACGATTTCGTGTAATAAGTCCATATTTAATCCGCGTTTTTCCATTAATTTATAGTCTTTTTTGAATTTACTACCATATTTTACAATTAACATTTATTAATCCTCTTTTTCTAAATCTTCCCACATTTCGTCTAAATCTGTATAACCTTTACTTAAATTAATACCTATTTGAGCCTCTTCAATAGCTTCTATTGTTTCCTTATTTAATTTTGGTTTTCCAATAACAAAAGGAATGCTCTCAGTTAATACAATTTGTTTTAAATAGACTGTTATAGCTTCGGCTAAATTCATTCCTAAATCATTCAAAGTTGTTTCAACTTCTTTTTTTAATTCTGGTTCAACTCTTATATTGATATTATCTGTTTTAGCCATTTTCAATACCTCCCTATATCTTATAATTATATTGTATCACATTGTTATAACATTGTCAATACTATTATGGTTTACAAAAACGGTGATAGTATCCTAGAAAATAAAATTTTAATTGTTTTTACTAAAAAAATTCCCTAACTATGAAACCACCATTGAAACAAATAAGGTTCCTATTAGGGAAATATGGCAGGGGTAGAAGGATTCGAACCCTCACAGGCGGTTTTGGAGACCGATGTGCTACCATT
>CAOJGX010000028.1 GCA_948435735.1 uncultured Clostridium sp.
TAACTATAAGTTTTTTAACGCCCCCGGTATAACCGGGGGTTTACTCTAAAGTTAATTTAAAAAGCATGGTTGAACTCTTCGTTCAACCATGCTTTTCTTCTATTTTTCAGCCAAAGCTATCATATCTTTCTTTAATTTTTCCAACTGCTTATCCGCATCTTCCATTGTCTTTCCTTTAACCCCCATGTAAAATTTAATCTTTGGTTCAGTTCCTGAAGGTCGTACACAACACCATACATCATTTTCCATTGCATAATATAACACATTTGACATTGGAAGCCCTGTTTTTCCTTCTCTTCCTGTTTGTGTGTCAACTGTTATTCCTGTTTTGTAATCTCTTGTTTCAAGTACTTTATACCCACCAATTTCTGCTGGCGGATTGCTTCTAATCGAATCCATGATTTCTTTGATTTTTACAGCACCATCTGCACCTTTAAGGGTAATCATCACGGTTTCTTCTTTATAAAATCCATATTTTTTATAGATATTTAACATTTGGGCCCACAAAGTTAAACCCTGTTTTTTATAAAATGCAGCTGCTTCACAAAGCATCATAACTGCTGTAATTCCGTCTTTATCTCTTGCATGAGTTCCAACCAAACAACCATAGCTTTCTTCAAATCCAAATACGTATTCATGTTCTCCAGTGGTTTCAAAATTTCGGATTTGTTCACCAATGAACTTAAATCCTGTTAAAGTCTCTGTAAAATACATGCCATATTCTTTCGCAATGGCACCTGCCAAATTAGATGAAACAACAGTAGACACAAAAGCTGGATTTTTTGGCATCAAATTCTTCTCTTTTCTTTGTGACAACACATATTCAGCAATCAACAAAGCTGACATATTTCCAGTAAATGGAATATATTCACCTGTTTTCGAATCTTTTGAAAATACACCCAAACGATCCGCATCTGGATCCGTTGCTAACACAACATCTGCATCTACTTTATTCGCCAATTTTAAGGCCAAAGCAAAGGCTCTTACATCCTCTGGATTTGGATATTCCACCGTTGGGAAATTTCCATTTGGCAATTCTTGCTCTGGAACAACATATACATTGGTAAATCCTAATTCTGCTAAAACTCTTTGTACTGGTTTGCTTCCTGTTCCATGCAACGGGGTATACACAATATTCAAATCTTTTTCGACTTCTTTAATTATTTCTGGATTTAAAACTTGTTTTTTAATCGCATCTAAATATAATTTATCCATAGCATTTCCAATAATGTTGTACAAACCAGTGTTTTGAGCCTCTTCATAGGATATTCTTTTCACTAAAGAATAATCGGTTACATTATTAACTTCCTCAATAATCTCCTTATCTTTTGGTGCTACAATTTGCGCTCCATCATCCCAATACACTTTATAACCATTATACTCTGGTGGATTATGGCTTGCTGTAATCATAATTCCAGCAGTACAGCCAAGTTCCCTTACCGCAAAAGATAGTTCTGGAACTGGACGAATTGCATCAAAAATATAAGTTTTAATTCCATTTGCATTCAAACACAACGCTGTTTCAATCGCAAATTCTCTTGACATTCTTCTTGAGTCGTACGAAATCGCAACTCCTTTGCTTTCGCTTCCTTCTCTTAAAATAAAGTTTGCTAAACCTTGTGTTGCTTTTGTCACTGTGTACACATTCATTCGGTTAGTTCCATTGCCGATAACTCCTCTTAGGCCTGCCGTTCCGAATTCTAAATCTTTATAAAATCTGTCTTTGATTTCCTCTTCATCACCAGCAACTAGTAATAATTCATGACGTGTTTCTTCATCAAATACTGGATTTGTACACCATTCGCTATATTTTTTCATATAATTTAATTTAGAGAAAAAGTCTGTATATAATTTCCTTGCCGTTTCAGGACTATCAACGCCTTCCGCATTTTTGATTGGAGCAAATTCCTCTTCTCTTTTCACCCTTAAAGTAAGTACACTATCTAACATTTCAAAAGAGTCAAAAATAAACATTTCAAATTTATACGCATTTGGTTTGTCTGCAACAATCAATTTCCCTTCTGTATCAATATAATTTGCTTTTTTGACAGCTGTGTGATAAGGCAACGCCAAATTAGTTACTTTTTCTAATGCTTTTATATTGAATAACTGCATAATTACATTAGAATCTCCATAAACCAAAGAACCATAATCATCTCTCATATTGGCCATTTCATTAGATATTTCTGTATATTCAATAACACCTGTTTTCCCATTTTTCCTGCAAATGACACCAACTTTTTCTTTCGGGTCAATTTTTTCAACTGATTTTACCGCACTATACACTTTATTGGAGACCGACATACCAATTAATAATGGATCGACCAAATTAGCCAAAATATTATCAACACCGCTGATAAAAATCCATTCCACACCATTTTCTTTCATTTCGGCAAGAACATTACTTCTTTCCATAGATTGCAGTGTTCCACCATGACCATTGGCTGCTTCTTTAATGCCACCGTTTTCATTAAGCAAGATTTTTCCATTTAAATCAAGCATTGGCAATTGACCTTGTTTGAAAAAATGCACTGCTTCTTTGGGATAACCAAAATAATTATGTTCTTCAAAAAATTCGACTGTTTGGTCATTATTTTCGTTACTTGTCATGATATACCAAGGAATAATCGTTTCATATTTAAACATCGCTTTTTTGATGCCTTCGCACAACAATTCAAAAATGGATTTATGAGAATCTAAACCTAAATCATACGTTCCCTTTGGACCTTTGTGACCTAATCTTGTTCCTTGACCTCCTGCCATTGTAACAACAGCATATTTTCCTTTTTTAATGGCTTCTATCCCTTTTTGTTCATACATATTCTTTTCAGCAGAAGTCAATTTTGCTTTTTCAATATATTCTGCTGGCTCAATGACTTCTTTTTTTAAATCAGGTGTTTTATTGGCATTTTTATATAAATTATCCATTAACTTAAAATCTATGTTTTCAATTTTATTTAATAATTCTTTTTGCTCATCTGCGGCCATTTTGTCGTAAAACATTAGCAAATGTTCTTGCCCATATTCTTTTAATTTCTTCTTAATTTCGGTAAGTCTATCACTCATTTTGGTAATCTCCTTTCAAAATTTCCATTATATATTATCAATTTATTTTACATTCTATACCATTTTATTTTATAAGTCAACCAACACTTTTTCGCATAAAACAATTTAAGAGTAGGCAAAACACCTACTCCTAAGCAATTCTTCAACTATCTTGTAATTTTTTCATAACTTTTTTGTGTATATCCTGTGAAAACTTCTTCTTTATATTTTTCACCAGATGTATTAACAATTTTATCATGTTCATCTAAAATTTCTTGTAACCTAGCACTTCCTTGCATCATTTCATAACAGTTCAAAATCGTACAATCTTCTTTTTTATTGGTAATAATTTTATTTGCTTCTTTTATAAATTCATCGGTTCCACTAATTAAAATCAGTTTATCTTTTATATCACTTTCCATTAAATAATTTAAACTTTTATTCCTCCAATCTAGACTCAATAAACCGTCAGACTTTTTTCCTTGAATTCCCTTTATCACTCTTTTCGCGCTTTCACTAATATCTTCTTCCAAAATGGTTATTACTTTTGTAGCTTCATTCATTCTTTCGTTTATATATGGTAAAAGCATCGTAATCAAATGAATATCATTTACATAAAAACAGCATAATTTCTTATTCATATTATTACCTCCATATATTTCATAAACGCATTTTAACATTTCTAACCTTACAGGTCAAACACTTTCGTCCTGCCTTTTTCGACAGAAAACCTATTTTTCAGCGTTTTTTTAACAATTCGACAACCAAAAATCCCCCAAAACTTACAAAATATCCGCTTTTTCTAACTTTTTCGAGTGCATTTTTTGTAACATTTTCGCAATATTTTTGTAATATTTTTGTAACATTAATTTTGCATATTTTTTTAATTTTGGCTAATACTTAATTTAATAGAAAATTTTATAAAATTTAGAAAGGAAATGTAAAATGAGAAATTTTTTTAAAAACTTTATAATTTTAACTATTTTATTTATGATATTTTTTGCCCTAACAGCGTATTCCTATGCAAGTAATGTTTCAGAAGGTCTAGCAGAAGACATTTTCAGGCTTCATATTTTAGCCAATAGTGATTCTGAAGAAGACCAGGCGTTAAAATTGAAAGTCAGAGATGCTGTTTTAGAATATATGAAAACTTTGACAGCAGATATATCGGACAAGCAGGCTGTTATTGAATTGTCTAAAAAACATAGTAACGATTTCAAGAAAATTGCTGAACAAATCATTCAAGAAAACGGTTATGACTATTCTGTCACGATAGAAATTGGTAACTTTTATTTCCCAACCAAATATTATGGCAATATTTCTTTACCCGCTGGAAATTATGACGCTTTAAAAATTGAAATCGGCCAAGCCAAAGGTCAAAATTGGTGGTGTTCGTTGTTTCCACCGCTTTGCTTTGTAAGTGTTTCGTCTGGTGTGGTTGATGAAGAAGGAGAAGAATATTTGAAAGAAAACTTGTCAGATGAGGAATTTGCAATTGTTTCTGGTTCTTCTTCAGAAGTAGAATTTAAGTTTAAGATTATTGAGATGATTAATAAAAGAAGTTAAGTAAAAGGAGCATTTTCACAAATGCTCCTTTTATTCTCTAGAAATTGGTAGGTCTGCCAAGTCCCTACATCTCTTTAACCTCAATAGGTGCGTGGAAGGCAAAATCGTCCACCTCAATTTCTTTTTTATTTTATTCTATTATACACTATTTATCCATCTTTGTCTAGCCTTTTGAAAAAAATTTTTCCTCTATTTTTTAATGTTTGTTCCCAACTTTTATCTCTTTGTCTCATTATTGTAATAATTGAATTTTTAGTATAGGTTTTATCCTCTGTATTGGTTGCCAATTTTACTACAACTCTAGCTTTTTTATCAATTTCCACAATATGTTTCAGAAATATTAATGTATCTTTATGAGAATTATCCTCAATTATAAAATCTGGTTCTTCTATAATTTCCCTTATATATTTTTCTATTTGATAATATTCTTTCTTATGATATTTTAAAATATGATTATTTAGTCTTTCGTAAGTTAATATTACTATATTAGTAATTATTTTTTCACTATATTTAGCTATCTTGTTTTGATTTATTTTTCCTATTTCAATATATTGATTCATGATTAATACCTTTCATCTTACTTAATTATAAAGAACTTTAAAAATTTTCCAATTTTATATTGTAAATATTTGACTTTTATGATATAGTCCCCTATGAGTAAAATTTTGTGCTCTAAATCAAACAAAATATGGGGGGAATCATTTTGGAAAAACTTGTCATTACAGGAAATACTCCTTTAAAAGGTGAAGTTATTATCAGTGGTGCAAAAAATGCCGCTGTGGCTCTTATCCCTGCGACTCTGCTTATCAACGGAGTTTGCACAATTGAAAATTTACCCAATATTAGTGACGTAAAATTATATTGTGATATATTAACAAGTTTAGGTTCTGTTGTAACTTGGAACTCAGAACATGAAGTAACCATTGATAATCGAAATATAAATTCTTATAAAGCACCATCTGAAATCACTAGCAAATTCAGAGCTTCCTATTATTTGATTGGTGCCCTACTTGGAAGATGTAAAAAAGCCCAAGTTGGCTTACCTGGCGGTTGCAATTTAGGTACTCGACCAATTGATCAACACATCAAAGGCTTTGAAGCACTTGGTGCAGATGTGGAAGTTGCCAATGGAAATATTACAGCAAAAGCTAGAAAGTTAACAGCAACTTCTATTTATATGGACGTTGTTTCAGTCGGTGCGACCATTAACATCATGCTTGCTAGTGTTCTAGCAGATGGAACTACGATTATTGATAATGCTGCCAAAGAACCACACATTGTTGATGTTGCCAATTTTTTAAATACCATGGGTGCTGATATTCGTGGTGCTGGAACAGATATCATTAAAATCAATGGTGTTAAGGAATTAAAAGGAAACGCAACTTATTCTGTTGTTCCTGATCAAATTGAAGCTGGAACCTTTATGCTTGCTGCTGTTGCTTCAAAAGGTGATATCACTATTAAAAACTGTATTACAAAGCATTTAGAATCCATCACAGCAAAAATCGTAGAAATTGGTGGAAATGTTGATGCAAATGGTGATCACTTACGCGTTTGGTGCAATACAAGAACGAATAAAGCAACGATCAAAACCTTGCCATATCCTGGTTTTCCAACTGATTTGCAACCACAAATGGGTGTTGTTTTGTCGCTTTCAAAAGGGACAAGCATTATTAATGAAAGTATTTGGGAATCTCGTTTTCAATATACGGCTGAATTAAACAAAATGGGTGCTAAAATAACGGCGCAAGGAAAAAGTGCTGTATTTGAAGGTGTAGATAAACTAAATGCTGCTCCTGTTTATGCCTGTGATTTACGTGCTGGCGCTGCCTTAATCATTGCAGGAATCGTGGCAAAAGGAAAAACCGAAATATACAATTTAAATTATATCGACCGTGGATATGAAAACATTGAAGAAAAGTTCCGAAAATTAGGAGCAAAAATCGAAAGAGTTGATGAATAACGAAATGATAAAATTAAGATAGAATTAGGATAAAATTATGTTAAAATTTTGTAGTCTTTTTAGCGGCAGTTCTGGTAACTGCCTATTTATAAATTCAAATCATACAAAAATATTAGTAGACGCTGGTGTAAGCTGTAAAAAAGTATGTGAGGGTCTAGAAACCGTTGGTGCATCAATAACTGATATTGATGCTATTTTAGTTACACATGAGCATTCTGACCATGTACAAAGTATTGGAACCATTTCTCAAAAATATGATATTCCTGTTTACGCAAATTTTGAAACATGGAATGCCATGGAAAAACAGCGCAATAAAATAAATCCCAATAATCTTCATACGTTTGAGAATGACAAAGATTTTGATCTAAAAGATTTAACAATCCATCCATTTAGCACACCTCATGATGCAGCCAATCCGTGTGGATTTAACATTCACAATGGTTCTAAAAGATTAAGTATTGCTACTGATTTAGGTCATATGAATAATGATTTAATTGCAGAATTATACCATAGTTCGTTTGTATTTTTGGAGTCAAATTATGACCCAGAAATTTTGAAAGTATCGAAATATCCTTTTCCGTTAAAGCAACGTATCAGTGGTCCTCATGGGCATTTGTCAAATTCTACTGCTGGAAAAACGATAGCAAATTTATTATTAAAAAAGGATTTAAAAGAAGTAATGCTTCGGCCATTTAAGCAAAGAAAATAACTTCCCAGAATTGGCGTATCAAACCGTTGCCAATGAATTGATGGAGAATAATTCGGATTTGAATCATATCAATCTTTCTGTTGCAAACCGATTTTTGCCTAGCAAAGTAATTAATATTTAATAATAGAATAAATTTTATATGCTGTTATTTTTATCACAAGAAGTTTTACCAAAAATAACAACAAAATAATATTGATAAGTAGCATAGGATCACGACCTTTCTTTATTTTACTTTATAACATACACCATCTATTTTGTAGCCTCTTTCTCGTACTTCGCCTTTTTTGCCATTTGGCGTGTTTCTTTCATAGATGATTTTATATTCGATTTTGGTTTTATTTTCATGAAACCATTTTATAATTGTATGTACTGCTTTTTCTTTATAATAAACTTGCCAAAAATTTTTTCCTTTACTAATATCCGGAACTATCGCAATATTTTCATCTTCGTAATAATGTTTATAGGTATTTTTGTATCCTAATTGTCTAGCAACTGCACCAATTAGATTAGAATGTGGTAAATTATTTTCAGAATAAATTTCAAGTTGCTGCGCAATATCGGATGCTAAGCAATATTCCTTTTTAATGATAACATCTATTTTAGATTTAATTTCTTGTATTTCATTTGTAGCATATTGTTTGAGATTTTCGAGTTCTAATTTATTTGCAATTGCTATGCCTTCTACTTTGTCTATTTTACTTTCATTCATTTCTATTTGGTCCAAAGCCAATCTCATAAAATCAAAAATATTGCTGGGATTTTGTATGATTTGTCGATAGCGTTTTTCAGTTTCTATAAAATAGCGTCTTAATTTTTTTCCAATCTCATTATTTTCTACCATACATAGTTCTTTTGCCATACCAATTGTTACATAATATTCCTTTATCGATTTATTTCCAAAACCATTTTTGTCCCCTTTCACAAAATTGTGAAAAGGGATATATTCACTATTTTCAACAAAACCATACTGTTCAATTCTTTGTTTTATCCAATCTGCAAACTTTCGTTTATTTTTTAAAAGTTGGTGCAATTCTCTTGCATTAATATACTTTTTCTTAAGATTATTCTCATAAATTGGAACCATCTCATTTTGAATTCCATATTAGGCCTCCATCTTATTTAATTTTTATGTGAAAATTTTTGGCGAAATGCCAAAGAGATTTTAAATTTGTTTTATATTAACACCAAAAAAAGAAAATGTCAATTGATTTTTATTTACAAAATTCGACATCTAATAAAAGTGGAACAGTTCAAACAAAAACCATTCCACTTTTTTCTTTATTCTATCGATTTACTTAATTTACTATTTCAAAATCCCACTGATCAAATTCTACATAGTCTCCCATCGCCTGTAATTTATATTTCCCTGCTGGAAAATAATATTTCCCATACTTTTGACTATTATTAATTTGTGTTAATGTATAAAACTCCTCATTATAATTACCATGATTCTCTTTATAAAAAACTACTGTCTTACCACTACTTCCCGAACCATCACTATAGGATGTACTAGAAAATTCAATATAGGCATTTGCATACAATTCCATAACCGCATAGCCACCGATAACTGGCCCTGTTACAAAACCTCCATAAGCTCCATGTTTTGTGTAGTCTCCATCTGTTAAAGCATTATATGCTAAATCTTTCACTTTAGAATCACTAGTATATGTGTTACCAGAACAAAAACTTCCTTCCGTAAATTCGAAAATTTTCTCCTTTACTTCAACATCACAGAAAACTTGTATATCTTTCCTACCTTTTATCATTGCTTTTATCGTAGCTAATCCAACTCCTTTTGCTGTAACTGTTCCATCTTGGGTAACAGTTGCAACGGAAACGTCACTAGAAGTCCATTCTAATTCATAATTTTTATTTGACGGAGTAATTGTTGGAATTAATGTATAAGTATTCGTATTAAATGTATTCAAAATTATATTACTTTCGGCCAGCTGAATTTCTATATTTTCCTTTTGTGTTTCTCCTTTTATTGTAATTCCTTCTATTAAGATACTTCCCGTATTCGTATCAAAAATTCCTTCTGCTACTGTTCCGTCTAAACCTTGATAGCTTACTTTTTCTTCTTCTAATTTTATCGTCCCATTATTGGTTTCGATTCCTTCTTCCAATTTTTGAGTTATATATTCTATTTGAGTTTGAGATATGCTTTTATCCACGTAATATTCTTCATAATATTGTATTTGCAAGGCCGCCATTGCTAACTCTATTTCTTCTGCTATTGCTACTTCATTTTGTTTATCCACTGCAGTTGTTGCCCTTTTTAAAATTCCATTTTCTCCTGCAACAAAGCTTAATGTCACGCCTGCTAAAATTAATAATACGATAATTGTAATAACCAAAGCAATTAAACTAATACCTTCTTCTTTTTGATAACTTGAACATGCCTTTTTTCGCAATTTGTAAAAATATTTCATTTGTTCCCTCCTATATTCTTATGTTTATGTTTTTTCGACTAACACGACTATATTATAACATATATTTTATATTAAAATCAATATTAATTGGTATTTTTTTATATTTTTTCAAATATAGGAGTAAAAAATGATAAGTAGAAAATATAACGGAAACGCAAATGTCGTTGGTAATACATTAAGAACTTTAAGAAAATCCAAAAATTTATCGCAAGCAGATTTATCTAATAAACTTATGCTTCTCGGAATTGATATTAATATGGATGGTATTTATAAAATAGAAAAGGGAAAAAGAATCCTTAAGGATTTTGAACTTTCCGCCATTTCACTGGTTTTGGGAGTGTCTGAAACAGAATTATTAACGGATTTTAGAGACGAGCTTAAAAATACGATAGAATAAAAAAATGGAGATATAGATGAAAAAAATAACAGAAGAAGAATATAAAAATTATATTGCAACTACAATTGGTAAAAAAATATTTCACTTAAGAAAAGCAAAAAAATGGTCCCGTGAGAAATTAGCCGAAAAAAGTAATCTTTCTACTACCTATATTTTTGATATTGAAAATGGTAATAGTATGCCTAGTTGTTTTAGTATTATTAATATATGTAATGCATTAAACATACATTCTTCAACTATATTTGATGAATTTTTATCAACTTCTGAAAAAATAGAACCTTTAAACAAAAACTTTTATAACTTATCCAAAAAAGAAAAAGCTGCTGTCACTAATTTAATTAATTTCTTGTCAAATGAATATTTATAATTAAATTATTACATCATTCCTAATTTCAACGCCACGATTGAAAATATGACACACAAAAAATCAGCAATCAATCCAATGATTAAAACTGGTTTAAAATTTTTATTTCCCAATTTTGACGCATATAAAGCCACTACATAAATGGTCGTTTCTGTAGACCCCATAATACACGAAGTTAGTAAACCAACATGGCTATCAACTCCACAATTTTTCATAATTTCAGTCCCCATTACTGTTGCTGTACTTCCTGAAATTGGTCTTAGAAAAATCAATGGCAAAATTTCTTTGTATACAAAAAAATTTTTTATCAATAAATAAATTTTTTCCACCAAAAAATCAATGATTCCCGAAGCTTTTAACATACCAACCGCCACAAATAATCCTAACCATGTTGGAAATAAACTAACGACTAATTTTTCTCCCTCTATTACACCTTTCATAAAAATTTCAAAGACATTTTTCTTTTCAAAAATTCCATATAGAATTACAAATGCTATCATAAATAGAATGGCTGAACTGCTAAAATATTGAATAAACTTCATTTATTTTCTCCTCAATTTAAGATATAATTTTGTTAAAAAAATAATGGCAATAAATGTCATCACACTAGAAAACCAAACGGCTATCATAATTCCACTTGGATTTTGGGAATTTAAGCTATTTCGAATAGCCATTACATTGGTTGGAATAATTTGAAGCGAAGCGGTATTGATTGCAATAAACAAAATCATTTCATCGGATAACTCATCTTTGCTTGGATTCACTTTTTCTAATTCTTCCACAGCCTTTAAACCTGCTGGTGTAGCTGCATTTCCAATTCCTAGCATATTGGTTACCATGTTGACAGTAATCTGTTCATATGCTTTACTTTCTTGATTTAAATTTTTAAAAATCCTCTGATTTAATGGAGCAATTATTTTTTTTAATTTCTCTTGCAAACTTGTTTCAGAAATTATTTTAATAATTCCACACCAAAAACACATGCTTCCAAATAAATTTATGACCATTTTGGTTGTATCATTTATGGAGGAAAATACACTTTCATTTACATCTTCTAAATTACCATTTATACATGAAAAAATTACAGAAATAATAATAAAAAAGCACCAAATTTTATTTATCATTTTTTCACCTCTTCTACATTATATAAATAGAAAAAAGTTTTTATGAATTATTCTTCAAAATTTTTCAATTTTTTACAAAAAATGTATTTACTTTTTATTATTTTTATTTTATAATAGAAGAAGAATTTTTATTTGCCAAAGGAGGTATTACATGGCTACTTTAAAAGAAAAATTAGATGCTCGTGTTTTAAAATTGCAGGAAAGACAAATGATAGAAGGTGCAAAAAATTTCTGGAACGAATTAAAAAATATATTTTTAAATACTTCAACAGACCTTTTGAATACACCAGATGGCTATACCATTGAAGTAATTATTAAAAAAGATAGTAATGGTTCCGTAATCTATCAATTACCTTCTGATACAAATTATTATGAATTTAATACTTCATGTTCTGCACAATCTGTAAAATTTGCTTCTGACAATTTTGCAAAAGCAGAAGGTATTACAGTTCGATTTGAGAAAAAAAACTATTATTCTTTTAAATTTACTTATAAACTATAAAATAAAAAGTGAGAAAACTCACTTTTTATTTGTTTAATTTTAAAATTATTCTTGCAAAATGAATCAAATCTACTAAATTATTTTCTATAATATTTTGCAAAATTTCCTCATCAATTTCTTTATAATCATGAACTGCAATATTTCTAAACCCTACCATATTTTGCATATTTTCACTCATTTTCGCATCAATTATTTTATTTTTTTCTAAAATTTTAAAAGCATCTCTTTTATTTTGTGGCAAGCCTAATTTTTGGTTTGATACTACATGAATTGCCAAATCTTGAGTCGCCTCACAGGCTCTTTGCAAATTCAAAACAATCATATCAACTTTTCTATAATCGGCCAAACTCTCAGGATTTTCTTGATATTCCTCTCGTATCCTACCAATACATCTTTCTATGGTTTCAAATTTACTAAAAATCACATTTTCACTCTCCATAAATCGTACCTTCTTTCTTGATTCGATCAAGAATCACTTTTCTACTCTCATTAAAATCAAAATATTCTCTTATTTCATCCAATTTATACATTTCAAATTGATATGAATTTAAACAATGCAAAACAATCCCTGTCATTAAAACTTCATATTTTAGTGCATTTGACAAATTTTCATCTGCTAAATTTACTAAATCCACATCTCGCATAGCAATTCTCTCTAATTTTTGCTTCATCGTAAAAATATCTTTTTTCGTTTTATTTTTTGCAAAAATCGCTATATCAATATCACTTTCTGAATTTTGCATTTCCTTAGCATAACTACCAAACAAAATAATAAAAAACGGCTTAAATTCTTCTACCAAAATTTCTTTCATTTTTTCTAACTCTTTTTTTATCTCGGTCATAAATTCCTCCACCATTCTTATTATATCATATTTTTATTCATACACAATCATTTTTCCAAAAAATTCTGATAAATTTCATTTTTATTTACGCCCCTATCTTTTGCCATTTTTTTTATAATTTCTTTTTTCTCTAAGCCCTGATTTTCATAAAATTGATATTGTTCCTCTAAAGTCATCTCATTCAATTTTTTAATTTCCACATCCTTTTTCGACTCACAATTTCCTTCCACAAGCACCACAAATTCACCTTTAACCTCATTTAATTCTTCCAAAATATCCGACATTTTCCCACGAATAAATTCTTCATGAATTTTTGTCAATTCTCTTGCCAAAACAATATTTCTATCACCCAAAATCTCTCTCATATCCTTTAACGTATTTTTTAATTTATGTGGAGCTTCATAAAAAATCAAAGTTTTCGTCTCATATTTTATTTCTTCTAACTTTTCTTTTCGCTCTTTTTTAACAGCCGATAAAAAACCCAAAAAACAAAATTCTCTTGTCTCCATTCCCGAACCAATCAAGCCATTAACAAATGCACAGGCACCCGGAATTGGCACAATTTCAATCTTTTCTTTAATGCAACATTTCACAATCTGCTCCCCCGGATCGGATATGCCAGGCGTTCCAGCATCAGAAACCAACGCAATATTTTTTCCATTTTTCAACTTTTCCACAAGTTCTGCACTTCTTGTGGATTCATTTTGTTTATAATAACTAATTAACGGCTTTGAAATCTCAAAATGATTTAATAATCCCAACGTATGCCTCGTATCCTCTGCAGCAATCAAATCCACTTCTTTTAAAACACGCAATGCTCTAAGCGTTATATCGGCCAAATTTCCAATTGGCGTTGCCACCAAATATAATTTTCCTTGCATTTTTGCTCCTTTTCTATTTTTTAATAATATATCATATATTTTTTTATTTTTCTATATTTTATTGAAAAATCATTTAATGTATGATATAGTAACATAAAACTTATAAAGGAGAGATTTTATGCGATTATTAGTAACAAGACATGGTCAAACTGATTGGAATATAGCTAGAAAAATCCAAGGTTCAACAGATATAGAACTTAATGAAACAGGAATTTTACAAGCCAAAGCTACTCGAGAAAAATTATTAACGGAAAAAATTGATGTTATTATTTCTTCTCCACTAAAACGTGCCAAAAAAACCGCTGAACTTATTGCAAGCGGTCGAGATATTCCCATCATTATTGATTCAGATATAAAAGAAAGATACTTTGGAAAATTTGAAGGTAAAACACCAGAAGAATTTGATTTTGATGAAATTTGGAATTATAAATTAAATAAAAAATATGAAGATGCAGAAAATATTGGAGATTTATTTGACAGAATTCAAAAATTCTTAAACAAAATTCAAAAAGATTATCCAGATAAAACTGTACTATTGGTTACTCATGGTGGTATAACAGTACCAATTCGAGCCATATTAGAAGGCATTCCTGACGGAATGGAGGTATTAAGAGGCTTAGGAATTGATAATTGTGAAGTAAAAGAATATGATATATAAATAATAGCCCCACCTTTTATTATAGCACATTTTTAGTTTTATGTCAAGTTGACAAAACTTCAAAAATGTGCTTTCTTTTGATTTTACTC
This sequence comes from uncultured Clostridium sp., assembly GCA_948435735.1. GTDB lineage: Bacteria > Bacillota > Clostridia > TANB77 > CAG-508 > Scatovivens. The sequence continues at coordinate 14,573 of CAOJGX010000028.1, forward strand.
GATTTCAGGTTTTTTAAAAATCTTTTATCTTCTCCCATAAATTCTCAAAATTTCCTCTGTATAATTTCCATTTTCCTCAAAAATCACAAGTGGCTTGTCTATTTTTAAAAATGGATTCGCATATTTTATAGCTTTGACCAAAATTAATTTCGGCTTTTCATTTTGCTTTGAATGTACAAATCTCACAATTTTGGGTTCCAAACGATATTTTCGCAATACACACATAATATCAACAAGCCTTTCTGCTCTGTGAACCATATAAAATTCACCTCTATCCTTCAACAATTTCGCACTTTTTTCAATAATATCTTTTAATGTACATTTTACCTCATGCCTTGAAATCATTTGCTTTTCGGTCACATTTTGCACACCAGTATTGGCCTTTTTATAGGGTGGATTTGTAACAATACTATCAATTGAATTTGCTTGCAAAAACTCGAAAATATCATTAATATCGCAATTTACAATTTCGAATTTATCCTCTAAACCATTTAATTTCACACTTCTTTTCGCCATCTCAGCAACTTCTTCCTGAATTTCCACACCATATATTTTCTGCAACTTCGTCTTCTTACACAATAACAGTCCAACAATTCCAGACCCAGTACCAATATCCACAACTACACTATTGTTCTTTATTTCCTTTGCAAAATCCGAAAGTAGCACACTATCCACTCCAAAACAAAATCCATTTTTATTCTGAATTAACTTTAAACCCTTATATTGCAAATCATCAATTCTTTCATTTTCGTTTAATTTCATATTTTTCATCTTTCTTCTTATAAATAATATATTTATTATACTATATTTTTTTAATAATTTCAATTTAAATTTGGACCGGGGGCCACTCTTGCCTATTAATCAATTTAAAAATTTCTTCTTAAATATTTCTTCTAAATCATTTCTAGTCAATTTGCCACATTCAATAAATTCCGAAAGAAAATCCCTTATAGAGCCATTATAAAATTGGTCAGTAAATTGTTTTGAACGTCTTAGTTTGTAAAGTTTCTCATCAATTAAAGACAATAGAAAATTATGAAATTTATACAGATGCAAGCTTTGAGAATGCTAGTAAATTGGCTACTTATTCAGTGGTAATTACAAGTTTTTCAAAACAATATAGTTTTTTTAAAACGGCTATTATGAATAGTCGTTTTAGTCTTTTTAGTGAGTAAAAATATTGTAATTATTTCTAAAATGAAAAAACTATAAAAAATTTCATAGTTTTTTCATAATTTTGAAAAAACTTGACTATAATAAGAAAAGGAAGTATAATAAAAATAGTTGGAGGAGATTTTATGGAGAGAATAAAAAGAGAAGATTATTTATCGATATTAAGAAATTTCAAAGATAAGCAAATTATAAAAGTAATTACAGGAATTAGAAGATGTGGGAAATCTACTTTATTAGAGTTGTTTCAAGATTATTTGAAGGAAAATGGAGTAGAAGAGAATCAAATTATATCAATCAATTTTGAAGAGGCAGATTATGAAGATTTACAAGATCGAAAAAAGTTGTATGAATATTTAAAATCAAAATTGGTAAAAGGTAAAAAAACATATATTTTTTTGGATGAAATTCAAAATGTAGCAGAATTTGAGAAAACAGTAGATAGCCTTTTTATTAATAAAGATGTAGATTTATATATAACTGGATCCAATGCTTGGCTTTTATCGTCAGAACTTGCAACTTTACTGACAGGAAGATATATAGAAATTAAAATGTTACCGTTGTCGTTTAAAGAGTATTTATCGGCTTTTGAAGATAAAACCGATTTATCAAGGAAATTTAGAGATTATTTACGCTATAGTTCATTTCCGCAGGCAATCGAATTATTTAAAGCTAATCCAGAAAATATTAAATTGTTTTTAGATGGAATATATAATACAATTTTGTTTAAGGATGTAATGCAAAGAAAAGGAATAACGGATAAAAATACGTTAGAAAAAGTAACGAAATATTTGTATGATAACATAGGAAATAGAACAAGTATGAAGAATATAAGTGACAATATTGAGGGCTTAGAGAAGAACAATTCCTATAATACAGTTGTGGCTTATGTTCAAGCATTGATTGATAGTTATATTGTGTATAAGGCAAATCGATATGATATCAAAGGAAAAGAATTTTTGAAGACGCAGGAAAAATATTATGCAGTCGATATAGGGCTTAGATATTATATGTTAGGGCAAGGTTCTGGTAAGGATATGGGCCATATCCTGGAAAATGTGGTTTATCTTGAATTGTTAAGACGTGGATATGCAGTTTATATTGGAAAATATGATGACTTAGAAGTTGATTTTGTTGCAAAAAATTCAGAGAATATTATTTATTATCAAGTGGCATTAACGACAAGAGAATCTACTGAGGGGAATAACGGAGTATTAGAAAGAGAGTTAGCTCCATTGAAGAAGATAAGTGATAATTATCCTAAATATATATTGACACTAGATGATGATTTGGATGCTGATTTTGATGGGATAAAGAAAATAAATGTGTTGGATTGGTTGATTGAAGATTAAGTTAACAAAAAAAAAGCAAAATAATAAATGTGATTTTTGAATTACAGAATTATTTTGCTTTTTATAATAATTTCTGGGACCGGTGCCACTCTTACTCAAGAGTGGCACCGGCCCATTTTTTCCCAATTTTTTATACTTTCTATTTTAATTTCTGAATTTCCCCCGAAAAATCTAATCCAATCTCCTCAAATCCTTTTGTTTCTTCTCCATTAATCAAAATCTTAACCGCATTTACTTCATTCAATTCCGTCACAGTATTGACAATTGAATACACACAATTTTTTCGATCATTTTCATCATTTGAGCTATTTTCCATAAATTCTTTCGATAAATTAATTTGCAAACAATTTCCCACTAATTCCGCACTTAATAATTTCGTCCCCTCTGGAATTGCCTTTTGAAGAAAGTCACTTTCTGGTCCTGTTATCAACATATTGACCAATTCTGCATAGGGATCCATAAGCAAATCTTTGGAATCAATCAATCGACTTTCCTTTTGTAATTCTTTACTTTCTTTATTTGGGAAATACAACGTAATCATCGTTTTTCGCAAATCGACTTCCTCAATTTCCGTTTCTGGAACATATTCCACCTCAACATTTGTATTAAATAATAAAATTCCACATATTAGCACAGTTAAAATTACTAATATAATCACAATCCACTTTTTCATAGTTAGCCCATCCTTTCTTGCTAAATCCTATTCACAGTCTGTACTTTTTATGCTAGTCAATTTTATCACGAATTTTGTCGAATATAGTTTTCAAAACTATATTATATGTTTTTTTATATTATTTGTATTGACAAACCTTTGAAAATATACTATTATAATAGAAAGAATTAAAGTTGAAAGGATTTTTTATGGCAAAAGTTAGAGATTTTACAAGTGGCTTGACCCATTGCATTGGTGCTGTTTTAGCTTTGGCAGGAATGGTAGTTTTAATTGTATTTGCAGCCATTTGGGGGGATGGATACGATGTTGTATCGTTTACGATTTTTGGAATTGGTTTATTTTTGTTATATTTATTTAGTACGCTATATCACTGGCTAAATATTAGTCAAAAAGGCATAAACGTATTTCGAAAATTTGACCATATTATGATTTATATTTTAATTGCTTCAAGCTATACACCAATTTGTTTAGGCCCTTTGCGTGGGCCTTGGGGATGGAGTATCTTTGGTATTTTATGGAGCTTTGCTATTTTAGGCACGATTTTTTCATCTATCTGGATTAAGGCACCTCGCGCTTTGACAACGACCATTTATCTAATCATGGGATGGATGGGAATTGTGGCAATTTATCCTATTGTAACAACGCTTAAAGATGCCAATCTTCTAAATGGAATTTGGTGGCTTGTGGCTTGTGGTGTTTTTTATACAATTGGTGGGATTATTTATTGGCTAAAAATTCCAAAAACAAAATGGAAAGATTTTGGATTTCATGAGATTTTTCATATTTTTGTGATGTTAGGAAGTGCAAGTCATTATTGGTTTGTTTTGAGGTATGTGCTTAGGACGTAAAATTTTATAAAAATATTTGAGAGAGGCTGGTCACCTCTTTTTTCTTACATAAAAAAAGAGATACGGGGTCAACGTATCTCGGTACAAGTTTTTTCGTCTTCATTTGAACTTGTTTGTTATATTTAGTATAATATATTTTTATTATATTGTCAGATATATTTTTTATTCATTATAAAAAACTAGCAACTCAGATCAAAAATCTCTGTTCAAGTTGCTAGTCCTAGAACTATTATTTAAATGCTACCTCATGCTTTATCGCCAAAGTTGGCCATGCAAACGGCTTGTGTTCCTCATCAAATCCACAAACCTCACCGCGGAATGGCGGAAAAAGCGATAAATATACTTCCCGTATACCTGCATCATGGGAATGCAATTCTATTAACTCCTCCCCGTTAGCTTCTTCCTCTTTATCCAGATATTCCACCAACAGATAATTAGCAATCCTGCCCTCGTTTGGAATTTGCCATTTCGTCAGCGGCAAACGTAACAGACCTTTTTCATCGCTTTTTAATTTGAATTTTTCAACATAAAGCTCAAGACACTCTTCCGACCGCCACGTCTCTCCTTCCTGAAATGTTACCAACTTTGGGTCAAAATCAACATGATATACTCCCTGCGGAATTCCAACCAAAAGTTTTACATTCCACAAATCTCCTGCCTTTTCCCGATACAGTTCCTTACAAATTCGTATTTGCATGTCTATTCCTCCTCTTGTTTAATTTTATGTTACTAAACTACTAAATAAAAAATCCAATAGATTATACCATATTTTTAGCATTTTGTAAACTTGACATAATTCTAAAAATATGATATAATGAAAGATAGGGGTATTTTTAAAAACACTTTAAATATCTCTTTTTTTATTAAAAAATTATCCTTAATAGATAAAAATTGACTTTTTATATGAATTATGGTATATTAAAAACGAAACAATAACTAAAAAAGTGCTTATGTAGGCTTTTTTCTCAATTGCGAAAGGAGATTGTGTAAAATGCAAAAAGTTAATATTGACTCTATTGAATTGCGGATTAGTACAGAAGAAGATTTTGGTATAGGAAGTTTAATTGTTCTTATCAATTTTGATAAGAACAGTGTACAACTTATGTCCTCTAAAAATATGGAAGTCAACTTTTCCGAAAAAGAAATTGAAGACCTAAAAAAACAGGTTCAGCAAAAAATAATGGACGGAAAATTTTTAGAAGCAATGGAAATTGGAGAGTAATTTTTGTTACAAAAGACGAAGCACATAGGTATCTGCCTTCTGAGAAGGAAAAGTTTGCGAAAATTTTCCTTGAGACTTTTGAATATTACAGAAGGAAATAAGTATAATTGCAAAAAAGGACTGGTATTTTAGTCCTTTTTTGCGTTAAAATTTAAGATTTAAAAAACTTTTATTCCCCAATTTTCCCCACTTTTCTTTAAATTTACCAATTGACAAATTGCGACAAAAATTGTAAAATATAAGTATGCTAAAATCTTTATTTTAGCATATATTTTTAAGAAGGTGTACAAGATGAAAAATAAATTACACGTTGGCCTTGACATAGGCTCAACTACAATAAAAATAATGGTATTAGACGATACCTTACAACCAATCTATTCGAGTTATACAAGACATTTTTCAGATACCAAAAAAACATTATCTGAAGTCTTATTGAAATTTATAAAAGATTATCCAAATTCTGAATTTACCATGTCACTTACCGGTTCTGGCGCTTTAGAAATTTCACGTTTGTTAAATATTTCATTCATACAAGAAGTAATTAGTTGCAAAAAAGCTGTCGAAAACTTAATCCCTGAAACTGATGTTGTGATTGAACTTGGCGGAGAAGATGCAAAAATCATTTATTTTGACAAATTCATTGAACAACGTATGAATGGAACTTGTGCTGGCGGAACTGGTGCATTTCTCGACCAAATGGCGTCTTTACTAAATACAGACACAGCTGGCTTGAATGAATTTGCTAAAAATTATAAAACAATTTATCCAATTGCGTCACGTTGTGGCGTTTTTGCCAAAACGGATATTCAGCCTTTGATTAACGAAGGCGCTGCCAAAGAAGATATTGCTGTTTCGATTTTTCAAGCAGTTGTGAATCAGACAATTTCTGGTTTGGCTTGTGGCCGACCAATTCGTGGAAAAGTTGCCTTTTTAGGCGGACCACTTAGTTATTTGTCTGAACTTCGTAAACGTTTTATTGAAACACTTGCTTTGAAAGATGACGAAATAATTGTGCCAGAAAATGCACATTTATTGGTAGCCACAGGTGCCGCATTTTCTTCGGTAGAAACAGAAACCATTTCGACCAAAACTTTACAAGCAAACTTGAAAAAATTTGAGAAGTCGAACTATACAGAAAGTAAACCTTTGCCAGCTTTGTTTGCAACCAAGCAAGATTACGGAGTTTTCAAAGAAAGACACGCTAAACATACCGTAAACGAAACTTCTTTAGAAAACTTTTCTGGTAACTGTTTCCTTGGAATTGATGCCGGTTCTACGACTACAAAATTGGTTTTAATTAATGAAAAAAATGAAATTTTATATTCGTTGTATCGCAATAATAACGGAAATCCGCTTACTTCTGTGATTGAAATGTTGAAAGAATTGTACAAAGTTTTGCCAAAAACAGCAAGATTACGCTTTAGCGGTGTTACTGGTTATGGTGAAAAATTGATTCAAACCGGTTTGAATATTGATTTGAATGAAATTGAAACCATTGCTCATTATACAGCTGCAAAAGAGTTTGAGCCAAATGTCTCTGCCATTATTGATATTGGCGGTCAGGATATGAAATACATAAAAATTAAGGATGACACGATTGATAATATTATGTTGAATGAAGCTTGCTCTTCTGGCTGTGGCTCATTTTTGGAAACGTTTGCCAAAAGTTTGGGGATTTCGATTGAAGAATTTGTGAAAGAGGCTTTGAATTCGAAAACTCCTGTGGATTTGGGTTCTCGTTGTACGGTATTTATGAATTCAAAAATTAAACAAGCTCAAAAAGAGGGGGCTTCTGTTGGCGATATTTCGGCTGGTCTTTCGTATTCGATTATTAAAAATGCAATTCAAAAGGTGATGAAAGTCAGAGATGTTAAAACTTTGGGAGAACATATTGTTGTACAGGGTGGAACGTTTTATAATGATGCTGTGCTTCGTAGTTTTGAAAGTATTGTTGGTCGTGAAGTGGTTAGACCCAACATTGCTGGTTTGATGGGAGCCTACGGTGTTGCCCTTCTGGCGAAGGAGCAGTTTATTGCTAATATGGATATGGAGTATGATTCGACTGTTTTAAAGGCAGATGAGTTAGATCAATTAAATATAAAAATTACGCATACTCGTTGTAATGGCTGCGAAAATCACTGTTTGCTGACAATTAATACCTTTGATAATGGCAAAAAATTTATTTCGGGAAATCGTTGTGAAAAAGGCAGTGGCGAACTTTCTAAAAAGCAGGATTTGCCAAATCTTTATCAATATAAGTTTGAGCGATTATTTGGTTATAAGCCTTTGGAAGAATCAGAAGCAAAGCGTGGAACGATTGGTATTCCTAGGGTTTTGAATATGTATGAGGATTATCCGTTTTGGTTTACTTTTTTTACAGCTTTAGGTTTCCGTGTGATTGTTTCGGAAAAAAGTAATCGAAAAACGTATGAAAAAGGAATTGAATCGATGCCTTCTGAATCGGTTTGTTATCCAGCAAAATTGGCTCATGGGCATATTATGAGTTTGTTGGAACAAGGGATTAAGACGATTTTTTATCCGTGTATTCCATATTCGAGGAAAGAGCATGTGGTGGCGGATAATCATTATAATTGTCCGATTGTCATTTCGTATTCGGAAGTGATTAAAAATAATGTGGAAGAATTGAAGGATATTAAATATATTAATTCGTTTTTGCCAATTGATAATACGAAAAATTTGGTGAAAGTGATTTCGTCTTTGGCGGAATTTGAGGAATATCATTTTAGTAAAGCTGAGTTGAAAATGGCTGCTGAAAAGGCGGAGGAAGAGTATCAGAAATATAAAAAGGATGTGCGTGATAAGGGAAATGAAGTTTTAACATATATGGAAGAAAACGATTTGCGTGGCATTGTTTTGGCTGGTAGACCATATCATGTTGACCCAGAAATTAATCATGGGATTGATACTTTGATTACGTCACTTGGTTTGTGTGTGTTGTCTGAGGATAGTATTGAAAATCAGGGGGAAATTAAAAAGCCAATTCGTGTTGTAAATCAGTGGGTTTATCATTCTCGTTTGTATGCAGCAGCGGATTTTGTTGGAAAACATGACTATTTGGAGATGATTCAACTAAATTCATTTGGTTGCGGTGTTGATGCGGTCACGACTGACCAAGTTGAGGAAATTTTGAAGAGTTATGATAATTTATATACGCTTATTAAAATTGATGAGATTAACAATTTAGGTGCGATTCGTATTCGTGTACGTTCACTTTTGGCAAGTATGAATAAGCGTATGAAGCATAAAAAGTCTGCTGAAAAATTGGGGAATTATGAAATTAATAAGGTATTTTTTACAAAGGATATGAAGGAACAGGGTTATACGATTTTATGCCCACAAATGGCACCCATTCATTTTGATTTGGTGGAGGCTGCGACACAGTCTTTGGGCTACAATCTGAAATTATTGAGAGAATGCACAGAACATACGGTTGAAACTGGTTTAAAATATGTGAATAATGATGCTTGCTATCCATCCATTTTGACGACTGGGCAAATGATTGAGGCTTTGGAAAGTGGAAAATATGATGTGAATAAAACAGCATTAATTATGTCCCAAACAGGCGGTGGATGCCGTGCAACGAATTATATCGGATTTATTCGAAAAGCCTTGAAGGATGCTGGTTATCCGAATGTTCCAGTGGTTTCGTTTAATATTGTGGGGATGGAAAAGGCAAATGGATTTAAAATTAATCGAAAAATGATTGAGGCAATTTTAAAATGTGCTTTATATGGGGATTTATTGCAAAAATTGTTGTATAAAAATCGTGCGTATGAAATTCGCAAGGGCGAAACACAGGAAATGTTTAATATGTGGATGGAAAAATGTAAAAAATTGGTGGCAAATTCTAGTTTGTCAGAGTTTAAGAAAAGCATTTATGAAATTGTGGAAGATTTTGAGGGGATTGAACTTGATTTAAGTCAGGAAAAACCGAAAGTTGGAATTGTGGGCGAAGTTTTGATAAAGTATCATCCTTTTGGCAATAATTATATTGTTGACCTTTTGGAAGCGGAAGGCGCAGAAGTTATTGCTCCAGATTTCATGGGATTTTTGAAATTTATTTGTACGCATAAAATTACAAATAATACTTTATTAAATACCGATAAAACAAAATCTGCTATATTTAAAATTGTATTAAAATTAATGTCTCTTTTAGAAAAAGATAGTGTAAAGGCATTAAAAAAATCAAAAAAAGATTATTTATTGCCTTGCGATATTTGGAAATTAGAAAATAAAATAAAAGATATTTTATCGATTGGAAATCAAACTGGTGAAGGTTGGTTTTTGACAGCAGAAATGGTAGAATATATTGAACATGAAATTCCAAATATTGTTTGCATTCAACCTTTTGCTTGTTTACCAAATCATGTTGTTGGAAAAGGCGTTATAAAAACAATTCGAGAAAAATATCCGCATGCCAATATTGCTCCGATTGATTATGACCCGGGAGCAAGTAAAACAAATCAAACAAATCGAATTAAATTATTATTAACTGTTGCAAAAGATAATTTAAAAGAAAAAAATAAACGAAAAAAAGCAATTGAAATTGAAAATATTGCTGAAGAAAATAAAAAAGAAGAAAAAATAAATTAACTAAAAAATAAAAAGTGACTAGAAATTTCTAGTCACTTTTTATCTTTCCACATGACATCTTATTAATGTTTTTTGAGGTTCAACTATTGGTCCTTCTGACCCTTATTAATACAATTCATCTTCCTTTTTATTAGAATCTTTCTTCTTGGTTTGTTGATTTTATTGTCTTTTTGTATATGCATATTTTTGTATTATGTATATCATTCTATTGTTTTGTTAAAATTCAATATTTTCTTATATCCCATACTCTATATAGAAATTATAAAGTCGACTATTATACATCATAATTTCAATGTATTTACATTATGTTTTTTTGATTTTATTCTAAACTTCTCTTTAATTTCAATCATTTTTCTCTCTTTCTCTATTCAGACTTTTCACTACTTTTCTCTATAAATTTCATTTGTAATTTTTTGTAATACTAAAGAATCATTCTCTATCTTGTCTGTTACCTTCTTGTCTTCATATTTTATAGAATATATCTTCTCTTTTAGTCAAAGTTTTTGTTATATTTCTAATTTTAAAGTAATATTTATTATTAACTTATAATTCATTTATCGTACAATATTACTAATTTTTCATTGATTTTTATATGGTTTATTAGAATTTTTACTTTTTAATGCCATAATATTATATTTCTTGTTGCTATATTAATAATCTACCTCTTGTGCTTTTCATTATTTTTTGCTTGATATTTACTTGTTTTAAAAATAATATTGTTAATATGGTTTATTTTTACTTTTTAGTATTTTTATGTTTATTATTATATTATATTTTATTATTGTATTTCATTATTGTATTTTAAATTATATAAAGTTAATTTCTTATTTGTTTTATATTATAATTTTTAAAAATTATAATATAAAATTTTTTAACTATTTTAAAATTTATATTTATTTTTTATTTTTATAAATACTAATTGTTATTAATATTTGTTTTTATCT
>CAOJGX010000029.1 GCA_948435735.1 uncultured Clostridium sp.
TTGTAGTGAATATGCTTTTCAAGTTTTTTACCCCAACTATTGACATTGAACCAAATTTAAATAGAAAAAATACATTAAAAGGACAAGAATATTTAGACACCGCAGAAAACAATACAAGAAGCAGTAATGAATATGCTGAAATAAAGAATACATTTGACCAATCATTAATTGTCTCAGAAGAAGACCAAGAAAAATACAGAAAAGAATACGAAGCATCTAAAAATACAAGTCAAAAAAGTTCTTCTAATATAAAAATCCATAGTGACCAATCTATTGGAAAATAAAACCACACTTAATACAGTGTGGTTTTATATTAATGTCCATCGTGTCCATCATGAACTTCTCTATAGGTTGATGGAATATTTTCTTTTAGATGTCCGACGAATAGCATCTGGATAATTTTCGCCACCATGAACAGACCACATTATACCACACTCTTTAGCCATTGCTAAAAAAGTCTCTCCAAGAAGGGCTTCTTTTGCTTGTGGTTTTGAGTTATCTTGTAATAAAGACTTTAACCAAATATCATATGATAAACCAAGTTTCTTTTGGGGAACCATCCCACAAATTTCTCTTAATATATCAGCTTGCTTTTTTACAAGTTCTGGGTCATAAGCAAATTGTTTTCCTTTCAATGCCGAAAGTTTACATGTGTAGATTTTATATTGTTCAGGATGCTTTTTTGCTTCTGCTACAGAAACTGTACATTTTCTTTCGTTTCCATCTGCATCTGTTTCTTTATAATTTATAATCTCTACCATTCTTTTGTAATATTCCTTAAAAACATCTTCTCTCATAAAACTCTCCTTTTCTACTTTATGTTAATATTATACCACACATATTTACATTTGTCAACATTTTCCAAAAAATTTCATTTTCCCCTTCTATTCCACAATTTCCAACCCAGCAAACTTCGCCATCAACCTCTTATGCCCTGCCTTCTCAAACTGAATATCAACCTTCAAATCATCGCCTTCTGCCTCAACCGAATTAATTCTGCCTTGGCCAAACTTTTTATGATACACTTTCACCCCTGACTGATACGCATCTAAATCAATCTCACTCTTATTTTTAGACGAATTCAAATTTGCCAAAAAACTCTCCGCACTCTTAAATCCAAAACTTGAAGCAATAGCCTTTCTTGGAATCGGATTACTTTTATATTCCTTTATAGAACTGCTAAACAAACCACTATTATCTGTATTTCCATAACTCCATTCATATTTACTATCACTAAATCTTCTGTGACTACTTTGTTCTAACTCTTCATAACCATCTAACAGGTTAGCCGGAATTTCTTTAATAAATCTAGAAATCGCATTAAAACTGGTGGAACCAAAAATCGTTCTTTGCTTTGCACATGTCATAAACAATTTTTCTTTCGCACGCGTAATGCCAACATAGCACAATCTACGCTCTTCCTCCAATTCCCTTTGCTCTCCAATTGACTTATATCCCGGAAAAATTCCTTCTTCCATACCAACTAAAAATACAGCAGGAAATTCAAGTCCTTTTGCACTATGTAAGGTCATTAAAGTAACCGATTCATCCGTTTCTTCCATTCCATCTAAATCCGAACTTAGCGTAATTCCCTCTAAAAATTCAGTTAGTGAATTGTCGGCAGCTTGCTCTTCAAACTCAATTGCAACTGTTAAAAATTCGTTTAAGTTATCAATTCTATTTTCAGCTTCTATTGTATTTTCTTCTTCTAAAGCTTTGGTATAACCTGTTTTCTTCAGCGTGTCTTTAATCAATTCTGAAATTATTTTTGAATCTTTGCCATCTCGCAATTCCTCAATTACTGCAATAAATTCTCGTGTATTACTAAACACTCGATTTAAGCCAAATTCATCTGCTCTTTTGATAACTTCATACATGGAAATTCCATTCGTATTGGCAATTTGCTCTACTTTATCTAAACTTGTTTTTCCGACACCACGTTTCGGTTCATTAATAATTCTTGTCAAGCTTAAATTATCAGATGTGTTATGAATTAGCCTCAAATAGGCAATAATATCCTTAATTTCTTTTCTCTCATAGAATTTTAGCCCACCAATAACTTTATAGGGAATATTCTCTCTGCGCAAAATATCTTCGATGCTACGTGATTGTGTATTCATTCGATACAACACTGCAAAATCAGAATATTTGTAGTATTCTTCCCTACGTAAAGCATTGATTTCACCAATGATATAATTCGCTTCATCGTACTCATTCTCTCCTCGATAAACTTTTGGCAAAGTTCCTGCTTCGTTGCTTGTCCATAATTTTTTTTCGTATTTAGTTTCATTGTTTTTGATGACTTCGTTGGCCGCATTTAGGACACTTTGTGTACATCTGTAGTTTTGTTCTAATTTTATGATTCTTGTTCCAGGAAAATCTTTTTCAAAATTTAAAATGTTGGTAATGTCTGCCCCTCTGAAGGAATAAATTCCTTGGTCATTGTCACCTACAACTGTAATGTTTCCAAATTTACTGGCTAGTAATGTTACTAATGTAAATTGTGCTTTGTTGGTATCTTGGTATTCGTCAACTAGAACATATTTGAATTTGTCAGAGTAGAATTCTAGGATATCTGGATTATCTAGTAATATTTCGATGGTGAAATTAATAATATCATCAAAATCTATGGCGTTATTTTCTTTTAATCGTTTTTGGTAAATGCTATAAATTTCTGCAATTTTCTCTTTTCTGAAATCTGTATTGTAACGTGCTGCATATTGAGCAGGGGTCAGCATTTCGTTTTTGGCATTGCTGATTTCGTATAAGACAGATTTATCGGAGAAAATTTTATCATCTAAATTTTGCTCTTTTAGAATTTTTTTGACCATGGTTTTTTGATCAGAAGTATCAAAAATAACAAAAGAACTGTCAAACCCAATTCGGTCAATCGTTTTTCTTAAAATTCGAACACAAATGGAGTGAAAAGTTCCCATCCAAATATCATTTGCTGTTTCTCCTACCAAATTTTTGACTCTTTCTTTCATTTCATTGGCTGCTTTATTGGTAAATGTAATCGCCAGAATATTCCATGGTTTTATAGTTTTTTCGCCAATTAAATACGCGATTTTATGCGTCAAAACTTTGGTTTTTCCACTTCCAGCCCCCGCAATGACTAAACTTGGTCCTTCTGTGCAAGTTACTGCTTCGTATTGTTTATCATTTAATTCATCTAATAATCCCATTTTTGCTCCTTTATCTTTATAAAACTTATGTTTGTATTATATCATTTTTTGGAAAAATGTCAATATAAAAATTCATTTTATTATAAAAGAGCTATGTTTCCATAGCTCCTCGCAACTTAAGTTATTTGGTAGGAGTGCCAAAGTTTCCTACATCTCTTGTTAACCTATTGCTAGGTGCGTGGAAGGCACGAAAATTGTCCACCTCAAATAACTTTTATAGTGTAGTTTAATTATAACATTTTTATTCATTTTTGTAAAGAACTTTTTTATTCTTTATCAATTGTCTACTTTTTTAAAAGAAGAACCCTTTTTGAGTTCTTCTACTTCAAATTCTCCAAAGCTTGCACTCTATCCTCCACTGTTGGATGAGTGGAAAATAAATTACTTACTTGTTTCATCCTTTTCTTCGGAAATGGATTTTCAATATACATGTAACTGTTACTATTACTTGCAACATCTAGTTTCGAATCATCACTTGAGATTTTTTTCAAAGCAGAAATCAGACCATCCGGATTACGGGTAAACTGCACTGCTGTTGCGTCTGCTAAATATTCTCTTCTACGTGAGACAGCAAGTTGTATCAAATTGGAAATAATAGGAGATAAAATTAAAAATACAAGACCTATCACTAACAAAATTCCATTACCTTTGTTATCATCATCGTTACTCTTTCTAGAAGGTCTTAGCATCGCCCTTGTAAAAATATCAGACAACATAATCACAAATCCAACCATAACGCTAATCACTGCTGAAAGCAAAATATCATAATTTTTGATATGCGACAATTCATGTGCTACAACACCTTCTAATTCATAATAATCCAGTTTTTGCAAAAGCCCTGTTGTAACACAAATAATTGCATTTTCTGGATTTCTCCCTGTCGCAAACGCATTCGGTTGACTTGATTCCATAACATACAAGCGTGGCTTATGTTCTAATCCAGAAGCTACCATTAACGCATCTAAAATATTGGTTAGTTGCAAATCTTCCTCACGTGTTGCTTCTCTTGCATGAACACTAGCAAGCACAATTTTATCACAATTATAATAGGTTGCAATCGTTGAAACAATGGAAAATGTCAGTGCTATTGTAATTGCTGTATAACTACTCATATCAAATAGATAACAGATATAATACAAAATTAAAGTTATCATAAGTAGGAATGCAAAAACAATAAAACCTGTTTTCATTTTATTTTTCTTAATATCTTCGTACATTTGCTTCTCCTTCCCTAAAACATAAGGGCGCATCAAGCACCCCTTATCTTTTTTAGTTATTAAAATCAACTTTAACGTTTTTTCTAGCTTCTTCAGAATCTGTCTTGAATAATTCTTCTGGCTTGAAATTAAACATACCAGCTATAATATTGGTTGGAACCACTTCTAGTTTTGTATTATACATGGTGACACTATCATTATAAAATTGTCTTGAATAGGAAATTTTATTTTCTGTATTTCTCAATTCTTCTTGCAATTCCGAAAAATTTTGATTTGCTTTTAAGTCTGGATAGTTTTCTGAAACTGCCATAATCGTTTTTAAAGCACCAGATAATTGATTATCTAATTCTGCTTTTTCTGCAACGGTTGTCGCACTAGCCCATGAAGTTCTAAGTTCTGTTACTTTAGTTAAAACATTTTCCTCATGCTTCATATATCCTTTTACTGAATCAACTAAATTAGGAATCAAATCAAATCTTCTTTGCAACTGTACATCAATTTGACTCCACGCATTTTTTACTTTATTTCTTGACGTTATTAATCCATTATACATACCAATCACAATAACCACTAAAATCACAATGATTGCAATAATTGCTAATCCCATAAATTTATCCTCCTTTTATAGAATACTTTTATTATACCATATTCGAAAATATATACAAGAGTTTTTTGAAATTTTTGTCAGATTAATCATTAACATTGATTTCTTTGATTAGAGTTTCTATTTCTTGTTCTGTCAACTCTGTATATTTTATTATATTTTCTATAGATAACCCATCCTTTATCATTTCTTTTGCAGTTTTTATCTTTTGCTTTTTGCTTCCTTCAGTTATTCCTTCTTGTCTTCCTTCTCGTCTCCCTTCTTGCCTTCCTTTTTTCCTACCTTCTTTTCTGCCTTCTTCTAAACCAGTCTCTTTCCAATACAGTTGTGCACTTATCTCGTCCCTTTTCCATTTTTCTTCTAGTTCTGCTATTCTTCGTAATTTTTTATCTTCACTTATTTCTTCTAATTTCCACAATGCATCTGCTATATTTTCGTTTTTCTTCATGATATCCAATACCCCCTTATTATTCGGATTATCCAAAAACATCATCCATTGCAGCAATTTATTATTTTCATTTCTTTCAAACATTTTTATTGATTTTGGTAATTCTATTATATGTATTTCCAAATCGTCTGTCAATAATTTGTGTGAATATTTTTCCTCTCTTATTTGCCATTTGGTGTGTGGTTCCACAATATCTTTTAGTTTTTCTAATTCAAAATCTATAATCAAGATTGATATCGTCTTATTCAATATGCCATACGCATCTCCCTTAACTAATTGCCCTCCATAATTTCGTGACCAATAATATAAAAATCTCTTTTCTGTATATCCTTTATCTGCTAGTTGTATTTCAATATTACACAAAATTCCATCATCTAATGTAGCATTTAAATCTAAAATTCCACCTTTTTGATTAGGATATTTTTGCAGTAAAAATCTGTCATTATTTAGTTCTATCTTTTTAATTTCTTTACCAATAATTGATGAAATCAAAGATTTCGTGATAGCTTCGTTACCTTTTCGAAAAAGACAATGAAACACGACATCATTTTTTGGCTTCAATAATTCTTTCATTTGCATCATTCCTTTTTATTTAATTGTATTTCTATGAAGTTTTGAGCAGAAACGCTCTTTTGATTAAAATTTTTAGAAATTTTATTTATATTAACATCCTAAAACTAATTTGTCAAGCACTTCCATACTACAAAATTCGACATTCCATTTAGCAAAATAAGCGAAACTAAAATTTCGCTTATCCAATATGATATATTTTTTTCGCATTTTCATAAGTAATTTTGGCAATTTCCTCCAAATCCATCGCCTTTATCTCTGCAATTTTCTGTGCCACCAATTTTACCTTTCTCGAATCATTTCTTATTCCACGAAAAGGCTCTGGCGTCAAATATGGACTGTCCGTCTCGATTAAAATTTTGTCAAGTGGCACTTCATTAATGCTCGCCTCTGGTTTTGCACTTTTAAATGTAATATTACCACTAAACGATATATAAAATCCAAGCTTAACTGCTTCTTTAATTAACTCTTTATTCAGCATACAACAGTGAAATATTCCTCTTTTCTTCGCATTAATCTTATTTTTCAAGATATCCAAAGTGGCCATCACAGCATCTCTACAATGAATAACAATCGGCAAATCCAACTGATTAGCAAGTTCGATTTGTCGAATAAAAAATTCTTTTTGCTTACTTTTATTTTCTTTATTCCAATAAAAATCCAGCCCAATCTCCCCAATGGCAACAACTTTATCATTCTGAGCAAGTTTTTGAATCATCTGCACTGCGTCAACTTCTATTTTGTCAATATCATTAGGTGAAATACCAACCGTTGCATACATAAAATCATACTCATTGCTTAATTTTATCGCCAATTCACTCGACTTAATATCGTATCCAGCACAGGTTATCTTGGTTATCTTTTCTTCATATATTTTTTGTAAAATTTCATTTCTGTCGAGTTCAAATTTTTCATCATTGTAATGAGCGTGTGAATCAAAAAATTCCATATCTTCCTCCTTTTTTTATTCAAATACCGCAATCACATTTGCCACAGCGTATAATTTGCAATGCGAAATGCTAAGGTCAATACTCTTTAAGCCCAAAACTTCACATTTAATATTGAATCCAGGCTTTCCATTTTCTAACTTCGTCACTTCAAATGTCTTCCAACTTACTCTGTTTACTTTATCACTAAGTGCCTTGAAAGCTGCTTCTTTAGCTGCAAATCTAGCTGCATAATGCTGATATTTTTGTATTTTTCTTGCTTCGCAATACTCAATTTCTTCTGGAGTAAATACAGTTTGCAAAAACTTATTTCCAGTCCTTTCAATTGCTTTTTGAATTCTTCCAATTTCTATAATATCGGTTCCGCATGTGATTTTCATTTTCTTCTCCTAATTCTTGTTTATTAAAGTAAAGAGCACGATACCCCGTGCCCCTACGTTATTTGGTGTATACATTTAGGTTTAAATCTTTGTCTAAATACCAGGTGTCGATAAAATCGATATATAAATGTTCGTCTAAATTGATGCTTGGCGTTACGACAATGGTTCCATCTGATTTTAGACACCCCCAAACACCATCTTTCTTGACAGCACAATAGCCAAATCGATTTTGTTCTTTGGCATCATCATACAGGCAATCTACAATTCTGTCACCATTTTTGTTCTCATAACCATATTTTCCATTTTCTTTGACTAAAAATAATGTATTCGTTGCTAACACTTCTTTATTACTCTTTTTCTCAAACTTAAAGTTATAATACTGATATTCCTCGCCTTCTCTTACGCGAACATAACCATCTTCTAAATTTAATTCCGCTATGATAACATCTTGTAATACAACCTTGAAATTTCTGTCGATTAAATCCGTTTTATAATTTTCTTTCTCTGCTTGGATGAAATCAGCTGTTTTTATGTATTCCATCGAAGTATAAGTAAAATCAACTACTGATTCACCTGCAGTAGAAATCACTCCATAAAGCCCATTTTTCTTGGCAATATAATACATGCCAAACATATATTTTAAATCTTCATATTCATTTTTTATAAGACTCGACCCATCTAGTTTCATAACACCATACAATTGATTGACTGTTGTTGTTATATTTTCTCCATTCATTTCAACAATATCATCAAATCCTGTCTCCAATTTTACTTTGCCAGCATTATCTAACAACTTCGTCTTTCCTGCTTCCACAACCGCATAATATCCATTTGAAGTAACATTTTTGATGCCTTCATAAATCGGCTCAAACACAATTTTAGCATCTGCACTAATGACACCATATTTTCCATTTTTATTTACAATATAGCCATTTTCATACGTTTTTGTCAAAGTAGAAATTTCCGTATATTCTGGCTTGATAATAACTTCGCCCATACTCGTATTGACCAACCCTTTTTGCCCGCCTTTTTCAATGATAATATTTTTCTCAATTCCTTCTAACGCATAAATATTATCATATTCGGGATTCAAAATCAGTTTTCCCTCAAAATCAATCAAACCATATTTTCCCTCTTGCTCAACTTTCAAAATATTGTTTTCATACCAAATATTTTTTCCATCTGAATTTTCAATCGCTTGCACTTGATTGTACTGTTTCAAAATCTCGGTGCCACTTTTGTTTAAAACCTTCGTGTGATATTCTTCCTTTTCATAGTCGACATCATACGTACAAATAAATAAATCCTTATTTTTATCTGGCACAATTACCATTTCATCATACATACAATCAATTATCACTTTTCCCATATGATCCATAACGCCCCATTTTTGATTCGTATATACCGGGAAAAACGTCTCTACTGTACTGACTTCTTTGGTCAATTTTACATTGGATAATAATTTCTTAATGGAAATCACAAACATAATGATCACAATAATTGCTACAACAGTTGCAATTACTTTTTTTACATTTAATTTGGGTGTATCATCATATCTTTTTCCTCGACTCATTTCTACCTCCTAACTGTTTATTTTTTCTTTACAACTTTTGCAATAATTACTGTTATATCATCTTTTGCCATCCCAAAGTTATTATCAATAGCTTCTGCCACAATTAAATCAGCCACTTTTTGAACATTGGTTGTACCAATATTTCGGATATATTCTTCAATCCAATCTTGTTTCAGTTCATTTTGAACTTCTACTAACCCATCACTACACATGATAATCATATCGCCATCTGCTACCTCGATTGTCTGAACTTCCAACTCTGCCTTTTCTACCATTCCAACTGGCATCGTTTGCGACTTCACAACTCTCACACTTTTACGATTTTTAATATACGTATTGCACGCACCACTCTTTGCAATTTTAATGTTTCCTGTAAACAAATCCAAAATTGCAAAATCTAATGTAGCATACATATCTGAAGCTGTGTTTAAGTTCACCGAATCATTGATAAAATTAATGAGTTCATCATCGTCAAATCCGTTCATCAGCATATCTTCTAGCATTTTAATCGTTAATTTACTGCTTTGTCTAGCATTTTTCCCGCTTCCCATTCCATCACTAATAGCCAGTAAATACTTTCCATCTTTTAACTTCATTTGCAAATTGCAGTCTCCTGAAACCGTGCTTTTTTCCTTGGTGACTTTACTGCTTCCAATTTGCAAAACATATTTATCCTCACTCATGTACGTTTGTACATAATTTTCCTTTTTTTCATCTCTCACAAACACAATTTTAGAACCAAGACTTTTCGTCAATATATTTGAAATATTTGCAATATACTGTTTATCTTTGACTTTATCATTAGAAAAAGCAACTTCTACCATATATTTCTCATTTTTAGCTTGGCCAATTTGAATGGAAACCGTATTTGGATACTTGTTTTTTAGTAAAACAAGTAATTCCTTTTCTTTGGCTGTAAAATTGAATTTTGATGCTTTCTCGTTCGTTTTAAGGCTATTTCTAATCGCGTCTGAGACATCTTGAAGACCTTTTTTCATTGTTTTCATTGTTTTATTTTTTTCTTGTCTCTTCGTAACCTCAATTTGCAACATTTTGTAAGAACGATTAATCATTTTTATCATTTCTTGTAAGTCACTTTTGATAACAGCATCTTGCATAATAATATAATGATTATGATTTTTGAAGATTTCGATTAAATCGTTCTCAAGCAAAATATCTTTATTTTGTAAAGCCATATAAATATCATCCATAATATGATTTTGCTCTTGAAAAATATCTTCACAAAATATATTATCTGGAATTTCTTCCAAATTTCCTAATAAAATATCTTTAAATTCTTCAGCCAGTTCTCCAATTTCTTCTGGTTTATCAACAACCATTTCAGAAATTGTATTAGAAATAACATTTAACTTATGAAGCATTTCTTCATTTTGAGCCAAGCGATTTTCACCCAAATCAGTCAATAATTTACTTTTTCCAAGCAAATCTTCTATCTCAATTTTGCCATTGTTTGGTACAAAAAGAAGACCCAACGCAGCAATAAAAATCTCTCTAAAATAGATGATTTTAATGGTATCACCATTAGTCAAATAAATCAGCAAACTATTTCCTAGCATAAATCCAACGATTACACCGATTTTTCCAAATCGATTTAACAAACCTGCCAAAATGCCACTAACCGCAAATACAGCAATTTGCAAACCATTTTGCAATTCAATCATGGAAATCACAAGACCCATACTCAAACCTGTTGTACAACCAACTAACATGCCATTTTTCCAACCAAGTAACATCACTAAAAACACAAGCATAATATTACTCAAATGTAAATTAAAAACTGTAAAACGATTCAATACCATACTAGCAATTCCAAGAATAATGCTTGCCCCTATCAATTCCTCCAACGTAAACGCTTTTTTCGTTTTCCAACCATGAATAACAGCTAGGCCATTGACAAATATTTTATAAAAAACATACGTAAGAGCAGCCGAAACAAGTGCCATAAATACATCATATGTAAGTACAATTCCATGTATATTTTGAAAAAAGGATACTAAAAAGCAAGCTAAAAATAATCTTTTTCCTGTTTTAAGCAACTCATTTCTTTCTTCTACTGCCACTTTCGGTTTAAAAATAAGTACCAACGCAAAATATACGATAGAACTTAACACAAAATTCAAAAAAGCACTAACACCATTTCCTGTCAAAGTTCCAATCATTGCAGCAAGCAACACACCAAAAACAGGAACTCCACTACTTAGCGTTGCAGCCACCATAGCCAGACCAAAAGGAGCAATTTCTCCTTCTATGGATAACATGGATATAAATAACGTTAGTACAAATAAAACAATATTTTGCACTTTTAAAAATTCCTTCACAAGCAAACCAAACTTGCTTGTTCTGATACTTTCTTGTTCTTCTACACTTTCTGTTATATTTTGAAACATCCTTAACCACCTCTACTTTTCAAATATTCCCTTCTTACTTTAAGTATTAAATCACGAAACACTTAATTTTTTTGTCGATTTATCGACTTAATATCTGAAAAGTCTTCTACAATTTGTGATAATTTTTTATCTATTTTATTACATTTTTTCAAAAAACACAAGTATAAATTTTAAAAATGACAAAAAATATTGTCGAATAGCGATATTTTTGTATAAAATCGCGTTTTTGAGCTAAAAAGATTGACATAACTTCCAAAATGTGGTATAATTAAAGTATAAGAAACTATAGAATTAGGAGGTGGTTTAGAATAATGCTAAAAGAATTGGAAAAAGCATTAAACTCCCCATCCTTCTTTGCAAAGAAAGAAAAATTTCTGCGGAAGCATGAATTAGAATTTCAATCTGACAAAGAAGCTCAAGAGTTTATGCGAATGCATCTAATTTCTGTTTGTATTTCAGGAGTCAACTACTCGCGTCCACAGTTAAAAAAAGTGAGACGAAAAGTAAACTATTTAATGCGGTCAAGTCTGGTAATTTGTGCAGACGATTTACCAATGCTTGAAGGCTCCTCGAATACAGACAACGTGTGGTTATATATTGTGAGTACCAACACTTGTCTAATCCAAGAAAAGCCTGCTAGCTAAGCTAGCAGGCTTTTTCTATCCAACACTTCTTTCATCTTCAATAGATTCTTTGGCTCTATTTGGTCTAACATGTATTTGATTTTCTTTTGGAATATCTTTTAGTATATTATCATCTTCTTTAATATAATTCATAGGAATCGCTAAAATGTTATTACGCTCACAATAATCTTTATACTTTATTGCAAAATCTTCTATTGTTGCTCCCTTGTGTCTATTAAAATATGTTTTAATATTCGTTTCTATCTCTTCTCTTTTTCTTTTAAGTCCTTCTAAATACTCTTCTTTTGAATTTGCATTGCCTTCTAACGCTCCTATATTCTCTTCCTCTTCTCTAACAATAATTACTCCTCCAAGTTCAGGTTTATAACTTTGGTTGATACGCTGTAAACCTTCCAAGTTTCTTCGTGCCTCAGCTGGTGACATTTCTAATATGGTAGCAGTAATATTAACTAAATCAGAAGAATCTTTTAGCTTAAAACGATTTTCTGGTTCTGTTTGCGTTTTTTCCATTTCTACTACTTTTCCATAAGCGTTATTAAACATTTCAGGGCTTATCTTATTATCTGAAAATATTTTATCCAAACTATCATTTGATAATTCATTTGTCTTTTTAAGCTGTTGAAATTCAAAAACTGATTTATATAAACCATAATTTTTTAATACAGCTACTGCATCTAAGTCTCCCGTTACAAAATTATCATCTTTTTGGAATTTAGCAATCAATCCACCTATTACTGTTCTATTTTTCTGTGAAGTAAGATCTCTTAATTTGTCTATTAAAATTTCATCGTTTAATTTTGGATTTTTTTCTAAAACTCCATCGATATATTCTATAAAATCTCCGACTTGATCTTTCTCATCATCTGTAATAAATCCATGTTTTTCATATATTGCTGTAACCGTTTTATTAGTAACATTCCTTTGATTAAATAAATCTGATTTTAATATTGTATACACATTCAACATTTCTTCATATTTTCTATACTTTTGATAAGTTTCTAAAGTTTTTTGATCTGACATTCTTTCTTCTAAATCTTTTATCTCATTCATGTTCATCACCCTTTGCTCTCTTTTGTATATAACCACTGGATAACTGATTTAGTTTATCCAGCAGTTATAAATTATCTATTTCAAGACTTTCTTCTTAATCAACACAATTCCCCCAGCTACAACTGCCAAACCTGCTGTTATACTTCCGATGACCTGTAATTTCCAAGTACTCAATTCACTACCAAATGGTGGTGATAATGTAATCACTTCTGTTGCACTTGTGTCTCTTTCATATTGCATTCCTGAACTTACGGTTGGTGGTGTTGTCAAATCTACATGCTTCTCTAATGCAAGTGCTGGTACTTGGTTACCTGCAATTGTTAATTCATCACGTCTACCAACCTTGTTGTTGTATTTGATAATTTCAGCAACATTATCAATTTGTAAATCATCTGAATCGCTTCCTACATAGCGAGTTATTGTCAAATTCATTGATGCCATGTAGTTTCCTTGCTCTGCCTCAACTGGTTTTAAATCAACAATAAAGTCTTTATTATTTAAGGTACTTTCTGTGCTGTCAACACTAACAATTAAGTTATTTCTGTTTTCTGTTTCATAGCGAATTTCCTTGCTGTCTAAAATTACGTCTTCATTATTTTGACTACTAATAATATCAGGTGCCACCATGCTCTTTAATTCACTCGCTGTTACATTGCTCCAACTTGTATTGGCTGTAGCATTTAATACGGCACTAAAGGTTGCATCATTGTCAATGTAGTCAACTAATTGTCTTACGGTTGATGAAACTACGGCATCATTAGAATCTCCTGATCCACCATAATAGTAAATGCTTCCTACATACTCACCTAGTATTGTATCATTCTTTAAGCTATTTCCTTCTTTTTTATAAGTTGCAAGCTCTGTTGATAGTTCATCACATACAGTTTTAATAGCTGCTACATCTTCTTTATAAGCCATTTCTGCTAATTTACCAGTTCTATCCACTTCACCAGTATTTAATACAGTAAATCTGTATTTTACCGTAATTGTTGTTCCTTCTAAGATTTTAGAGTCAACACTGATATATCTAAATCCTTGTGTTGTTGCTTGGTCTCTGTTTAGAGATTGTAAATTGTCAGTTCCATAGGAGTTAGCTGTATCAAGTTCTACGTTTGCTGTAATTTTTCCATCATCAGCAACATTGTAATTGATATTATATTTTGCATCCATAATTGTATTTCCATCCGAAGTCGTTAATATAATTTCTTCGATTTGTTTGTCTAATGTCAACTGTGTACTTGGTCTTTCTTCTAAACCGAAATCTACATTTTTTACTTCATAGTGATAACCTTCATTGCTATCTTGCCCTTTAAATGCAGAAGGTTCGATGTTCATGTCTAACTTAGGTGTATCGGCAAACATGTAGTATTTTCCTTCTTCTCCTTTAAGCAATTCACTTCTAAATTCATTAATTTGCTCATCTGTATAACCCAAACCATTTAAATATTCATCACTCATTGAAGAAGCTAGTATTTTATTATTGTCATACGTTATTTCTCTAGAATTCGCTACAACCTCTAATCTTCTTACTTCGCTATCAACAGCTGAATTGCGATGTTCTTCACTTGCATTCGTTGCAGCAATATCTAAATATTTTGAAGGTTCTACATACTTACTTCCTGTTCTGCCTTCAATGAAAGCTTTATATTGCGTTGATTTGAAGTCTTGACCATTATAGTATTCTGCAGTTGAGTAATTAGCTGCTTCGATTTTCTTATCTCCATACGTAAATCTTACAATATAATCACCTGCTGGAGCACTATTAAATGCATATTGTCCCCCATTGCTTGTTTCAGTTGTACTATTAAATCCAGTTAAAATTTCAATTGTATTTCCGTTTAAAGCTTCTAATTCTTTATTCGTTGGCCAAGTATAATCATATTCTGTATAGGTTCCGTCTTCATTTGGTACCATAACTTTTTCAACAAGTTCTGTTTTTAAGCCTTTAATTGTCTTTTCATCATCTTGTTTGATACCATCACCAACATATTGATTATAGTCTGGATTTTCTATGTTTTTATCTTTGCTATTATCTTCCCAAGCCAAACCAGCAATTTGTCTATCTACTTCAACTAAATTTACTTTTAATCTAGGTGCTGCAAATGTATCATCTTCATACCAAGCTTTTACATTATAGGCTGGAAGATTTACATTGCTTGGTGCGGAATCTCTGTCTATTTTGCCAGCATAATTTTGAGTTCCTGTAAAATAAGTTGAATAACTTGCAACTTCTGCAACATTACATTTTTGGCCTAATATAATGGCATCTTTTGCTTCATCTGTATCCTTTTTGTTCACTTTAAAGGTTACTTTTATCTCTTTAGACTCTCCTGGCGCTAAAACAATTCCTAAATCACTTGCTGTCATCTTATTGTACACAATATTGTTTCCGTTTCCATCTTTGTCAGAACCTACAATGCCTGTTTTCGTATCTGTCCATTTATCAGAATAGTCAGATGCATTAGCAACTTTTATTTCATCATTAATGTCTTCTTTTTGACCACCTATTGTTTGTGTTTTTAAATATTTTGTTTCATCTTGTTTTACTAAACTAAAACTGCTGTCATAGTAATCATCAATGCTGTTGATTTTTACATCATATTTTGATGAACTATTTTCTACTTTTATTTTGTAAGACAAGTAAATGGCCATTTCCATGTCTGTTTTGTCTTTTCCTAAACTCTTATAGAATCTAGTTAAAGCACCATCTATCTCACTATTATTTTCATACATTTCTGCTCTGTAATAATAATCTGATCGATATAAATTCAACGTCTTTGGATCAGTTGCATCTGCATTGCTAACACAAATGTCTTTATCTAATGAGTCTACTTTTTCTTCTGTCAAATCATAGTTTCCACTATAATTATATTGATATAATTTTTCGTTCACAATCACTTTTGCAGTATCCAATTTTTTCGTTAATCCAATATCCATCGAAGGTCTTTCTACCAAACCTAAATTGATATTTAAACAATAATTGTAAACAGCCATAAAGCTATATTTATGATGAGCTCCATATTCGTCAACATACGTATCAATATTGGTTAAAGCTGTTCCATCATAATCTTTTACATCAAATGGGAATGTTAAGTTTCCTGACGCTGTTGATGCTGCTGCTTTGAAAATATCTAAAACTTTTCCTTCACTATCTGTTGTATTAACCCTTGATATCGTTGGATATCCTGCTCCTGCATTAGCAGAAGAATAGGTAATTTCTGCTTCTGTTCCATCCGTAAATTTCGCCATACCTGTTGTATCTCCATTGCTATCAATCTCTGTTTTACCAGAAACTTCAGCAATTACTTTTTGGTCATCTGACTGTACAGCTATCGCCATAGAATCTCTTGCATATTTATCTTTGTCAACGGTATCTGCATTTCTGTATTCGTTTGCTCTGGTTGGAATGTCTCCTTCATTTCTTATCTTTTCTCCACTGGAAGAAATTTTGTAAGATAGAAATTCTGTTGGCTCATAGGTTTGACCATCGTAAACAAACTCTACATCATAGCTTACCGCATATCCATTTTCTTTTTCTTCGTCTGAAAGAGCTGGCACACCAATTCTTGGCACTTCCCATTTACCATCTGACTTTGTGATAATTGGGAATACTAATTCATTTTTATTCGCATCTTTATATGCCTCTGCAACCGTTCTTTCCACTTCATTTCCAGAAGCATCATAAACAACTCGATAAACCGTTACTTCTGCATTCTCTTTTAAGGTTTCACCTTCATCATAAACTCCATTTGGTGCACTATAGTATCCATCATCAGCCGTATTTTTTCCATCTAATGTTTCGTCTACCCATACAATACCTGCCATTGAGAAGGTCAAATCCCATTCCATTTTTGATGGTAATTCATTAATAAGGGTTGCTTCAACAGTTTTGTTTTCTATTAAACTGTGACCTTCTGAGTCAGTTGATTCATTTTCTAAGTCACTATACTGGATTGTTTTAAGTCTCCAACCTGTTGGTAAGTTTTTCTCTGTTACTGTAAAAGTAGGTGCTTTTGAACCATACCAAACAACATCTTTTACTTCAAAATCCCAATTTCCATTGTCTGGCAAACTTTTGGTAATAACTTTCGTTGAGTTTTGATACGTTTCTCCCTCATGCACGAAAGTTCCCGCAATAACAACCTCAATCTCAAACTTAGTTCCTTCTGCTTCTAACGTTTCTTTGCTAATTTTCTCGCTGGTTTCAATATCTTTGATAATTTTAATTCCACCAGAATGTTTTGTCATGTTATTAGTAAATTTAACTTCTGTTAAGTTTGTTGTTTCACCTTTTACTAAAGTACCTGTTATTTTATTGGTATTTTTCTCAACTCTCGAAGTTCCATTGACTGTTTCTTCAATCGTACTTACTTTCGCTTCCTCAGGGTCAATATTGATTTCTTCTACTGTATACGTAGGTGCTACATTTAGGTCTTTCCAAACAAAGCCATAAGGACCTACTGTAGAATCTGCCTTAACTCCTAATACTTCAAATTCCAGTTTTCCACTATCTGTATTTTTTACACCATCAACTGTCACTTTAAAATCAAATGTATCTTCTGTTACCTGTCCTTCTCCTAATACTTTCTTAAAACTTAGATAACTCATAGCGTCTTCTGGTGTAGGTATATTATTCAAAGCATTCACTTTTACCTTAGCGCCACTTCCATCTAATTCTCCCTTGTTTGGTGTTATGCTTGGTGTATATTTTTTACTATGTTCTGTCTCAATTTCAGAAATTTCATACGTTGGATTTTTATCTCCAACCCAAGTATATTCTTTTGATAACCAAACATTTCCTGTAGTTTTACCTTTTGGCACTACAATCGTTGCTGTATCTGTATCCTTTTGACCATTTGGCATCGTAACAACTACACTGAACTTGAATATTTCATCTTCATCAGCTGGCCCACTGATTGTTTTTGAAATTTCTATTTTATCATGATATTTCTTTGTAATCTGGTTAATTGCCGTTACTTCTATTGTCTTACTACTTTCCAATTTGCCTTTTTGAGGCTCAATTGATATAAGTTTCCAGTCGCTATCTTCTGGAAGTGGAATCTCTTCTACTTCAAAAGTTGGAGCTTCGTCTTCTCCTTCCCAACTATATGGACCTGCCATTACACTTGAACCTGCTCTTACTGTGACAACATCATTTTCTATTTCTCCATTACTGTGTATGATTTTTATTTTAAAATCAAAATATTGATGTTTACCAAATTCTTTCTTTACTTGGTCAGTTGACAATTCTTTTCCATTTTCATCAATCGCCTTTTTGGTAATTTTTAAATAGCCTTCTTCTTTCTCATTTAACAAATTAATTTCTTCTGTTTCATACCATCTAGCTGCATTCTTTACTAAAGTTAATTTTTGTGCTTCTAAAGCTAGACCTTGATTTTTGGCTTGAAGTCTATATTCCCATACTGTTTTTTGGCCACCTTTACCATCACTTACCTTTTTTGAATTTTCTGTTATTTGCCATGTATATTTATTATACGTTCCATCTAATGGCTGATAATTCGCTCCTGCAATCAAGTATTGATAGTCAACATCAATGCTTGTTATTTTAGTAGCTCCTTTGATATAATTAATTCTTATATGAAATTCTTCACCACTATCTGGAAAATCCTTATTTTTTCTATACTCTTCTTTTTTTGCTCTTACAAACTCCCATTTATCGTTTGATATTGCTTCATCACTTGCATCTGTGTATATTTTAAAATTATTGATTGTACCAAAGGTAACATTATTTGAAGTTGATTGTTCATATGTTAACGAAATTGGGCCAATTAAATATTGTTGCGTTTCCTTATTATATTTTACTGTCACTTCTTTCGAAGTATCTCTTGACACCAATTTGCTTACATCAATTTCGGGAAATTGTATCGAAGCAGTAGTTCCATCGTTATAAGTATGTGTCATTGTTTTGTAAGTATCTATATTTTCAACATCATTTGGATTTTTTGCAATTCTCTTTACAAAGTTTTGATATTCTGATGCTGTCTTTGATAAAGGATTATCTCCTTGGTTACTTCCTTCTCCACCTTCCTTAGTCATCCACCAAGCTTGTTGTATTTGGCTATAATACGTTCCCGTATTACTTTTTGCCTCATTTAATATATACGCAGCTTTTGGCGTACAAGGAAGTAAACCTCTTATTGTATAATTGGCTTTTGTTTCTGTTTCATAACTACCTACTAAGTCCTTATGGCGTTCATCAAATTGTTGCGTTGTTCCTGGAACCATTTTTCCTGCCTCAATCCATCCAGTCGCATCTCTTTCTCCTTCGCCATCTATATAACCTGTTCCAGAACTAGTCGTATACGCATGACTAACATTATTTTCACTTGGTATATGAGTTCCACGTTGGCGACAAAGCAAATCCCATCTACTTTCTAAATCATTAAAAGTAATCATACCTCCAGCAGAATCAGGGTTATTGATATAGGAATCTGCTAAATAATCCGCATAAGATTTTTGAGTTGTCATAACTGCTATTAATAAGAATAATAAAATTATGAATAGTTTTTTGCATGTTTTTATCATAAACTTAAACACCCCCTTTTCTCTTATTTTTCAACACTCTTTCGTATACTACAAACGCTACTGCGCCTCCTAAAATCAAACTAACAATAATCGCTGATACATAAATCAAGCTTTCACCTGTTTTTACGGTTAAGATCGTATCTGCTGTTGCCATATCGTCTTCGCCTTGGGCTTTGTTGCCTGGTTTTGAGTTATGGTCAGATACACTGTAAATATTGAAATCATCTGAGATTTCTGCTGTATTACTTACTAAACCAGTATTTTCTGCTGTCATTTGTTTGGTCAGTACTAATGTAATTTCTTTGCTTTCTCCTTTGGCTAGTTCTGAATCTGCTAAAGCTTTTGTATACAAATAGCCATTTGTTCCTGTATACCAGTCTGGATTTAAGTTTGAGTTAAAGGTCATTCCTTCTGGTATATAATCCACAATTTCTGAAGCAAATCCTGCTAAATCTCCGTTGTTTTTAGCTGTAATCGTGTATTCAACATAAACTGTGGTTCCTGATAAATATTTTGCTGCAATGTCATATTTAGCAAGTTTGGTTTTGTCAAACTTCTCTGTTTTGGTTCCTTGTACATTTTGAACCGTTATTTTGGTAATTGCTTTATCTAATTGCAAACTAAATTGTTCTGCCTCTACTAAACCAAGGTCAATGTTTGATACATTTGCCCCTCTTATTTCAATTGTATCAGTTACACCGCCATTTTCTTTTTTGCCATCTTGCTCGATTTTCGTTGCTACAGCATCTGAGTTGATACTTGATTCAACCCCTTCTTTTCTGTAGGTTGTGGTTGTATATAATACAGTATCATATTTGAATAGAACTAAATAGGAACCATTTTGTAAACCAGCAAATGTATATTCTCCATTGCTATTGGTTGTTGTTGTTCCTTTTATTACTCCTGACGTGCTGTCTACTACCATCGCTGTTACATTTTCCATTCTTTTTTCGCCATCGTCTCGCATACCATTTGCATTTGAATCAAGCCATGCTGTACCTGTGATTTTGTAGGTTTTTGTGATGTCCCCTTGGTTAGCACTTGGATTATTTGTGTTACCCCCTTGATTAACTGATTCTTGTCCTTCTCCATCGCTTTCTTTGGCTTGAATAATATGGGTTACAGAATTACTCTTAACTTCTTCTATATTCTTACCTGTAATTGTGCCTTCATTGGTTACAGTTTTTTCTTGAGAGCCATCTAAGTTCGTAGCAATTGCTTCCACATTGACAACCACTTGACTATTGGCTGGTACACTCAATTCTAACTGAGCAGTTTCTGTTGCTGCCATTGTATTGACAACATCATTTCCATTTAACGAATAGGAAACTTCTGTAACCATCAATCCGTCTGGAATCATATCTGTCAACACAACATTGTTGGCATTTAAACTTCCTTCATTATTAATTGTAAATACATAATCTATTGTTTTTCCGAATTCAACATACGTTGGTGTTGTAGAAGTTTGGGTAACTACTAAGCTATTTTTTCCAAGATTTATAATTACATCTTGTGCATTGTAGTTTTCTGTATCATCCGCTATTATCTGAGATGAAATATTGATGGCATCTTCTGTTAAACCAGAATCCATTTTTCCAACAACTAATTCTACTTTTAAACATTTTCCAGAATTTTCACTTATGTTATCAATCTTCCATGCAATCTTATTAGTTGCTTGATCAAAAGTTGCATTTTCTATTGTTTGATATCCCTCTGATGTTTCCTCTATCATATAAGCTTTTGAAAATTCTAATTCCTTTGGTAATTGGGTTGTAACAACCACGTTCTTTTTATCAGAATCTGTTAAATTTTGAGCATATAGTACAACCGTTAATGTTTGACCTTTTTCAAAGTTTTCATGAGCTAATTGAGAATCGATAAATTGTTCTAATGCTAATTCAGATCGTTTAATTGTAATTTCATCTGCCTTTACAGTTACTTCTTTTTGTAAGTCTTTTGCACTCGCTGTTGCTGTTATTTCTATTTTATCGGTCTCATATTCATTGATGTTGTTAACTTTAAGTGTTACTGTTATCGCAACTTCTGCGTCTTTTTCTAAGCTTTCAATATGAGTTTGCACTGTATTGTCTGCTAATTGTGTTTGTGCCCCATCTCTGCTTGCTTCTGCTGTTACAAAGCTTGTGTTGCTTGGTACAGGAATGTTTACTACAATATCTTTAGCTACATCTGCACCTGTATTTTTTATCGTAAATGTTGTTTTAAATTCTTCTAATTCTTTGACTTGTTTTGCGTCAGCTTTTACGCTTAAGTCTAATTCTGGGCCTGCTCCTGTTGTTAAACCAACTTTGTCTGGTTTTGATGTTTCATCAATGGTTGCTACTTCTGAGTTATTCGTATAGTAAGCTAAGAAAGTTCCATAAAGGCTCTCATTGTGTGTTAGATTTTCTGGTATTTCATATTCATAATTGAATTTTAGAACTTGTTTTGCTTCCATTTTATAGGTTTCATCTTTTGGCACGATTAAGTAAGCTTTGATATTTTCAAAACTTTCTGGTTCTTGCGTCCAACTATTTGACGCCTCTGTTAATTCTTTCGTTGCCTCTGCATTTTCTGAATAATACACAGTGAAATCTCCATGATTGCTTTCATTCGATAAAATTCCACTAACTAATTTTGTATCCAATGTAGTTCCTAAATCTTCACCTGTTGCTAAATCTTTTACTCCTTTGAAAGGAATTTTACCTAAAATACTTAGGTTTGATACGGCGTTATCATTATTGTTTACGACAACAACTTCCATATTTGCTTTTTTAGCTGGTGAATAAATGTCAAGATAATCAACTTGTTCACCTTGTTTTACAGAAGTTATAGCTGATCCTGTTTCGTTATAGTTTGTAATAGTATTGATGGCAACTACACCACTTGGAGCGGAGTATTCAACTGTTGCTTCTTGATAATCACAAACAGTTGCTTCTCCCATGGTATGTTCGGTTGGTGTTTCATAATTGGTTGCTTCACTGTTGTAGCAATAAGCTTTGAAAGTAGCATCGGTTGCTGGTGTATACATGTCTACTGTGATATCCGCATTTAATACAAGGTTTGTACCATTGGTTAACACACCTGAGTTTAGATTTGTTTGTTTTCCGTCAACCGCTACTTGAATAACTGCTTTTCCCTCTCTTGTGAAAGCTTCTACCTTTGAAATATCTAGACCTTCCCCATAAATCATGCTAGCGTTGGTTACGTTTAAGCCTGTTACATAGTCTGGCATTTCAATCTCAAATACAGAATTTCCAAATATATCTGAAGTTTCTTCATCATTATTAAGCTCTAATCTCATCTCAACATTAGAGTTTGGTGTTACGGTTGATAAAGAATCACGGTCGATGATTAAATTAAAGTTTGTTGTTGTGTCGTTTAATTTTGTTTTTGTTGTGCAGTTTCCTAATGAAACGATGTCGGTTACATAGTCAAATTTTGCTTTTTGAACAGTGTCTGTTGCAATATATTCGATATTAGCAAAATCCGCTTTGCTGATACTCGTGTTGGTTACTGCTTTTTTACTTGCTATAATCAAGTTTCCTGTATTGACTGGTGCCGATGTTTTGATTTGTATTTTTGAAGTTCTGTCTTGGAAATTTATTATATAATTTCCGTTTTCGTCTGTTTGTGTTTCTTTATTAAGCGTTGTTAATACATTTCCAGAAACATCTAAAATTTGGATGTTTCCTTCTTCTCCTAAAATCTCGTTAAAGTTTTCTCGGCTGACAGAAAGTTGCTTATAATACATGTCATCTGCTTCTACTTTGTTTCCTTCTTTATTTATGTAATAATTTTCTACGTCTTCTACGATGATTTCTTTTACAATATCTTTGTAGGAAATGTTGATTGCTGTTTTTGCGTTATATTCTGTTTCATGATTTTCTAAATAACTGTATACTTTTGAGACATCTTTTGTTTCATTTTCAATATTGTAAGATACAATATTTCCCGTTTGACCTGTTAAAACAAATTCTTCTGCTTTTTCTGCAGTGGCTATATTTTGGTTATCTTCTGCTTGTACACCGCTGAAAGTCGTAAGTTTAGCATCTATTTTAGAAGCTATTTTCATTTCATCCGAAAGTTGCGCATTTTGGAAAGTATAGGTGACAACATATTCATCCATACCTGCAACACTGTAGTATCTTTCTTCTTGTTTTACTTCTGCGTTTTCTTCTTTTAAATATTCTTCTGATTGGTTGATGTCTACTAATTCTTTGTGATTTTCTACTTTTATAGTTACTGTGTTTTCTTCTTGATTATAATTCCATTGATCATTATTAAATTGTACATCTCCCACATTTTTTCCGTTGGTTCCTGCAGTTGAATTGGCAACAACTGTCACTTCGTTTGGTTTGGTTCCGTTGATGTTTGGAACATCAATTTTTACTTCTGTTTCCTTGGTTGGTAAAGAATTTTTGTTTTCTTGCGTGCTGTCTACTTTTATGATGCTTTGTAGAATCACGCCACCATTTCCGAATTGAATATATTTTGAAATTTCATTTTCTACTTTTACCGCTCTTTCGTCTTTCCAAGCAAGTGTTAATTCGATTTCTTTTGAAATTTCATTTTCGTCACCATCATCATCTACATAAATACCTGAAAGAATCACTTTTGCTGTTTGGCAAAGTTTGGATTCGTTTATGTATTCTTCCATGTTATATTGAATTGGTAATAAAATTTCCATTTCTTCTAAAGAATTATCGATTTTGTTTAAGTAAAGAACATTCTCTTCTAAATTTTGTACATTAGATAAGTCTTTTACTTTGTTATCTTCTGGAATAACAAAGTTCAATTCTTCGTTTTCTTTTGCGCCAATTTGTACCTTAGCATTTTTTAAATATCCACTTTCTTTGACATCTAATTGCAATTTAATGGCTAAATTTTCATGATTGACATCACTAACAAGCGCATTTGAAATTTCGTCTCCATTTTCTAAATACGCCTCAAATACAACATTTTTGCTTCCTGTATCAGAATTATTTCCAAATAGGGATACAAAACCTGTTGTGGCAAATGCAAAATTTGAGAAAGTCATTGTGAATACTAAAATCATGGCTAATAACTTTTTCCCGTTTACCATAGTTTCCTCCTTTAAAAAACAAACTTTCATATAATCATATGATACTATTATTTATATTTTATTTTACTACAATTTAGTTTGTAGTCAATAGCTTGAAAATATGATTACTGCTATATTTCCTGTGTTTTCAAAAATCTTTATTTAGGGAAATAATACTTTGTAAGAACTTTTGATTTGAAATATAAAATTTGTGTTACATTTCAAATTTTCTCTAAATATTGATTTTACACATATCTACACTTTATATTATACCATATTTTTTTCAACTTC
Organism: uncultured Clostridium sp.; assembly: GCA_948435735.1. Classification (GTDB taxonomy): domain Bacteria; phylum Bacillota; class Clostridia; order TANB77; family CAG-508; genus Scatovivens. Next base: position 24,926 of record CAOJGX010000029.1, read on the forward strand.
TCAACCTTTTTTTGACATTTTCTCAAAAAAATTTTTATTTCTTTTTCGCTTTTCCCAATTGTTTAAGAATTTTTATTGTCGTTTTGACGTTATTTTTGTCATATTTTGTCAAATCTTTGTTAATTCTTTATGTTTAATTGAGTTAGTTTTGCTTTATTTCCCCTTAATCCAAATGTATATTTCCCTTAGGGAAACTTGGATTTGAAGATTCTGCTACAGCTTAAAACAAAGAACACGATTTCTCGTGCTCTTCATCTTGTTATTTAAGCAATCCAGTCGGTGGAGTAATACTTATTACTTCTGTCG
>CAOJGX010000030.1 GCA_948435735.1 uncultured Clostridium sp.
TAGCTTTAAGTGGTTGAAAATAAAGAATTATGAAAGTTCAGGGAAAATTGCTGTGAACGAAACATAAAACTTGACTTTTGAGTAAAAATATGGTATAATAAAAGTAATAATTACAAAGGAGATTAAAGATGGCAAATCCATATACAGGTTTAGGCATTCCACAAGACTATAAAAAACGTAGAATTGACTATTTATATAATATTTTGGAAGTTTACTGGAAGCTTGCAGAAGAAACATATTCAAAAGAGGGATATGACAGATTTATAACAAGTATAGAAGCGGAGTCAGATGAAAATAAAAAAAGAGAAATGTTGTGTGATAAGTTAGTAGAAGTAAGTTATCATGCTTTAATAAAAGATGCTCAAAAAAGAATAGACAAGAGGCAGGCAAAATTAGAAAAGGCAAGAAGTGAAGGAAATAGCCAAGAAGTTATTAAGTTAAAGGAAGGATTAGGGGCAGATAGAAAAAAACTAGAAGTTTTTCTGCAATATTATGAAATGATAAACACAGAAGAAAAGAGAAGCTTATATCATGAAAGAAGAATAGAATCACAAAGACCCAAAGAGGCTCCAAGTTATGCAGAGATATTGAGAAAGCATGAAAAAATACTAGAAAAATTGAAAAGTAGTTTGCAAGAAATAAAAATTGAAAAACCACTACCAGAAGAACCTAAAGAAGAATTATTTGAGACAGAAGAAGAAAAGGATTTCACCAAAGGGAAAACTACAATCGAAGGCTTAGAACAAGATAGGCAAAAAAACAAACAAAGAGTAGACCCAGAAAATAACTTCAGAAAATACACAGGCTATTCTTATCGATGGAGTTACCAAGAGACAAGGAATTCAGATGATGGTGTGCTTAATGAAAAGAATAAAAAGGGTGAACATGTCATTGCTGTTAAACTAGGAGAATTTAACTACGAAACTTTAATTCAACTACCAACAGCAGAATATCCAAAAGGAAAGGCAAGTTATCAGGGAAAAGTAGATATAGTTGGTGTGAGTAAATTAGATTCTAAAGGGAATTTGTTAAGAAATGATATTGTAATTACAAAGCTGAATAAAGCGGATAGAATGCAAAATCGATATTTTTTGAGAGAGGTTTTGTTTTCAGATGAAAATATTGACAAAGCCAATTTAAACAATAATGGATTTGTTGGCAATATTTCGCATAGAGAAGATGGCAGTTGCTATATTGAATACAATGGTGCTGGCGATAGAGAATTAGTAACAGCATTAGAATTAGCAAATCATGTAGAAGGTGTGAAAAATAAGAAGTGGTACGATAAAAAAGTTGGCACATTTTGTAAAATAAAAGAACAATTTAAAGAAAAGCAAAAATATTATGTAGAAAGTATCATGAAACATAAAGAAGAGAAATTAAAATTTAGAAAGGATGCAGTATGGGAAAAGTAAGATGGAAGCCAGGAACATTTTTGTATCCACTTCCAGCTGTGTTAGTCACGTGCGGAAATAGGGAAAAATCGAATATTATAACAGTTGCGTGGACAGGTATTATCAATACCTGTCCTCCACTTGTGTATATTTCAGTAAGACCAGAGCGTTATTCGTATCATTTAATCCAAGAAAGCAAGGAATTTGTGATTAATTTGACAACAGAAAAATTAGCATTTGCAACAGATTGGTGTGGGGTAAGAAGTGGGGCAAAATTTGACAAATTTAAAGAAATGAAATTGACCAAAGAAAAAGCAGATTTTGTAGCTTGTCCAATGATAAAAGAAAGTCCTGTTTCAGTGGAATGTCGAGTAATTGAGGAAAAAAATTATGGAAGTCACACACAATTTGTAGCAAAAGTTTTGGCCATTCATGCAGACGAGAAATATATGGATGAAAAAGGTGGTTTTGATATTTCAAAATGTAAATTGATTTCTTACAGTAATGGAGGCTATTATACACAAGGGAAAAAAATTGGGAAATTTGGTTTTTCGGTAAAAAAGAAAAAGAAATTTAAAAATATTGATAAAAAATCATAGAAAATCATTGACAGTAGAAAAAAATTGTGATAAAGTATATAAGCATGTATTGGAAAAGATACATAAAATCACATCGTTAAACAAGAATAAAAGCGGAGGTGTAATAAAAATGGCTTCAAAAGGACCAAGAGAAAATATCATATTAGAATGTACAGAATGTAAAAGAAGAACATATACAACGGAGAAAAACAAGAGAAACAATACCGATCGTTTAGAGATTAAAAAGTATTGTAAATTCTGTAGACAACATAACGTTCACAAAGAAACGAAATAAGTCCTGTAAGGGGGAAAAAATGGCAAAAAAAGAGAATAAAGAAAAAAATAAAAACAATTTCTTGAAAGAATTAAAAGCTGAATTAAAAAAGGTAACTTGGCCAACATTTAAAAAATTAGTCAATAATACATCAGCAGTTATATCCATTGTTTTAATTGTTTCTGTCATTGTGTTTGTGTTAGATGTGTGCTTTGAAAACTTAAATAGTTTAGGAATTGAAAGATTAAAAACCGTAGTGGCATCTGATGCAGAAACAGAGAATGTTGAAAATGTAGAAAACACAGATATTACAGATAACGGAAATCAAGTGGAAGAAAATGCTGAGCAGGAAAATTCAGAAGAACAAACAGAGAATCATTCTGAGAATGAAGTTGCTCAATAAAAGTAGAAGGAGGCTAGCTTATTATGTCTCAAGAAGAAAATAAAGAAGCAAATTGGTATGTAATTCATACGTATTCAGGATATGAAAATAAAGTCAAAACAGATTTGGAAAAAACGATTAAAAACAGAGAATTAGAAGATTACTTTTTTAATATTATTGTTCCGATGGAAGAACAAGTTGAAATTAAAGACGGAAAAAGAAAGACAAATTTAAAAAAAGTATTTCCAGGTTATGTTTTAATCAAAATGATTGTAACCGAAGAATCCTGGTATATTGTTAGAAATACCAGAGGGGTTACAGGCTTTGTTGGTTCTGGCACAGATCCAATTCCACTAACAGAAAATGAAATACGAAATATGGGATTTGATGATGTTCCAGTCAAAGTTGATTATGAAGTTAACGATTCGGTACAAGTTATCAATGGGCCATTAGAAGGGTTTGTTGGTACCGTACAAGAAATTAATAAAGAAAAGCAAAAAGTAAAAGTTTTAGTTTCTATGTTTGGTCGTGAAACACCAGTAGAATTAGAATTTTCACAAGTGCAAAAAACAAATTAGAAAGTAAAAAAAGAAGGGAGATTATAAAAATGGCAGACAATAAAGAAGTCGTAAATGTGATTAAATTACAAATCGAAGCAGGAAAAGCATCACCAGCTCCACCAGTTGGACCAGCGTTAGGTTCTAGTGGTGTAAATATTATGCAATTTGTAAAAGAATTTAATGATCGAACAGCCAATCAACCAGGAATGATCATTCCAGTTGTTATTTCTGTTTACAAAGATAAATCTTTTACATTTATTACGAAAGTTGCACCAGTTGCTGTGTTAATTAAAAAAGCAATTAATTTGGCAAAAGGTTCAGGAAAGCCAAATATGGAGAAAGTTGCGAAAATAACCAAAGCACAAGTAGAAGAAATTGCAAAACAAAAAATGGAAGATTTGAATGCAGGCTCTTTAGAAACAGCGATGAGTATGGTTATGGGAACAGCTCGTTCAATGGGTGTAACCGTTGTTGATTAAATGAAACTATAAAATTTTGGGAGATGTTAAATCGTTTGTACCAAGGGAGGTTAAGTATGAAAAGAGGAAAATTATATCAAGAAGCTGCTAAATTAGTAGATAGAGAAAAAATTTATAATATGAAAGAGGCATTGGAAATCATCGAAAAAATGCCAAAAAGAAAATTTGATGAAACAGTTGAATTACATGTTCGATTAGGTGTTGATTCCAAACATGCTGATCAACAAGTAAGAGGGACAGTTGTATTACCACATGGAACTGGTAAATCATTAAAAGTGTTGGTATTTGCTAAAGGCGATAAAGCTAAAGAAGCAGAAGCAGCAGGAGCAGATTTTGTTGGAGCAGAAGAATTAGTTCCAAAAATCGAAAAAGAAAATTGGTTTGATTACGATGTTATCGTAGCAACACCTGATATGATGGGTGTTATTGGTAGATTAGGTAAAGTATTAGGCCCAAAAGGTTTAATGCCAAATCCTAAATCAGGAACTGTTACAATGGATGTAACCAAAGCAGTAGAAGAAATTAAATCTGGTAAAGTAGAATATCGATTAGATAAGACGAATATTATCCATTTAGGTTTTGGTAAAGTATCATTTGGTACTGAAAAATTGCTTGAAAATTATCAAACCATCATTGATGCCATTATCAAAGCAAAACCAGCAGCTGCAAAAGGTCAATATATCAAAAGTATCGCTGTGAATACAAGTATGGGCCCAAGTATGTATGTAAGTTAAATAAAGTGACCAAAGACAATAGGTTAAGATAGCTGTTCGAACAAAGTGAGTTACAGATATCTTAGATAGAACTTACGTTCTATCTTCCTAATAAATCCTATCGAGGTAATAAATGAAGAAGAGAAAACTCTTCCATTATCTCGTGCGGATTTTGGAAGAGTTTTTCATCTATTTAAAATAGATAAATAAACCATGAAGGAGGTGAATCAAGAAAATGGCAAACCCAAAAATTATAGCACAAAAAGAAAAAGAAGTAAAAGAATTAGCTGACAAAATCAAAAGTGCAGGTTTAGTTCTTTTAACAGATTACAGAGGAATCAATGTAGAAGATGTAACAAACCTTAGAAAAACGGTAAGAGAAGCAAATGCTGAATATTGCGTTATCAAAAATAATATTACAAGAAGAGCCTTAGCTGAATGTGGATTTGATTTAGGTGATAGTTTAGTTGGCCCTACAGCAGTGATTTTAACAGGAGAGGAATATTTACCTACATTAAAAGCAATCTATAAATTTTCTAAAGCAAATGACTTTTATAAAATCAAAGCAGGCGTTTTAGAAGGAAAAGTAGCTACTATTGAGGAATTGAATACATTAGCAGTTCTTCCATCAAGAGAGGAATTGATTGCAAAATTGGCTGGATGCTTGCTTGCAAACGTGTCAAAATTAGCTGCTACTTTAGATGCTGTGCGAGTACAAAAAGAAAGTCAATCAGCAGAGTAAATAGAGTAGTTTAATTAAAAATAAAATAGAAAAGGAGAATTTTAAAATGAGTGAAAAAACAGATAAAATGTTAGAAGAAATCGACACCTTAACCGTTGTTGAATTATCAGAATTAGTAAAAGGAATTGAAGAAAAATATGGAGTTACTGCAGCAGCAGTAGCAGCACCAGCAGCTGGAGGAGCAGCAGGAGAAGGAGCAGCTGAAAAATCAGACTTCACAGTTGTATTAAAAGAAACAGGAGCAAACAAAATTGCTGTTATTAAAGTAATTAGAGAAGCTACTGGTTTAGGCTTAAAAGAAGCAAAAGAAATTGCTGATGGCGCACCAAAAACAATTAAAGAAGGTGTAGCAAAAGAAGAAGCTGAAGAAATGAAAGCTAAATTTGCAGAAGCTGGAGCAGTGGTTGAATTACAATAATTCATAAATAGGAGAATCGCTAAAATATTTAGCGGTTTTTTTCTATTTTGGCTTGCTATTATTCCCATTTTAAGGTATAGTAAAAACGAGGTGTTTAATATGAAAAATCAAAGCGGAATTACGATGATAAGTCTTAGTTTATATATCATTTCTTTTATGATTATTATAGGAATTGTGGGAAGTATAACCGTTTTTTTTAGCAATCGTACAAAAGATATCAATATGAATTCTGGTGCAAGTTCTGAGTATAATAAGTTTAATTTGTATATGTTGGAATATACGAAAACGGGTCATCAGATTTCAAGGATTAGCGAAGATACAAACCCAGAAGAACCGTTTGTTACCTTTATAAAAGACGGAAAAACTGATACTTTTGTGAAATTGCGGAAATATGTTGTATTTCAATCAAATAAAGTTATGCCAAAATGTGGATGATTTTAAGGTAGAAGTTGCTATTGCAGAGAATGGAAAAGAGGTATTGAAAACATATTTGCAGATTAATGGAACAGTGTATACAACAGATTATGTAATAGAATAGAATTTTTAAAAAATCAAGAAAAACTCTTGATTTTTTCATTTTTTATAATAAAATAGTAATGTCTAAAAGCAAAAGATAATAAAATAATCTGAGGAGGCCAAAGACGTGAAAATAATTTTAGATGCAATGGGCGGTGACAACGCTCCAGATGCCAATATAAAAGGTGCTGTTGAGGCAGCAAAAGAAATCGAGGCAGATATTATTTTAACAGGTGATGAAACTGTCATCAATCAAAAAGTCAAAGAATTTTATGGAAAAGAAAATATTCATGAAGTATCTAGTAAAATAAGGATTCGTCATACAACCGAAAAAATCGAAATGGAGGATATTCCAACCCAAGCCATTCGCGGTAAGAAAGATTCTTCCATGGTTGTTGGTTTTAATATGCTAAAAAATGGAGAAGGCGATGTATTTATTTCCGCAGGAAATTCAGGGGCACTTTTAACAGGTGCAACCTTATTGGTAGGCCGCATCAAAGGGATTGACAGACCTGCCATTGCGCCCATTTTGCCAGCCCATCATGGAAAATTTTTGCTCATGGACGCAGGAGCCAATACCAATTGTAAGCCACTAAATTTAATACAATTTGCCCAAATGTCCAATATTTATTTAAAAAATACGTTTGGCTTAGAAAATCCACGCATTGGCTTGCTTAATATTGGAACCGAAGAAACAAAGGGTAACGATTTGATGAAAGAAACATATACTTTATTAAAAGAAAATGCAAAAGAATATGGTTTAAATTTCATTGGAAATGTAGAAGGAAGAGATTGTTTCTCAGGCGAAGTTGACGCCGTCATAACCGATGGTTTTACAGGAAATGTATTTTTAAAAACCGTAGAAGGCGTTGGAAGATTAGTAAAGGTAAGTTTAACAGAGAGTTTAACCAAAAATATTTTGCGAACCATTGCAACTGTGCCATGTTTACCAGCCATCAACCAATTCAAGAAAATGACAGATTACAAAGAATATGGTGGAGCCCTATTTTTAGGTGTCAAAAAACCAGTCGTAAAGGCACATGGAAGTAGTGATGAATTTTTGTTTTATACAACCTTGAAACAAGCAGAAGACTTTGTGAAAAGTAACTCTGTCGAAAAAATGACAGAACAATTCCAAAAAAAATGAAATAAGTACTTGACAATTGTTACAACATATAATAAAACTAGATTATAAATTTGAATAATATTTAATTTAAGGAGGATAAAAAATGAGTAGTGAGGAAGTTTTTGAAAAAGTAAAAGCTATCATAGTAGAGCAATTAGGTGTTGCTGAAACAGCCGTCACAATGGAAGCATCTTTTATTGATGATTTAGGAGCAGATTCTTTAGATATTGTTGAATTAGTTATGGCATTAGAAGAAGAATTTGATATTGAAATTCCAGATACAGATGCAGAAAAAGTTGTAGCAGTAAGTGATGTTGTTGAATACATTAAAGAAAATGTTTAGATAATATATCTGTCTAACCTTTTATTATAGCATATTTCGATAAAAATGTCAACTTGACATAATACATAAAATGTGATATAATAAAAGTTAGGGTATAAAAAATCTTTTTTCATGAAACGATCTGTTTTATGAGAAAAGATTTTTTTAATATTTTGATAGAAACAATTGAAAAATCCTAAAAAATAGTATATAATGTAGCCACCATTTTGAAAGGATAGATTTTCAAAATGATTTTGGAGGAATTAGATGAAAAACAAATATAGAACTCATAATTTAGGGGAATTAACCATTAAAAATATCGGAGAAGAAGTGCGTTTGGCAGGTTTTGTGCAAACCATTCGTAACTTAGGAAAAATGTTATTTATTGATTTGCGAGATGAAAATGGCATCACACAAATTGTCATAAACGATGAAAAGGGGCTAGAAGAAAAATGTAAAGACTTAAATAAAGAATGTACCTTAGCAGTTTGTGGTAAAGTTGTGGAAAGGAGTAGTAAAAATCCTAAAATTCCAACAGGAGAAATTGAGGTTGTCGCAAACGATATCACCATTCTTGGAAAATGTAAAGCCAATCTTCCGTTTGAAATCAACGTAGAAGGGCAAAATGTGCGTGAAGACTTGCGTTTGGAATATCGTTTTTTGGATTTAAGAAACGAGAAAATCCATGAAAATATCAAACTTCGTTCCAAAGTATTAAAAGATTTCAGAAAAGCAATGGATGAATTGGATTTTACAGAAATTCAAACACCAATTTTAGCCAATTCTTCACCAGAAGGTGCACGTGATTTTCTTGTACCAAGTAGACTTCATCCAGGCGAATTTTATGCCCTTCCACAGGCTCCACAGCAGTTTAAACAATTGTTGATGATTTCTGGATTTGAAAAATATTATCAAATTGCACCCTGTTTTCGAGATGAGGATCCGCGAGCAGACCGTTCTCCAGGCGAATTTTATCAATTAGATTTTGAAATGTCATTTGTAACGCAGGAAGATGTTTTTCAAGTGATTGAAACCGTTATTCCAAAGGTATTCAAGGCAAATTCTGACTGGAAAGTTGACGAAGGTCCTTTTGTACGTATTCCGTATCAAGAAGCAATGGAAAAATATGGAACCGACAAACCAGATTTAAGAAATCCACTGATTATTTCGGATTTAACCGATATTTTTGAAGGAACAGAATTTAAGGCATTTCAAGGAAAAACAGTCAAAGCTATTACCGTAGAGAATTGTGAAGAAAGACCACGTAAATTTTTTGATGGTATGTCAGAATTTGCTGTTTCAGAGTTAGAAGCAAAGGGCTTGGCTTGGGTAAAAGTAGACCAAGAAATGAACTTAAATGGTGGAATTAGTAAATTTGTGGATGAGGAAAGAAAAGCTAAAATACTAGAAAGAATGAACGTAAAAGCAGGTTCTGCGATTTTCTTTATTGCTGACGAAAAAGAGGTTGCTATTAAAATTGCAAGTGGTGTTAGAATCAAATTAGGAGAAGAGTTAGAGTTGCTTGAGAAAAATGTATATCGATTCTGTTTTATTGTGGATTTTCCCATGTATGAATTATCAGATGAAGGGACGATTGATTTTAATCATAATCCATTTTCTATGCCACAAGGCGGAATGGAAGCTTTGGAAAAGCAAAATCCATTAGAGATTTATGCGTACCAATATGATTTAGTTGGTAATGGCTATGAACTAGCTTCTGGAGCTGTCCGCAATCATGACCAAGACATTATGACCAAAGCATTTGAGATAGCAGGTTATACAAAAGAAGAGGTAGAAAAACGTTTTGGTGCTTTATTCAAAGCGTTTCAATTTGGAACACCGCCACATGCAGGAGCAGCAGCAGGAATTGAAAGAATTATGATGTTACTTGCCAAAGAAAATTCCATTCGTGAAGTCATTGCTTTTCCTAAAAACAAAAAAGCACGCGATGTCATGATGGGAGCACCATCACAAGTATTTCCAAAACAATTAGACGAGGTACACATAAAATTAATATAAGGTAGGGGCGAATATCATTCGCCCGTCTCCAGAGGCAACACAGAAATATCCACCAACACGAATAAGAAAGGATGTAAAACATGAAAAAAATTATTTTATCATTTATCCTAAGTTTTATCATTTTAACGATGAATGTATATTCTCTAGCAACCACTGCTACTGTAAATGCAACTGCTGTGCGTATCAGAGAAACCGCTTCAACAGAAGCAAACATTATAACCAATCTTTACAAAGATGATGAAGTAGAAATACTAGAAGAAAATGGTCAATGGTATAAAGTAAAAGCAGGAGAAAAGGTTGGCTATGCCAAAGCGGAGTTTTTCAACAAAAAAAGTGAAACCAATCATGAAGTTCCGCAAAATACAACCACGCCAGCCTCAAATGAGCAAACTGCTGTACCAAATGAAAATCCACAAAATACAGCAAAAGAGTTGAAGGTAGGAGAAACTTTATCACTACAAAATAATGTAAAAATCAGAGTGCTTCCCAATTTATCAACCAACGCCAAAACAGAGATAAAGCAAGGTACCAAGATAACCATTGATGCTGAATTAGGAAACTGGTATAAAATAACAGACCAAACCATAACTGGTTGGATAACCAAATCAAAATTAACAACACAAGCAACATCAAGCGAACAACCACCTGTTACACCACAAGAGCCAGTTCCGTCTGAACCAAAGGCTCCAGAAACACCACAAAACACAGCACCAACTGAAACGGTCGTACCAGAACAACCAGCAGAAACACCACAAGAACCAAAAGAAGAGCCAAAAAACGAGCCCAAAGAAGACAAGAAAACAACCAATAAAACAGCAATTGTAATTGTAGAAACAGCAAGAGTAAGAAAAGCACCATCAACCAAGGCAGACATTGTAGATGTATTAGATGAAGATGACCTTGTGACAATTACGGGGGAAGAAGGAGAGTTTTATAAAATTACGTCAGAGAAGATTGGTTCGGGATATATTAGTAAATCTTTAGTAAAACAAAGAAATGTCACTTCAAGAAGTGCAGCAGAGGAGAGAGAAAATGCGGTAAGTAGTGAAACAAAGGAAAACCAAAATCAAGCGGTTTCGCAAAGTACCAATTCTGTGACAACAGGAAGTAGTATTGTAGAATTTGCGAAACAATTTTTGGGCTATCCGTACGTGCTAGGGGCTAGTTCGCCAGAAAAAGGATTTGACTGCTCTGGTTTTACGCGCTATGTTTATGGTCATTTTGGTTATACTTTGGGGCAAGTGGCAGCCAGTCAGACATCGTTAGGAAGTGTGGTAGAAAGAGCCAATTTGCAAGTGGGAGATTTGTTGTTGTTTTACGATGAAGGAAAGACAAAAATTGGCCATTGCGGTATTTTTGTGGGAGGTGGAGCGTTTATCCATAGTGCTAATCCACAAAGGGGCGTTGTGATCGATAATTTGAATACCAATTCTTATTATTCACAACGATTTGTAACGGCGAGAAGAATTGCTGGGGGCTAAAATCTAAGTAAAGGAGATTTAGCCATGAATAAAGTAATAAAAATAGGATTAATAATGATAATAAGTTGGGGGTTAATAGTCAATATTGCCCTCATTTTTTCGTTTGAGCGAAAATATCCAGAGGAATGTGAGTTGACAGCGGTTGCTAAAGTTGTCAGCATGAAAACAGAAAAAGAACGTTCGAATTCTTATACAGTGAAAATTGTGCAAGCCAATCGAGAGAATGTGAAAAATACAAAAATAATCGTGTATACTCCGAAAGAAAGTAATTTGAAATATGGTGATATTGTGCAGATTTCAGGGAAATTTTCAAAGGGTGATGTTGCTAGGAATTATAAAGGATTTAGTTATCGAAATTATTTGAAGCAAAGTAAGATTTATGGAAGTATGTATACGAAAAGTGCGGAAGTGTTAGGACATGAAAACAGTTTGATGGAGAAAATATATGATTTGAAAATACGTCTGTATGAAGTGTTAGATGGATTGTATGACGAGAATGCGAATTCTTTTTTGCGTGGAATTTTGCTAGGTGATAGTAGTACGTTGGATGACGAAATTAAGGAGAATTTTAAAAATAGCAGTATGTCGCATGTACTAGCGATTTCAGGAATGCATGTTTCGTACGTAATGCTTGGTGCACAAGTTATGTTAGATAAACTAATCAATAGCAGAAAGTTAAAAAATTATATGATTCTTGGAATGTTAGGATTTTTTGTTATTATTACAGGTGGTGCACCATCTTGCATGAGGGCGTGTATGATGAGTGGGATGCTGTTGATGAGTCAGAATTTTTATCGAAAAAATAATGTGTATGTGACGATTTTGTTTACGTTTTGCGTGTTACTTTTTATGAATCCATACAATATTTTTGCTGTTGGAATGTGGCTATCGTTTGGAGGAACATTGGGAATTGTGCTGTTTCATCAGTTTTTGAAGAGATTGATAGAATGTAAGTGTAAAATAAAAACGAAGTGGATGAAGTCTTTTTTGAGTGTGTTTTTAGTAAGTTTTGCAGCACAAATCATGATTGTTCCGATTATGATTTATTGTTTTAATACAATTTCGTTTACCTTTTTTATTTCGAATTTGTTGATTTATTTTCTGGTTGGGCCAATGCTGGCTTTGGGGTATATGAGTTTGATTTTAGGGGCGTTTCTGCCTCAAATTCGGTGGATTGATTGCTATTTTTGAGAACTTTTTAGTCGTTATTTTATTCAAAATTGCAGAATTTTGTAGTAAACTTCCTTTTTCTAAAATCTATTTGGCGACACCTGATTTTTGGATGCTGATAGTGTATTATGTTGCAATTGCAGGGCTTGTATGCTTATTTAATCGAAGGAAAATAAGATTTTTACGTTTTATTTTGGGGGATGGATGGTCGAGGTTTTGTAAAGAAAATGGGCGAAAAATGCTAGCTTTTAGCATGACGGTAATAATATTGTTTTCTGTAGCGAGGACCATTCCGCGTGATTTGAGGATTTATTTTGTGGATGTTGGGCAGCGGTGATTGTTGTGTGATAAAAAGTCCAATGGGAAAGAATATCATAATAGATGGGGGGAATAATCGAGATTATGATTATGGTGAGAATGTTGTGGTGCCATATTTATTGGATCGAAAAATGACGAAGGTGGATTTTTTGATGGTTTCTCATTTTGATGCGGACCATTGTGGTGGACTGTTTGCTGTGCTAGAGAATTTAAAAGTGGATACGATTGTGATTGGAAAACAGGGGGAGGCTTATGATAATTGTACAGAATTTTTAGAATTGACAAAAAATAAACATGTGAAGGTGATTTCTGTTCAAGCAGGAGACATTTTGAAGATTGATAAACGTACCAGTTTTCAAATTTTATGGCCAGATGCAAAAAATATGATTTCGGATAATGGAATTAATAATAATTCGATGATGGGTAAACTGATGTATGGTGATTTTAGTATGTTGTTTACAGGAGATATTGAAGAGAAGGCGGAAAAAGTCATTCTTGAAAAATATAAAAATACGGATGTTTTGGATTGTGATATTTTGAAGGTGGCACATCATGGTTCGAAGTCGTCTTCGATTGAGGAGTTTGTGGAAATGGTTTCACCACAGGCTTCGGTGATTGGGGTTGGAGATAATAAGTATGGGCATCCGAATATGGATGTGATTAAAAGACTAGAAGGGTTACGGAAGTAAAGTTTTTCGAACAGATTGGATGGGAGAAGTAAGGATAAAAATAAGTCGTAAGCTGATATGGAAGATAGATACGATGATAAAATGAAATAAAAATAATGTTTTTGGAAAAAATTTATCTTGCTAATTATGTAGAACTATGTTACAATAAAACGATGAAAACCAAACAGAAAGGAGGAAACACTTACGGAAGGTCAAAATACACGGCTTACAAAAAGTAAAAGAACAAAATAAATTTCAAAAAGCAATCGAGTTTATTTTAAGTTCAAGATGGTATGTGCTATTAATAGGAATTAGTATTTTGCTAAAAACAATCTTCTTTTATGCCAATACGGTTTTTAAAGATGATACCATATGGCTATGGTCCATTAGGCAAACCTGCTTTTTTATTGTTATAATTGTGTTTCCCCTGTTGCTGTTTAAAAAGTCAATTAGAAGGTTTGAAGTAGGAATCGTAATTAATCTTTTGATTAGTATTTTATTGTTTGCAGATGAATTGTATTATACGTATGCTTCTAATATTTTGTCGATTATGCAGGCAGGAAATATGCAATATAAAGATGAGATTTTAGCTGCAATTCCGAGTTTGTTGAGTAAACATCAACTTTGGTATTTTGTAGATTTTATTATCGTAGGACTGGCTTTGCTTAGTAAATGGATACGCATAAGGTCAAGAGATGGCTTTAAAGTAGTTCCCGCTGTTGTGACTTTGGTTGCAATTGTGTTTTTTTGTACGTCATATCATTTGATTCCAGAATCTCTTGAATTAGTGACTGGATTTATTTATAGCAAATATAAATCCGTCCGATATGGAACCATTTATGGATATCACTTTGTGGATATTAAAAATGCGATTACCAATAACAAACGTGCACCATATAATACGTATGATGAAATGATAGAGGCTTATGAAAAGGTAAAGTTGTATAAGGGAAATGAGCAAAATAGTGAACAATATACAGGAATTGCAGAAGGAAAAAATGTTTTTGTTGTGCAACTAGAATCGGTGCAGCAATTTGTGATTGGTCGTGAAATAAATGGTAAACCAATAACACCTAATTTAAATCAGTTCTTAGCAGAAAATATAGCAATATCAAACATGCACGCTTCAAGCTATACAACAACAGCCGATTCAGAACATAGCTTTATTACTGCGATTTATCCTAGTGAAAATGGGGAAGCATTTAGCAAATATTATTCGAATACGTATGATGATATTTTCAAAAATTACAAAAAAGCAGGCTACACAACGGTATATGCACATGGAAATTACGATACTTTCTGGAACCGTAAAAATGTTTTTTCCAAATATGCAGTAGACAAAGTTTATTTTATCAATGATTTTGAAGATACTTCTGAATTGATTCGAACCTATTTGTCAGATGAATTATTATATCGTCAAATTTTGGCCATGTTGCCTGAGACAGATGGACCGATTTTTGCGGATATTGTGGCTGCTTCGTCACATAAACCGTTTGATTTAGAAGGCATTCAAAATAAGGAAAATAAAGTTTCGATTGATGTGGGAAAATATAAAGAAACAGAGTTTGGAAATTATTTAGAAGCAATGAATTATGCAGATTATGCATTTGGTATTTTTTTAGAAGAATTAAAAGCACGAGAGTTATATGAAAATAGTGTGATTCTTGTGTATGGCGACCATTATGGAATGACCATGTATGATGAAGAGTTGCTTGAATTTCTAGGAGAGAAGAAAGAAGATTACAATGTGGCAAGAATGCAATTTGAATTTTCTAATGTTGCCTGCGGAATAAAGATTCCGGGAATAGAGAAAATGGAGATTAATTATCCAGTGAGCAAAGTAGATCTTAAGCCGACCCTTATGCAAATTGCTAATATTCAAGATACATTTTCATTAGGAACCAGTATTTTTCAGAAAAAACCATATGTCTGTGTTAACAATGGAAAAATGATTACTGAAAATTATTATTATGATGCAGAAAATTGGTATGATTTGGATACAGGAAAACGTTTAGAAATGGAAACGTTAGAGGAAAAGGTGAGAACAGATTTGGATAAAAATGTGGAATATATGAATTTAGAATTAGATGTTTCTCTGTCTGTTTTGACAGAAAATTTACTAAAAGATAAATAAAAATAAAAGCGAGTTGGCTACTCGCTTTCATTTTTATCTCGAAGGGCTTCTTCAAATAATAATTTTAATTTATCAAATAAACGATGGAAAAATTTCAAGCCAAAGTTATCACGTTCTAAGTTAAGTAAGTCGGTTTGTAGGTCATTTAAGTAGGTGAGTACACCGTATTGCTGGATTAATTCCCTCTTTTCTTCTAAACGTTTCATCATTGCACAATAAAAAGAATTGTAAAATTCGTAAGAATCTGTATGAATGAGTAGTTCGTTAAATTCATATAAACGTTGTTGGAAGCGGTTTAAACTTTGGGTATCACGAATGGCTTCAAATTCAGCTTCAAAACAATTTTCTAGAATTAAATTTTGGGTTGCAAGTGTTAATTCTAGAATATGTGATTTGATAGAATCAATTTTTGAATTTAACTTTTTGATTTTATTTAAATTTGCGTCTGTTTCTGAATAAGTGGTTAGTTCAGAAAAGGCAAGAGATAAGGCTTCTTCGTAATGAATAAGTAAATCAAAATTGGTTTCGATTTTGTGATAGGTTTTTTCGGTGCATTTTGCAATAAATGTATTTTTAAAAATATTATTACTATGCAAAGTGCTATGAAAAAGTGGATACGAACCAGTAAAATAAATAATTTGATGAATCAATGCTGTCTCAATTGGATAGAAGAGTGGACTTGGTGTGTAAAAATCCATATGATAATATTTTACGTAATCAGCTTCTGTTTGAGAAGCCTTGATAGCCATTAGTTGCACAGCAGCTTCATTGATTCCTTGACCTTTGTTGGTGCTTAAATCATATAAACCAAGTTTTAATAATTTTCCACGTGGACTTTTAATTTCTTGAAGTGCATGAATACATTCGTGAATGACTAATGTATCTAAATTATCAAAATTCATTTTATCACTCAAATAAATGGCATTGTTTTTATAAAAATATTTGGCAACAGCAGAATCAGGAGGCATTTGAGCGATATACATAGTAAGTTTGCTAAGGGTGTCAAAAAGTGTTTGTTGGTTTAGATTATGTTCCGGAAAAGTTTCACACATTTTTTGTGCAATAATTTGTGCGATTTTGCTTACTTGTTCCGTTCCTAATTTTGCTTTAATTTCAATTCCTTCTTTTTTTAATATTGAATTTGCATTCATAAATTACTCCTTTGTACCATATACTTACATTATACACCAAAACCTAAAAAAAGAAAGAGAAAATAGGAAAAAATATATTACATTTGCGTTACAAAAATGTAATGAAAATGTAATATGAAAAAACTTGATTTTTTTTCAATAAAAAGATATACTATATATGATAGACAATGTAGAAAAAAGGAGAAATACAATGAAAAGATTTTTAAGTATAATAGTAATGATTATGTTAGTTGTTTTTGCAATGACAGTATCTGTAAACGCATTAAGCTTTACTGCTACGATGACGCCAAGTGCGACAACAGTAGATGAATCAACTGAATTTACGGTAACCATCAAAGTTTCCAATTTAGATGTAGGAACCAATGGCATTAATTCGTTAAAAGGATATTTAAAATATGATACAGAAGTGTTTGATACCATTAGCGAATCAAGCATTGAAGGGTTAAATAGTTGGACAGCCAAATATGATGCTACAACAGGAAAAATAGAATTAACGAAAAATACATTTGTTACTTCTACACAAGAAGTATTTCAAATTGCGTTTAAAACAAAATCCGGTGTTTCAGGAAAAAGTGGAACCATTTCGTATTCTAATATTGTAGCTTCCAATAGTGAGAGCGATATTTCAGCAACCGATATTTCTACTTCCATTACGGTTGGAACTGCTTCAAATAGTGAAAATACAGTACAAAATATAGCACAAGGTAATACAGCTGTAGCTCCAATTATTAATGCTACTACGAATTCTAATAATAGAAATAATGTTGTTAATAATACAAATGTGGCAACGAATAATACCACCAATAATACAGTTTCACAATATGTTAACACAACGTCTGAAACAGATATGCCAAAAACAGGTGTGGATGATACTTTATTAGCGTTAGTTTTTGTAGCAATTGCTGTAGCGATGGTATTTTATGTGAAAATTGAGAAATTAAATAAAGATATGAAATAAAGATTGAAAAATTGGACCCTTGTATTGCACAGGGTCTTTTTTAGTAAAAAGTTAGTTATAAATAGTTATCTAGAATAAATTAGAGACTATTTTGCATTTTTTCTAAAAAACTCTTGCAATTTTTAACAATATATATTAAAATAGATAAGAAATAAAAATAAGAGGTTATAAAAAATGAGAAAACACAGAAACAATAATGAAATAATGCTAAATAATAGAAAAAAATCTATTATTGGGGCTTTGTTTTCTTTTTTTATAAATAGTAATTATCCATAAACACTAGATTTGATTTAGTGTTTATTTTTTGAGCAAAACCAGAAAGGATGGAAATTTATGATAGGATATTTAGTGCTAGAAAATGGAGAAATTTTTGAAGGCGAAAGAATTGGAGCTACCACAGTAGACACTGCCTGTGAAGTCGTTTTTAATACAGGAATGGCAGGTTATTTAGAAACCTTCACAGACCCATCGTATGCTGGACAAGGAATTGTTATGACCTATCCCTTAATCGGAAATTATGGTGTCATTCCCGAGGATTTTGAATCAGAGAAAATTTGGGCAAAAGCAGTATTCATTCACGAACTTGCCGAATTTGAAAGCAATTTCCGAAAAAAAGATGGCTTAAACAAATTTTTAAGAGACTACAAAATTCCCGGACTTACCAATATTAACACCAGAAAACTTACCAAACTACTAAGAGAAGCAGGAACCATGAAGGGTTATATAACATCTTCTATTGACAATATGTCTGAAATCATGCAAAAAATAAAAGAATATGAAGTTGGAAAGGTAGTCAAACAAGTTTCAACCAAAGAATTTGTAGCCTATGGAAGAGCCAAAGAAAAACAAGTAGTTTTAATGGATTATGGATTTAAACATAATATTGTCAACTCTCTTTTAAAAAGAAATGTTGGTGTAACAGTATGTCCATGCAACACACCAATCGATCGAATTTTAGCATTAAAACCAGATGGAATTTTACTTTCCAATGGGCCAGGAGACCCTGAAAATGCACAAGAAGAAATCAATATCGTCAAAAACCTAAGTCAAACCAACATTCCAATCTTGGGAATTTGTCTAGGTCATCAATTAATGGCATTAGCACACGGTTTCAAAACAGCCAAACTAAAATATGGTCACAGAGGCCCCAACCATCCAGTTAAAGATTTAGGAAATGGAAAAGTCTACATTACCTCACAAAATCATGGCTATTATGTCATAGCAGACAGCGTAAACCAAGAAATTGCAGAAGTTTCGCATATTAACTTAAATGACAACACAGTCGAAGGAATCCGTTACAAAAATAAAAAAATATTCACTGTACAATTCCACCCCGAAGCTTGTCCCGGTCCGCAAGACACAAATTATATATTCGATAAATTTGTACAACAATTATAAAACGTAGGGGCGATTATCAATCGCCCGCAAAAAAAGTTTGAAAATGAATGGGTGAATGATAATCGCCCTTACTTATAGAAAGGAAACAAAACCATGCCAAAAAATAACCAAATCAAAAAAGTATTAGTAATCGGTTCTGGCCCAATCATTATCGGTCAAGCCGCTGAATTTGATTATGCAGGAACACAAGCCTGTCGTGAATTAAAAAAAGAAGGAATCGAAGTTGTTCTAATCAACTCCAATCCAGCCACCATCATGACAGACAAAAATATGGCAGACAAAATCTACATAGAACCCTTAACCGTTACAACTGTAAAAAAAGTCATTGAAAAAGAAAAACCAGATAGTATATTGCCAAATTTAGGTGGTCAAACCGGTTTAAACTTAGCTATGGAACTTGCTGAAACTGGCTTTTTAGCAGAACATCAAGTACGTCTTTTAGGAACAGGAACAGAAGGAATCAAAAATGCAGAAGATAGACAAGCCTTCAAAGACATGATGGAATCAATCAATGAACCATGTATTGCCAGTAAAGTAGTAGAAAGCGTTGATGATGCCATAGCCTTTACAGAAGAAATTGGTTTACCAGTTATCATCCGACCGGCGTATACCTTAGGTGGCACTGGTGGCGGAATTGCTACCACATTTGAAGAATTAGAAGAAATTGCAGGAAGTGGCCTTCGTATGTCGCGTGTACACCAAATTTTGGTAGAAAAGTGTATTACTGGTTGGAAGGAAATCGAATACGAAGTCATGCGTGATAGCACAGGAAATTGCATTACCATTTGTAATATGGAAAATATTGACCCAGTTGGTGTTCATACAGGCGATAGTATCGTTGTAGCACCTTCACAAACGTTGGCAGATAAAGAATATCAAATGCTTAGAACATCCGCGATAAAAATTATTTCTGCATTGAAAATAGAAGGTGGTTGTAATGTGCAATTTGCCTTAAATCCAAATAGCTTTGAATATGCGGTGATTGAAGTAAACCCAAGAGTAAGCCGTTCGTCTGCTTTGGCATCAAAAGCAACGGGTTATCCGATTGCAAAAGTGGCAACGAAAATTGCATTGGGTTATACGTTAGACGAAATCAAAAATGAAGTAACGGGAAAAACGTATGCCTGTTTTGAGCCTGTTTTGGATTATGTGGTTGTTAAAATTCCAAAATGGCCATTTAAGAAGTTTTTAACAGCCAATCGAACGTTAGGTACGCAAATGAAAGCTACTGGCGAAGTGATGGCAATTGCACCAAACTTAGAAGCAGGTTTGATGAAAGCCATTCGTTCCTTAGAAGAAAATATGGATAGTTTTATCATGCCAGGATTGCAAAATCTAGAAAAAGAAGAAATTTTAGAAAAATTAAAAGAAGTTGATAATGACAGAATCTTTGTCATTGCAGAAGCTATCCGAAGGGAAATTTCGGTTGAGCAAATCCATGAAATTACTACAATTGACCGATTTTTCATAGGGGCGATTTACAAAATTGTTCGCCTAGAAAATGAGCTTGCGATTAATGAAATGAACAGTCGTTTGTTATTAAAAGCAAAAAAACTTGGGTTTACAGACAAAGTAATTGCCAAATTAAGTGGCAAACCAGAAAGTGAAATTGCAAAAATGCGTGAAGAAAATGCTATCACAGCTAATTTCAAAATGGTTGATACATGTAGTGCTGAATTTGAAGCACAAACGCCATATTATTACTCAAGCTATGATGACGAAAATGAAGTCAAACAAATTGACAAAAAGAAAATCATGGTCCTTGGCTCAGGGCCAATCCGAATTGGTCAAGGAATTGAATTTGATTATTGTAGTGTACATGGCGTCTGGGCGTTGAAAGAGCTTGGCTATGAGACGATTATTGTCAACAATAACCCAGAAACAGTTAGTACCGATTTTGATATTGCGGATAAGTTATATTTTGAACCATTGACAGTAGAAGATGTAAAAAATATTGTGACCTGTGAAAAGCCAGAAGGGGCGATTGTTCAATTTGGTGGTCAAACTGCCATAAAATTAACCAAAGCTTTGTCTGACATGGGTGTCAGAATCATTGGAACTAGTGAAAGGGACATGGACCGAGCAGAAGACAGAAAAGAATTTGATGATGCACTTAACAATTGTGGCATTTTGCGCCCAAAAGGAAGTACCATTTATACAGTCGAAGAAGCCAAAGAAGTTGCAAATCGACTTGGTTATCCCGTTTTGGTTCGTCCATCTTATGTTTTAGGTGGCCAAGGCATGGCAATTGCTTATGATGATAAGGAAATTGAAGAATATATCAATGAAATCAATGTAATTGCTCAAGAACATCCAATTTTGGTAGATAAATATATGCTAGGAAAAGAGTTGGAAGTGGATGCTATTTGTGATGGTGAAGATGTGTTAATTCCGGGGATCATGGAGCATTTGGAAAGGGCAGGAGTTCATTCAGGAGATAGTATTTCGGTCTATCCAACGCAAAGTATTGCACTAAAGCATCAAGAGAAAATTGTTGAGTATACGAAGAGAATTGCGAAAGAATTGAATGTGATTGGCATGATTAATATTCAGTTTATTATTTCAAATGATGAAGTGTATATTATTGAAGTAAATCCGCGTTCGAGTAGGACGGTTCCCTATATTAGTAAGGTGACCAATTTGCCGATGATTGATATTGCAACACGTGTGATGTTTGGCGAAAAATTGAGTGAGATTGGCTATGGAACTGGTGTCTATAAGAAAAGTGATTATGTTTGTGTAAAAATGCCAGTGTTCTCCTTTGAAAAGATTAAAAATGCAGACACAAGTTTGGGGCCAGAAATGAAGTCGACTGGTGAAGTTTTAGGAGTTTCAAAGGAATTTCATAAGGCAACTTTGAAGGCCTTTATTGCAAGTGGTGCTAATGTATCGACCACAGGCAGTATTTTAATTACCGTTCGTAATAAAGATAAAGATGAGATGCTTCCAATTGCGGAAAAATTCTATAATAAAGGCTTTGAAATTTATGCCACTTCTGGAACAGCGAATTTCTTGGCGTCCCATGGTATTAAGGCAAATGTTGTGGAGAAGATTTGGGAAGGAAAAAATAGTATTATTGATTTGATTCAATCTGGTAAACTTAATTTTGTGATTAATACGCCGACCAAGGGAAAAGAATCGAATCGAGATGGATTTAAAATTCGTAGAACAGCAGTGGAGTGTAAAATTCCTTGTTTTACATCACTTGATACGGTAAGTGCGTTGTATGCTGCGATTGAGGATAATGTGAAAGAAGAGGAATTGGATGTCGTTAATATTGTGGAGATATAATAAAAAATTGAGGAGGAAAAGAGATGAGTAGTATTTTATTAAAAAACGGACTAGTTCTTGATTATGCAACCAAAACAGAAGAAAAGATGGATGTTTTAATTAAAGATAATAAAATCGCAAAAATACAAAAAAACATAGATACGCAAGCGGATAAAGTAATTGATTGTGAAGGTCTATATATGATGCCTGGAATGATTGACATGCATTGTCACTTAAGAGAACCAGGAGGAGAACACAAAGAAACCATAGAAACAGGCTCAAAAAGTGCTGTAAAAGGTGGGTTTACAACCATTTGCCCAATGCCAAATACCAATCCAACGCCAGACAATCCAGAAATTTTAAAAAGGATTATTGACGAAGCAAAACGAGTAAATTTGTGTAATGTATTACCTTATTCAAGTGTTACCAAAGGCGAAAAAGGGGAAGAACTAGTAGACATGCCGAGTCAATTAGAAGCAGGAGCAATTGCTTTTTCGGATGATGGGATTCCACTTACGAATTCTTTGAATATGAGAAATGCTATCATAGAAGCGGATAAATTAGGGACATTTGTGTCATCCCACTGTGAAGATAAATTTGTAGGGGCAGGTGCCATTAATGCGGGAAAAGTGGCAGAAGAACTTGGTGTACAAGGTGTTTATCCAGAAGCTGAGGAAATTATGGCAGCACGTGAAATTGTGATAGCAAGTACAAACCATGCACATGCCCACATTTGCCATATTAGTACAAAAGGAACAGTGGCTTTGGTGAGAGATGCCAAAGCAAGAGGAGTTAAAGTAACTTGTGAGACATGCCCACATTATTATAGTTTTACGGTTGAAGAAGTAAAAACTTCTGGTGTAAATGCGAAAATGAATCCGCCTTTAAGAGAAGAAGAAGACCGACAAGCCATTATTGGAGCCTTAAAAGATGGAACGATTGACAATATTATCACAGACCATGCACCACATGCCAAAGAAGAAAAAGAAAAAGGGTTAGCCAGTGCACCAAATGGAATTATTGGATTTGAAACAGCATTGGCAGCTACGATTACGAATTTGGTTGTGCCAGGCCATATTTCATACTTGGACATGGTGAGATTGATGTCTTACAATCCAGCCAAGATTTTGAAAATTGATCGAGGAGAAATCAAAGAAGGAGCCATTGCAGATTTGACGATTTTTAATCCAAATGAAGTGTATACCTATGAAGAAGCAAGCATTGTTTCAAAATCAAAAAATACACCTTGGATTGGCAAAAAATTGCAGGGTAAAGTGCAATATACGATTGTGTCAGGTGATGTGAAGTATGATGTGAATGATGTGGAGATTGCATAAAACGCTTGATAAGAAGAATGATAGATAAAACAAAGAAAGCGAAATAATTTGTATAAAAATAGGTAGATAATTTACCTATTTTTATTTTTTCTAACGCATCAGTGAAAATATTTTGAATAGTATTACAATTGCATTACATTTCTATTACATTTCATAAAATTGCTTGTCAAACATGAAAATATAGATTATAATTAAAGTAAGATAATAGAATAAGAGGAGAGAAAAGA
>CAOJGX010000031.1 GCA_948435735.1 uncultured Clostridium sp.
GTACTCAAAGTATATAAATTTCAAAAAAGTGTGACATATGTTTGACTAACCTACATATGGGAAAGATTTATTAAAAGATAAGTAATTGACAAATCCTCATAAATATGTTATAATAAAAGATAGAGGTCATGTGCGGAAATAATTAAAGTTATTTCCGTTTTTTGCATCTATTTAAGTTGAAAAAAATTAAAAGAAGTGTTATTATAAAGAAAAAAATTACGGAACAATGAAAAAGGAAGAATTATGAAAGTCATAGTAATAGGCGGAGGCCCAGCAGGTATAATGGCTGCGATTTCAGCTGCAAAATCGAAAAATGAAGTTATTTTATTAGAGAAAAATCATACGCTAGGGCGAAAACTTTTGATTACGGGAAAGGGAAGATGTAATATTACAAGTTCGTTGGAGATGGATGATTTTATCAAGAATACGCCCGGAAATGGAAAGTTTTTGTTCAGTGCTTTTCAGCAGTTTACCAATCAAGATATGATTCAAATGTTAAAGGAAAATGGTTTAGCAGTAAAAAAAGAGCGAGGCAATCGAATTTTTCCAGTGACAGATAAGGCACAAAGTGTGCTGGATTGTTTTATAAAGGAACTTAAGAAAAATGATGTTAGGGTTAAGACAAAGGCTGAAGTGCTTAAGATTAACGTGAAGATTGATTTAGAAGGTTCAAAAATAGAAAGTGTTTCCTTAAGGAGTGGTGAAACTTTAAAAGCTGATACAGTGATTTTAGCAACTGGTGGAAAAAGTTATCCCAAAACTGGTTCAACAGGAGATGGCTATGAGTTGGCACAAAAATTAGGCCACACAATTGTAGAACCCAAACCTTCCATTGTGCCATTAGAGGCAGATAAAAAGTTGTGCCAAAGGATGCAAGGTTTGTCTTTGAAAAATGTGAAAATCCAATTGAAAAACATGGCATCAAATAAGAAAATATATGACGATTTTGGTGAAATGTTGTTTACCCATTTTGGTGTGAGTGGCCCTATGATTTTGAGTTCATCAGCCCATTTGCTAAGAGTGAAAAATGTGGAGCAATTATTGCAAAATGGAAAAATAAAATTGTTTATTGACTTAAAACCAGCGTTGTCTAGTGAAGAATTGGATTTACGAATAAGACGTGATTTTGAAGCTGTCAAAAATAAAGAATTTAAGAATAGTTTGGATCAATTATTGCCGAAAAAAATGATTGAACCTATGATTGGGTTGTCGCAAATTAATCCGAATAAAAAAGTGAATGAGATTACCAAAGAAGAAAGAATGAGAATTGTCAATTTGCTAAAAAACTTGGAAGTGACAGTTACCGGTTTTCGCCCAATTGAGGAAGCAATTGTAACAGCTGGTGGAATTTCTACGAAAGAAATCAATCCTAAAACAATGGAATCCAAGCTGATAAAAAACTTGTATTTTGCAGGAGAAATTATTGATGTAGATAGTTATACTGGTGGATTTAATTTGCAAATTGCCTATTCCACTGGATTTGTAGCAGGAGGTAAGCATGTTTAATACGATTGAGAAAAATACAAGTGCTGAAATTGTAGAAAAAAAATCGAAATTTATTGGCCAGCTTTTTTCAGTTGAAACAGTGGAAGAAGCTGAAGCGATTATCAAGGAAGTCAATCAAAAATATTTTGATGCAAGACATCACTGTTATGCGTTTCGTGTGACGACACCAAAAGAGATGATAAGTCGTTCTAGTGATGATGGGGAACCTTCTGGAACGGCTGGTGCACCAATGCTTAATCTTTTGACTGCACAAAATTTGTCGAATCTATTAGTTGTTGTAACGAGATATTTTGGTGGAATTTTACTTGGAACTGGTGGCTTAGTAAAAGCGTATACAGCCGCTACAAGGGAAGCTTTGAAAAAGGCTCATGTTGTGCAAAAAGAATGGGGGCACGAAGTGAGGTTGCTTGTGCATTATTCGGATTTGGAGAAGATGAAATATTATATGAAGCAAAATAAGATAACATTAGTTGACCTAAAATATGAAGAAAATGTTGAGGGAGTTGTTGCGATGACGAAAGAGAAATTTGACAGGCTATTAGCCCAAAAGGAAAATTTGAATTTTCAGTTGTTAGAATGGGAAATTGTAAGAGAAAAGTGGATTGTTGTTTAAGGAGAAAAAAATGGATTTATCGAATTTATCAGGCCCAATTGTAGGAGCAGTTATTGGATATGGAACCAATTGGTTGGCGATAAAAATGCTGTTTAGACCGGTAAAACCTATAAAAATAGGAAGGTTTACGTTGCCATTTACGCCAGGAATTATACCGAAACGTAAGGAAAAATTAGCCAAGGCAATTGGCGAAATGGTTGGAAATAAGTTGTTTACGAAGAGGGATATAGAAAATAGGCTATTGTCAGAAGAGGTGGAAGAGACAATAGTTTGTAAGGTTATGTCATTTTTTACGTGTGAAGATACAATAAAGAGTGTTTTGCTAGATAATATTGAGGAAAAGACATATTGGCAGGCAAGAGAAAATTTGAAAGAGGTAGTTAGTGAAAAAATAAAAGATGGTTTATTGCAATTGCAGATTGGTGAATTGATTAGGAAAGAAGGCACTCAAGTGATTCGTACAAAAGTCAAAGGTGGTTTTTTGCGTATGTTTGTGACAGATGATTTGATTGATTCATTTCTTGAGCCGATGGGAGCTGAGTTTGAGAAATATTTGCAAGAACAGGGTCAAGAAAAGATTAGACCAGTTGTAGAAAGGCAAATGGATTCAATTGAAAATATGACAGTGAAAGATTTTATGGAGCAATTTCAAAGCAAAGAATTCGGAGAAAAAATACGAATGAATTATCGAAGTTTTGTGGTGAATCGAGTTGGTTCTTTTTTAGAAAAGTTAAATATTACAAGTGTAGTGGAAGAAAAAGTAAAGCAAATGGAGGTTTTGGAGTTAGAAAAGCTATTGCTTTCTGTTATGAAAAAAGAATTGGGGGCGCTTGTGAATTTGGGGGCTTTACTTGGTTTTGTTTTGGGGACTTTGAATATATTTTTTTAAAAAATATAAAATTTTAGGAATTTTTTAATTTGCCTTGACATATAATGGAATGTAAGTTATAATTAGTAAGCACTAAATTAATAAAAAGTGGCGGGTTAGCCAAGCGGTAAGGCACGAGTCTGCAAAACTCTGATCATCGGTTCGATTCCGATACTCGCCTCCAAGGAAAAAACCGATAAAACATTGAAATATCAATGTTTTATCGGTTTTTATATGCTTTTATGTAAAAAATAAGGTTCGATAATTTAAAATATTATCTTGAAAATAATTGAAATTATAAACAGAATGTGATATAAAAATAATAAAGTATAAAAGAGGAGAATAAAACTATGAACGCAATTGATCAATTAATTCAAAAAATCAAAGAGACTAATAATCCAACTGTCATCGGATTAGATCCAAGATATGACATGTTACCAAATTGTATCAAACAAAACTATACAGGAAGTGTCAAAAAAATTTGTGAAGGAATATTAGAATATAACAAAGCCTTGATAGACAATGTCTGTGATATTATTCCAGCAGTAAAGCCCCAAATGGCGTTTTACGAAGCATTTGGATTGGATGGAATACAATGTTTTCAAGAAACTTGTAAATATGCCAAAGAAAACAATATGATTGTCATTGTAGATGCCAAAAGAGGCGATATTGGCTCAACCGCAGAAAGCTATTCTAGTGCCTATATTGGAAAAACGAAAGTAGAAGATCAATTATATGGTCTAGATTATATCGATTTTATTACAGTAAATGCGTATTTTGGCACCGATTGTGTCAAACCATTTATTGAAGATTGTAAAAAATATGACAAAGGAATTTTCATTTTAGTCAAAACTTCCAATCCTTCTTCAGGCGAATTGCAAGATTTGAAACTAGAAAATGGAAAAACCATTTATGAAACCATGGGAAATCTGGTAGAAACTTGGGGTACAGAATTAATTGGCGAAAATGGCTATAGTAGCATTGCAGCTGTGGTTGGTGCAACCTATCCAGAACAATTGCAAACGCTAAGAGAACAAATGCCACACACCTTTTTCCTAATTCCAGGTTATGGTGCACAAGGAGGAAAAGCTGGAGATATCGCACTAGGTTTTGACAAAAACGGTTTAGGCGGAATTATCAATGCATCAAGAAGTTTAATGTGTGCCTACAAATCAGATCGCTGGAAGGACCAATTCTCTGACGAAGAATTTGCCAAAGCCACACGTGCAGAAGCAATTCGTATGCGAGATGAGTTAAATGAAGCGATTGCTTTTTAGGATAGTTTGTATAGAATATACGTATGTATGATGAGAAGTTGACAAAGTTATGTAAATATGATATAATAGAAATATATGAAATATGGAAATAAAGCAACCCTAATTAGGAGGAGAAAGACAATGTATAGAATGTTAAAAAAGATGAGAAAGAAAGATGCAAATAAGATAGTAACTGTAGAAAATAATGTTTCGATTGAAGAGACAGTTAAGCATGAAATTGAAGAACTCTATGAAAAGCACCCCAATCGGGAAATTTGTTTTCGCAGTATAGCAATAAGCAAGGACATCCAGGACTATACTGTTGACTTACCAGTATTGAGAGAGAACTTTAAAAAGGATTTCTTTATTTACTGGTTGGGGATTATAAGTGACCTTATTGCTATGAGAATTGAAATTGAGGGAGATTCAGTTTTGATTATTAAGGAGCAATTCGAACAATTTGCTTAAAAATACAGGCGTTGTGTTAAAATTTAACATGACGCTTTTTGCATATTATTTTATAATTTCCTTGATTATTTTATAAGGATGTAATATAATAAATAAAATAATAGGAAAAATGGAGAGCAAGAAATATGATTCAAGGTAAAGATTACATAGGTGTTGGCTGCGGAGCCTTTATTCTGAATGAGAAAAATGAACTCTTATTGCAACTTAGAAATAAAGCACCAGAAAAAGAATACTGGAGCATTCCAGGTGGGAGAGTCGAATTGTTTGAAACCTTTGAAGAGGCTGTCAAAAGGGAAGTGAAAGAAGAAACAGGAGTCGAAGTTCGTGTGATTGATTTGTTGGGGATTTGTGACCACATCATCCAAAACGAAAAAAGTCATTGGGTTTCACCAAGCTTTTTGTGCAAGATTGTGAAAGGTGAGCCACAAATTATGGAACCAACCAAACATCTAGATATGAAATGGTTTTCACTAGACGATTTACCTGACAAAATTACCATTACTACCCAAGATGCTATCCAAAATTATCAAAAATACAACCTAAAAAATTAGGAGAAACTATGGAAAAATTAAAGAAAAATTGGCAGATAGCCTTACTTTTATTAGCAATTGCATTTTGTATATTCACATTAAATATTGCTACACTACTCAGCCCAGACGATTACAGCTATGCCAGAGTAGTGGCTGGAGACGATTTGACCATCACTTCCATCTCAGAAATTGGCCGTGCTGCAAACTATTTATACATGAGTTGGACTGGTCGAATTATACCGCACATCTTAGTTGGCGTATTTATGACAACCAGTACCACACTTTTTAAAATCATCAATACCATACTGTTTTTGGTACTACTACACTATATTTCCAAATTCATAACCCGAAAAACCTCCTATTTATCGCTCATTTTAGCCTTTGGCTTTTTGGTTTATGGCAAAATGTTTGGCGAAAAATTTGCATGGATAAGTCGGAAGTTTAAACTATTTGTGGCCAAGTACGGCATTAATTGTATATTTATACAACCTATATGGCTATTTTGTGGAAAACCATACACTTAAAAAGTGGCAAAAAATAGTGTTGGCAATTGCTGGATTTTTTGTGGCATTTTCTCATGAAGTTATGGCATTTGCTGGCGGTTCTTTTTTAGGGATATTATTTTTAGGCAATATAAAAAAAGTTTGGAAGTCTTCTAAATCAGACAAAATCTTTTTTTTAAGTGCCATTTTACTATTTGGCATAGGCGCTATTGTTACTATGATAGCACCCGGAAATCTTGCAAGAAGTACACTAGATGTCAATGAAAATGGTTCACCTTTGGCATGTTTGGGAAATTATAGGGATATTAAAGGGCAGTTAATCCTTACTGGTATTTCTATGCTTGCGGTTGGTTTTTTGAAACAAAAAGAATTAATCAAAAAGGAAATCATATATTTTATTATACCATGTATCATAGCAACAACGCCATTTGCTATTATGGGTTATTTTACGCCAAGATGTTTTGTACCGTATGAAGCCTTGATTATGATAGTTACAACAACGAATGTAAGCTTTTTAGTCGAACATTTTGCAACTTACCAAAAGTCAATTTGGGGACTTTGTGTGTTAGCAACCATTGTGGTATTTGCTAGAATGTTACCAACCACGTATTCTGATATTCGCTATATATTGCCTTACAAAATAAAGGTAACCAAGCAACTAGCAGAAGCTAGAGAAAATGGGGATAAAGACGTTATTGTTAGCAAGTTTTTGTTTATGGACAAAATTCGCAGAGAAGATTTAATCAATGTAGACAACTTTTTTATTGAAACCTCAAGCAGTAGTGTCGTAAACACCTATTTATCACTGTATTATGGCTTTGATTGTGTGCGAGCCATCAGCGATATTGATTATTTCATAGAAATTGACACCGATATAACCGAAAATATAGATTACGGCATTTTAAACAAAGACACACTAGAACTAATTAGCATCGTAACTGCAAGCGACAAAATCTGTTTTACCATTCCGAAAGAGCAACTAGGCACCTATGTTGTTGATTGTCGCGACAAGGATTTACGAAGCCATGTAAAAGCAGTCAAAATACGTGGTGTTGGAGAACAAATACAAAATCCAGATTTAGAACAATTAATCAACCAAACACCCTAAAATTTACCCAAAATTCACAATATTAACACAAAACAGACATAAAAATATGCTATTGCATAAATGAAATGAGGGGGAGATAGGAGCATTGCCCCAGAAAGGAACTCAAATGTTATTTACCCACAAAGTAAAATCCTATGCCTTTGTTGGCCCATCAGGTACGGGAAAAAGTTACAGAGCCCAAATGATAGCAGGTGAACAAGGCATCAAATATATTATAGATGATGGTTTATTAGTCAGTGAAAATGAGGTTTTAGCAGGTATTTCAGCCAAAAAGGCACCTACCAAAGTAGAAACAGTCCGTAATGCCATATTTTTTAGTGAAGATAAACGAAAAGAAATGCAAGCAGCCATCAAAAAATATAAACCAGACAAAATCCTAATTTTAGGAACTTCGGATGAAATGGTAAACAAAATTGCCAATAGCCTAGAAATAGGCCCTATTTTAGGAACGACTTACATCACCGATGTTGCGACACCAGAAGAAATGGAGATGGCGAAAAATATTCGAGTGACACAAGGAAAGCATGTCATTCCAGTACCAACCTTTGCCATTAAAAAAGACTTTTCTGGGTATTTGCTTGACCCCCTTCAGATTTTTAAATCAAAGGGGAAAGGAAATAAGCCGTATATTGCTGAGAAGTCAATCATAAGACCAACGTTTAGCTATTTAGGTAATTTTAAAATTTCTGATACGGTTTTTAAACAAATTATTGATGTAGTCGCAGAAAAAACTGAAAGTGTGTACAAAGTACATCGAGCCATTATCAAGAAACACGAAGCAGCGGATGATGGTATTTATATTTATATTGAAGTGATTTTGGAATTTGGATACAATGTTTCGGAAGCAATCCAAACGTTAAAATCTAATATTATAAAAGATATTGAACATTTGACATCCATGAATGTTTTAAGCACGGAAATTGTGGCAAAAGGTGTTCATGTGGATAAAGAATAGGAGGAGAAAAATGGCATTTGTTGTAGCAATTGATGGGCCTGCAGGAACAGGGAAAGGGACTGTTACGAAAATCATTGCGGAGGATTTAGGATTCGTATATATTGATACAGGTGCAATGTATCGATGTGTGGCATTGGAAGCCATGAAAAGAGGAATTGAGCCAAGAGAGTATGAAGAATTATTGAAACTATTAGACAATATGGAAATACAGTTCAAGAAAAATGGAGTAATACAGGAAACTTGGCTAAATGGGGAAAATGTTTCAAATGAAATAAGGACTTCTAGGATTGATGCCAATGTTGATAAATTTTCTGCTTTAAAATGTGTGAGAGATAAAATGACACCCTTGCAAAGAAAAATGGGAGAGAATAGCAATATTATCATAGAAGGAAGGGATTGTGGAACAGTTATATTTCCGAATGCGGATATAAAAATTTATTTAGATTGTTCAATAGAAGAAAGAGCTAATAGAAGGTATAAGCAGTATTTGGAAAAAGGAATGAAGATAGAGTATGAAGAAGTATTGGAGAATATAAAGCAGAGATATAGAGCAGAAACACAAAGAGAAATTGCTCCACTAAAGAAAGCAGAAGATGCTATTTTGGTGGATTCTACGGAGCTTACGATTGAGGAAGTTGTAAGGGAAATTGAAGACCTGATAGAAGAAAAAATGAAGTGAATTTTGTCGAATTATGTTGCCAAAAAGTTAAAAATGTGATATAATATAAGTAAGGAAATATTTAGAAAAATTCTTAAGGAGGAGCAAAAAATGCAAAAAGACATCGTTTTTTCTCAAGAGGAGAAGAGAAGTTTTGTAGAAGAGGGAATGGATGAGACTCGGATACGAAAGTTGGCGGAAAGAATAAGTCAATGCTTTGATCAAAATGGTGACTTAATTCTGTACCTTGATACAAGAAAAACACAATATGAGGTATTTGATATTGTGCTAATTCAGGGAGAAGTATCTAGTTCGTTGACGACAGTAAATTTTTCCATAAAAGAGGAAGAATTAGATTTTATCAGAAATAAGTTTTTGCAGGATTATTATCACGATTCTGTACAGCAATATGCAGACGTGATGATGCTCGAACTGAAGAAAAGAACCTAAATGGAACTTCTCCACAATGCAAGTATTTTGCAGAGTGGAGGCATTTTTTATTTTATATTGAAATTTTAGAAAATTTATTATAAAATAAAAAAAATAATAATAAGAGGAAATGAATATGAGAGAAATCATTAAAAAAATTTGTAAAGTAATAGTAGCTTTTTGCATTTTTTGGTATTGCAAAATTGTGTATCGAATTAAAATTGTGGGAAAAGAGCGAGTGCCCAAAGAAGGTGCTTTGTTATTTTGTGGTAATCATAGAACGTATTTGGATCCGCCACTGATTACAGTTACAGCTGGTAGAAATATGAGTTTTATGGCAAAAGAAGAGTTAAAAAGTAATCCGTTGATGAGTTTTTTATGTTTTGCTTTTGATGGTATTTGGGTTAAACGAGACAGCAAAGACATTGGCTCTTTGAAAACAGCTATGAAAATCCTAAAAAATGGTGGTTGCATTGGAATTTTTCCAGAAGGTACACGTAATGGCATGGAAAAAAATGATGGTAAATTAAAAAATGGAGCGGCTTACATGGCGCTAAAAACAGGAGCCCAGATTGTCCCAATTGGCATACAAGGAACAGCCAAACCATTTTCCCAAAATACAATTATTTATGGAAAACCATTAGATTTTAGCCAGTATGCATCTGGCAAAATTGACAAAGTAATCGAAGACCAAGTTAGCGAACAATTAAAACAAGCAATCATTGCATTGACAAATCAAAAAATATAAGATATAATATTAAGGTTAAAAACGTAGGGGCACGGTCTTGACCTGCCCAATCCAAAATGATGTAATACGTAAAGGCACGGCACACCGTGGCCTAAAAAACATAAACAGAAAGGAATACAAAAATGAAAATCAATGAAAAAATCAGAAATGTAGCAATCATCGCCCACGTAGACCATGGAAAAACTACTATGGTTGATGCTATGCTAAGACAAAGCGGAATTTTTAGAAGTAACGAGCAAGTGCAAGAAAGAGTCATGGATTCCAATGATTTAGAAAAGGAGCGTGGAATAACCATTCTTTCGAAAAACACAGCCGTTCAATATAAAGATATCAAAATCAATATCGTAGACACCCCAGGCCATGCTGATTTTGGTGGAGAAGTTGAACGTGTTTTGAAAATGGTAGATGGCGTTGTGTTGCTTGTTGACGCTTTTGAAGGTGCTATGCCTCAAACGAGAGAAGTATTGAAAAAATCACTTGCTTTGAAATTAAAACCGATTGTTGTGATTAATAAAATAGACAGGCCAGGTTCACAGCCATTAAAAGTTGTAGATGATGTATTAGAATTATTTATCGATTTAGGGGCTGATGATGATCAATTGGAATTTCCAGTGGTATATGCCTCTGCGAAAAATGGAATAGCAACGTTGGATTTGAATCAGCCAGGAGAGGATTTACAATGCCTATTTGAGACGATTATTAGTACCATTGAACCCCCAAAATGTGATTTGGATGGAACGATGCAAATGTTGGTTTCCAACATTGATTATGATGATTATGTGGGAAGAATTGCGATTGGAAGAGTGGAAAGAGGTACGATTGAAGTAGGGCAAGCGGTGGCTATTTGTAAAGAGGAAGATAAAGTGTTAAATAGTCGTGTTACGAAGCTTAATACGTATGAAGGGTTGAAAAGAATTGAAGTGGAAAAGGCGGAGGCTGGTGATATTATTGCACTTTCTGGTGTGAATGATATTAACATTGGAGATACGATTTGCGATTATAACAATCCAGAGAAAATTCCGTTTGTGAATATTGATGAGCCAACGGTTTCGATGACGTTTAGTGTGAATAATGGCCCGTTTGCAGGAAAAGAAGGCGAATTTATTACGTCAAGACATTTGCGAGACCGTTTGTTTAAGGAGTTGGATCGAAATGTGAGTCTTCGTGTGAAAGAAACGGATTCGGCAGATAGTTTTGAAGTATCTGGAAGGGGCGAACTTCATTTGTCGGTTTTGATTGAAAATATGAGAAGAGAAGGCTATGAATTGATTGTTTCTAGACCAAAAGTTATTTTTAAGGAAATCGATGGGGTGAAATGTGAGCCGATTGAATTGTTGGTGGTGAATGTGCCAGATGATTGTGTGGGAAATGTGATTGAAAAATTGGGTAGAAGAAAAGCGGAAATGACGAATATGGAGCCAGCAGAAGCAGGTCATACGAAAATTGAGTTTCGTATTCCAGCACGTGGCATTATTGGTTACAGAACTGAATTTTTGACAGATACCAAAGGGGAAGGAACGATGAACCATATTTTCGATTCCTATGAGCCTTTTAAAGGAGAGATTCAAGCACGTGTGAGAGGTACGATTGTGGCGTTTGAGAATGGTAAATCGATTACGTATGGTTTGTATAATGCACAGGATAAAGGTGAATTGTTTATTGGTCCAGGTGTTGAAGTGTATGAGGGAATGATTGTTGGGTTGAATTCACGTGGTGAAGATTTGGCGATTAACGTGTGCAAGGAAAAACATTTGACAAATACAAGAGCGTCTGGCTCAGATGAAGCGCTAAGATTGGTGCCACCAATTCAGATGAGTTTGGAGCAAGCTATTGAGTTTATTCAAGAGGATGAACTTGTGGAGGTGACGCCGAAGTCGATTCGTTTGAGAAAGAAGATTTTGAATAATAAGGAGAGAGAAAGAGCAGCGAGAAGAGGATAGAATAAAAAGCAGGGATTTTCCCTGCTTTTAAAATTGATTTTGATTTATTATATTTTGCTGGTATTGCTCAAATATATTATAGAATAAGTCATCGATTGTTTGAAAGTCATTAGTTTCGTTATAAATGGTATCATAAAAATCATTTTCAAGTGTGTGTGTTGTTAAATTTTCAGTTGTATTAGAAGAAGTAGTTGTATTGGTATTAGGCTTGGTTAGATAATATTTTACTTCAATGAGATTGATTAAAAAGATTGACAAAATAAAGATTAATATGGCAATGAATAGTTGCAGTTGGCGTTTGGCATCTAGTTTTGAGATTTTTTCTAGGATAAATTGGGTAAATGACCAGTTTGGCTGTGATTTTGGAGACTCAGATGTTGGGTTGGTTTGGGGAGAAGTTGGTGGTGTATAGGGTTGAGCTGGTTGGGTGAGTGACTGCAAATATTCGTCATATTCTGCTTTGGTTTCTGGATTTGACAAAATGTCGTAAGCTTCGTTGATTTCTTTCATTTTTTCTTCAGCAAATTCTCTGTCTCCTCTATATAAATCAGGATGATATTTTTTGGCAAGTTGTTTGTAGGAAGCTTTGATTTGACTGTTGGTTGCGTTTTGTGATATTTTTAAAATTTCATAGTAATTCATTTTTTTCTTCATACTTTTATTATAAAGTAATTTTGAAAAAAATACAAGAATATTACGATTTATTCTTGAAAAAAGTCAAAAAATGTTATACAATAAAAAGCAATTTAGGAGGCAAAAAACGTGCTGGAGAAGGAGTATTTTGAAAAAGTAAAAGAGAAAATAAAACATAAAAATTTAACATATCATATTATGACATTTGGTTGTCAGTTAAACGAAAATGATTCTGAAAAAATGGCAGGAATCCTAGAGGAGTTAGGATACACGCAAGCAGAGGATTGGAAAAAGGCGGATATCATTGTTTTTAATACTTGTTGCGTGCGCGAAAATGCAGAAGAAAGATTGTTTGGAAAAATTGGTGAGATTAAAAATGTGAAGGCACAAAAAGATTTGATTATCGCCATTCGGTGGCTGTATGATGCAAGAAGAGCAGATGGTAGAAAAAATTAAGAAAAGTTATCCATATGTGGATATTATTTTTGGAACGCATACACTGCAAAATCTACCAGAAAATATTTACAAAACATTGGAGAAGAACGAAAGAGTACGTGATATTTTAAACATTGATGGAGAAATTTACGAAAATCTACCAATCAAAAGAAATAGTGATTTTTGTGCATCGGTTACGATTATGTATGGCTGTAATAATTTTTGTACGTATTGTATTGTGCCATACGTGCGTGGTAGGGAACGAAGTAGGAAGCCTGAAAAGATTTTAGAAGAAGTAGAAGATTTGGCAAAAAAGGGATATAAAGAAATCACACTTTTGGGTCAAAATGTGAATTCCTATATGGTGGCAGAACGTGAAAAGGGGAGTTGCGATAGCAAAATTAACTCGTTTGCTAAATTATTGTATGCGGTTGCAAAAATTGATGGGATTGAAAAAATTAATTTTATTTCGCCACATCCCAAAGATTTTACAGATGACGTGATTGAGGCAATTGCGGAAGTCAAGAAGGTTTCTAGAATGATTCATTTGCCTTTGCAAGCGGGAAATAATAAAGTATTGAAAGAAATGAATCGAAGATATACGAAAGAGGAATATTTGGAATTGGTCAGAAAAATGCGTGAAAAAATACCGAAGTTATCGCTTTCAACGGATATTATTGTAGGGTTTCCGGGGGAGACAGATGAGGAATTTGAGGATACATTAGAAGTTGTTAGAAAGGTTAATTTTGAGCAGATTTTTATGTTTATTTATTCCCCAAGAGAAGGGACAACAGCGGCAAAAAGAGAAGACCAAATTCCAGAAGAAATCAAACATAAAAGATTTGACCAATTAAAAGCACTCTATGAAGCAAAAGTTGATGAAAATAATGAGAAATATATTGGTACCGTGCAAAAAATCTTAATTGAAGGAACTAGCAAAAACGATGCTAACATGTGGACAGGAAGGACGGATACGAATAAAGTTGTTGTTTTTGAGCAGAAAGAGAATTTTAGAATTGGCCAAATGGTAAATATTAAAATAATTGAAAATCATAAGTGGTATTTTAAAGGAGAAATTATTGAATAGTAAAGAAATTTTAGATAAAAATGCAAAGCAAATATTAAGAAAAATATTACAAGGAGAAACTTTAAGTAATATTCAGGAGGAATATGGTGTCGATAAGGGGACAATTACAGACTATTACAGGAATTTGTTTGAAAAAGGTAAAAGAGCATTAGAAATTTTAATCTAGTTTTGCAAAATAAAAAAGTAAAAACTTCTACTATAGAAATAGAGGATGAAAAGTTAGGCAAGGTTGTTCAAAGATATTTAGAGGGCAAATTGAACTTAAAACAAGCAGGAAAAGAATTAGAAATTAGTGACCAGACTTTTAAGAAAAAGATGCTATTTTATCTAGAAAAACATGAGGATTTACGAGATAAATATGAGCATAAAAAGGCAAAAAGGGCATATTATGGAAGTTTAGATTTCCGAAAATTGGCAGTAGAAATGTTGGAAAATAGTTGTACGCAGAAGGAGATAGAAGAAAAATATGAATTAAAGCCTAAAACTTTATCAAAAAAAGTGTCTGCATTTAACGGCAGTACAGATAAAGAATTATACAGAGCCTGTAAAATGCTAGCAGAAGCGATGATGAATAAAAAAGAACTGAATAATAATGAAGTTGAATATATTGAAGTTATTATAAAAAAATATAAAATGAAATTTGAATATGAAGAAAAAGAAAGGTAAAAAAGAATAAAAGAAAAACAAAAAAATCAAAGAAAAAGGAGAACAAAAAATGGCAGAACTTTCACCCATGATGCAAAATTATTTAGACAAAAAAGCAGAATATCCAGATAGTATTTTGTTTTACAGACTTGGTGATTTTTATGAAATGTTTTATGAAGATGCAATTTTAGCTTCACGTGAATTGGAAATCACCTTAACAGGTAGGGCATGTGGAATGGAGGAAAAAGCACCGATGTGTGGTGTTCCATTTCATGCTGCTGAAAATTATATTTCAAGATTGATTGCAAAGGGCTATAAAGTTGCGATTTGTGAACAATTAGAAGATGCCAAAGAAGCAAAAGGAATTGTCAAAAGAGATGTTGTTCGCGTGGTAACGCCAGGAACGGTGATTGAAAATAATATGCTGGATGAAAAGAAAAACAATTATATCATGTCAATTGTCAAAAAAGG
This sequence comes from uncultured Clostridium sp., assembly GCA_948435735.1. Lineage (GTDB taxonomy): Bacteria > Bacillota > Clostridia > TANB77 > CAG-508 > Scatovivens. The sequence continues at coordinate 14,854 of CAOJGX010000031.1, forward strand.
TATTTATTATGGAATTTCAATTTGTGATGTCAGTACAGGTGATTTTTATGCAACAGAAATCAAACTTCCAGAAAGCAATTTTGAGAAATTGTTAGATGAATATGCTCGTTTTACCCCTTCTGAAATTGTGGTAAATCCTGCTATGGCAGCTTGTGAGAAAGAAATATCGATTTTAAAAGACCGAAACAATACATTTGTAACAGTACGAAATGACGAATTATTTGAAGAAAACATAGACAAAATTGAAGACCAATATAAAATTGTGGATAGTTTCGGAAAAGAGAAAAACATAACGAATCAATTATTAGCTGTAGCAAGTGTAAATGGAATCTTGAATTATTTTGAAGAAACGCAAAAAATGAAATTGGAACATATCAACACCTTGAAAATATATGAAGTAAAAAAATATATGGCATTAGACATTAGTGCTAGGAGAAATTTGGAATTAACAGAAAGAATGCGTGATAAATCCAAAATGGGAACGTTAATGTGGGTTTTAGACAAAACCTCAACCTCAATGGGAGGAAGACTTTTGAGACGTTGGATTAACGACCCACTGTTAGATATAGAAGAAATTAAAGCTAGAAATTCGGCAGTTAAAGAATTAAAAGAAAATTTAATGTTACGTGGAGATATCACAGATATTTTAAGCAAAGTTTATGATATTGAAAGATTAGCAGGTAAAATTTCGTATGGGAATGCGAATGGAAGAGATTTGATTTCACTGAAGAATTCGTTGTTCCATATTCCAGCTTTAAAACAGGCTTTAGCAGAAGCAAATGCAGACTTGCTAAGAAAATTATATACCAATCTGGATGAATTAGCCGATATTGCACAATTGATTGAAGAGGCTATTGTAGATGAACCACCGATTAGTGTGAAAGAAGGTGGCATTATCAAATTAGGTTATAAAGAAGAAATTGATGAATATAAAAAAGCCTCAACAGAAGGAAAACAATGGATTTTAAATTTAGAAGCGCAAGAAAGAGAAAAAAGTGGTATCAAGAATTTGAAAATTGGGTATACTAAAGTTTTTGGCTATTACATAGAAATTACCAAATCTTTCTTAAGTCAAACACCTGAAAATTACATTCGTAAGCAAACTTTGACAAATGCGGAACGCTTTATTACACAAGAACTAAAAGATATGGAAAATAAAATTCTAGGAGCAGAAGAAAAAGTTGTTCAATATGAATATAACGAATTTGTGAAAATCAGGGAACAAATTGCTCGAAATATTGAAAGATTGCAAAAAACTGCAAATGTTATTGCGAGTGTGGATGTTTTGACAAGTTTGGCAACAGTGGCTGAGAATAACCAATATGTTAGGCCAGAAATGGACGATAGTGGCGTGATAGAAATCGAAGCAGGCCGTCATCCAGTAGTTGAAAAAATGATTGATTCTGGTAGTTTTGTTCAAAATGATACGAAATTGGATAAAAATAATAAGCGTGTTGCCATCATTACAGGACCGAATATGGCAGGAAAGTCAACGTATATGCGTCAAGTTGCTTTGATTTGTTTGATGGCTCAGATTGGCAGTTTTGTGCCAGCTTCGCGTGCTCACTTAGGAGTGGTTGATAAAATTTTTACGAGAGTTGGTGCATCCGATGATTTGAGCATGGGTCAAAGTACCTTTATGGTGGAAATGGCAGAAGTTGCCAATATTTTAAAGGATGCCACTGAAAATAGCCTTGTTGTTTTGGACGAGATTGGTCGCGGAACTTCAACGTATGATGGTCTTTCCATTGCATGGGCAGTGGCTGAGTATATCGCGGATAAAAATAAAATTGGTTGTAAAACTTTATTTGCAACGCATTATCACGAATTGGTGCAGTTAGAAGAGAAAATAGAAGGCATTAAAAATTATTCGATTGCTGTAAAAGAAAAAGGCGAGGATATTATTTTCTTAAGAAAAATTATTGAGGGTGGAACCGATGAAAGTTATGGAATTCATGTTGCCAAACTCGCTGGTGTGCCGAATGATGTGGTAAAAAGGGCCAACAAAATTTTAAATTCGCTTGAAAAAGGCGATGTAAAAGTAAAGGAAACCAAAGAAGATAAAAAGCAAGTAGAAGGCCAAATTGATTTGTGCAATCTTCAATTTGCTGACCTTGCTCATGAATTAGATAAAATTAATTTGAATGAATTGACGCCAATTGAAGCCTTGAATGTCTTGGTAAAACTGAAACGGAAAAATTGCGGGGTAAATAAAAAAACGATTTGTATAAAGTTACATACAAATCGTTTTTCATGCTATTTTGTTAGAGATTTCTCGGATATATTGACCGAGTTCTTCGTCACTTAAATCGAGTGTTAAAATAAGTTTTTTAAGGATGTCGCGTCTTGGTAAGTCTTCTTCGTTGTCAATTCTCACATATTGTCGCAGGCTAACCCCCAGCATTTCTGACATTTTTTCTTGCGTATATTGTTTGGATATACGTTTTTCTTTTATCATGTTTAATTCCCCCACCATTAAATATATACTAATTATGACACAAATAGAAAGAGAAAAACATTGACATTAAACGACATATTTCGCAGCATTATTACAAATTGATTACATTTTCCAAAATGCTTGCCAAATAAAAATTTATAAAAGATAATCACTATGTAGGGGCGATTATCAATCGCTTGCCTATTGAAAGGGGAAAAAAGATGGAAAAGTGTTGAATGATTCAGTCAATAATCAAGAATTGATGAATACTTATAGTAATGAATTTGACAGTAAAAAAATAGTTTCCCCATTATTAAATAATTATGAAACGAATTTAACTTATTCATCTTGTAATAGTAATCAATGGGCTACGTGGAAAGTATTTGATCGAAATGAAAATACACAAAGTTATTTGAGTGAAATTTATGTATATGGTGTAGAAGTATTAGATTAAGTTGTAAAAATAATAAATTTTTTATGTCCACCTATTGAAATCCTTGGAAAAATGTGGTATAATAAATAATAATTGAATTGAAAAAATACGAAAGATGTGAGTAATAGTGTGTTATTTGCATCTTTTTATTAGCAAAAAAAATCATAGGGGGGCGAGCATGAATAAAAATTTAAAAGATTTAGGAAATGCTATTCTGAAAAAAAAGATATATATTATACTAATTACACTTATTTTTGCAATAACAGGTATTTTTTATACCATGACAAATGTAGAATATAGGGCAAGTGAGAAGTTTTTAGTTGGAGAAGCAGATGGTCGAATTGATACATATAAAGAATTGATTAAAGGTTCGGTTGTTTTGCAAAAGGCGATTGAAAATCTGCAAAGTGATAGTAGTGTGGAAGAATTAAGCCATCGCATGGAAGTTCGTACAATTGAAAATACAAATATGTTTGAAGTAACAATAACAGGAGAAGATGAAAAAGCAATGGAAAGCTTTTCAAAGGAAATCACCAGTGTATTTTTGAAAAGAGTGCGTGAAATTTATGAAAATCCACAGATTTATAGTGTGGATAGTACCTATCAATATTTTCAAAAGGGAAATGTAGTTGTTATTGGCAGTTGCATGGGTGTAACAGGCTTTATATTGGCATGTCTGTTTTTTGGTGTAGGCTTTTTGTTAGATAACAAGATAACAAGTTGTAAAGATATGGAAGATATAACAGGTTTAAAGTCTTTGATTTCAATACCGAATATTAAATTGATTGAGAAAAAGAAATTGAATATTAAGGGTATGCGAGCACATAAAAGTGACGTATTTAAAACGTTGATGACCAATATCCAGTTTGTGAATCGAAGTCAAGCACAAAGCAAAACGATTTTGATTACAAGTGCAAAGCCATTTGAAGGGAAATCTTATGTGGCGAATAATTTAGCAATCGAATTTGCTAAAGCAGGAAAAAAAGTTATCATGATTGATGCGGATATGAGAAGAGGAAGGCTAGCCAAGGTTTTCAATTTGCCAAATGACTTAGGTTTTTCCAATTATTTATCGAGTTTAGATGTCAATGGAAATAGGATTAATGAGATTATTACGCGTTTTATTCATGATACTGAAATTAAAAACTTGAATGTAATTACGGCAGGAAATACGCCACCAAATCCAATCGAATTGCTAAGAATTAGTACAGTAAAAGAATTGATAAAAGATTTAAAAGTTTTTTATGATATTATTATTTTTGATACAGTTTCTGTTTTAGAGGCACCAGAGGCTGCTGTACTTTCGAAAGTGTGTGATTTGACATTATTATTGTCAGCGTATGGAAAGACGAAAAGAGAGGAATTTGCGGTTGCTTACCAAAAAATAGAAAATACGGATGGAAGTAGCATTGGCGTAGGTCTGAATAAGATTCCAGACAGAAAGTTGAAAAGAAAATTAGTGGTTGTGGAGAACGTTTTAAAAAATGGAACCAAACAGGTAATAAAGTGGATTAAAGTTTTTTTGAGGCAATTGAAGAAAGTATCAAAAATAGGGATTGTTTTGAAAAATGGTCTAAAATTGTTTTTTGGCTTGCTAGTATTGGGGTTATTGAAAATAAAAAATGCAGGATATAAGGTTGTTCAAGTAATACATAGTAAAGCAGAACAGGTGAGAGAATCTATCAGAGCGTATCAGGCTAAAAGAGAGAAAATTAAATTGATTGAAGCAGGAAGTATGGTTTTTGAAGAGGAAGCAGAAAATAATATTATAAAAGAGGTTTTTGAAAGTAAAATAGCAGAGATAGAATCAGAAGATGATATTCAATATAGAAAAAAATTAGACGAATTAAAAACAAATTTAGATGAGAAACAGAAAAACAAAGAAGAAATGTTGCAAGAAGAAGTGGTAAAACCTAGGGTAGTTCAGACTAAACAAGTAAAAAGTAAGTTTGATTTGATACGAGAGCAACAGGAAAAAATAGGTCAAGAAGGAAAGTTCGCAGAAGAAGAGGAAGGTCAATTAGAAATAGTTGCCTTGCAAAAGGAAGAAGCACAAGAAGTAAAAGTACAAAAACAAAATTCAATTGATCCAGAAGAGATTCAAAGAAAGCATGAAGAATTAAAAGAAAAGCAAAGAATGGAACGAGAAAGAAAAGAAGCAGAGAAAAAGAAAAGACAAGAACAAATTGAAAACTATGAAGAAATTGATTTTCATAACCAAGAAAATCTAACAGAAGAGATGATAAGAAAACAAGTTGAAATGGATGACCTGGTTCGTCTAGCAGAAAAGGAAAAAGAAGAAGAACAATTTAGGACACAACAAATAAAGATAAAAGAAAGGTCGCAAAAAAGAAAAGAGCGTAAGGAAAAATTTGAAGATATTATCAATTATATCAAAAATATAAAAGAAGTCTATAATGGAAAAAACGAAGCCAAAATAGAAGAAAAATTAAAAAGAGAAAGTGAAAAAAATGAGTATCGAGTAAGGATTGCCAAAGAAAAAGAAGACAAAAGGACATTTCGTGAATTGGAAAGACAGAAAATTAAGGAAGAATTGAGAATTAATGAGGAATTGCAGGAGGATAATTTGTATCCGAGACCGAGAATGTAATGTGAGAATCCTATCTAAAATAGGCGGATAAAAACAGGAAAATTCGTTTGAATTTTCCTGTTTTGAGTTTTTTTGTCGAAACTTTCTTCTATTTCGCCAAAACCTCCTAAAATTCTCCGAAGGAAAAATTAGGACAAGTATCGAATAGTAAACTAACAAAAGATAAAGGGGGGATATATTTGAATGTAAAACATTTTATGGAAGACAGGCTGTTAGTTTTTGAAATAACAGAAGAACTAGATCATCATGTGTGTGAAATTATTAGGAGGAGAGCCGATTATGAAATTCAAAGATTCATGCCTAAAAAAGTGGTATTTGATTTTAATCGCGTTGTATTTATGGATAGTGCCGGAATAGGCCTAGTTGTCGGAAGATACAAAACCGTAAATGGCTTTGGTGGAACGCTTGAAATGATACATGTTAGCGATAAGCTAAAACGCGTTTTTGAAATGGCAGGTATTTTAAAAATTATTCCTATTATTGAAGATAGGGAAAAGGAAAAAATTAGTTAGGGGGAATTATGGAAAAACCAGTAAAAAATGAAATGAAAATTGAGTTTTTAAGTAAATCAGCTAATGAAGCATTTGCAAGAATTGCGGTAGCAAGCTTTGCTTCACAGTTGGACCCAACCATTGAGGAAATTGCAGATATTAAGACGTCTGTTTCAGAGGCAGTTACTAATTCCATTATTCATGGTTATTCGAATAGTGATGGAATTGTCAAAGTGAAGGCAAGATTGTATGAAAATGAAATCGAAATTGAGGTTTCGGATAATGGTGCAGGCATTGAAAACATTGAAGAAGCACGCGAACCATTGTATACAACAAAAGGGAATTTAGAGCGTTCTGGAATGGGATTTACGATTATGGAGAATTTTATGGATGATTTATCTGTTGAATCAATTGTTGGTTTAGGAACTAAAATTGTGATGACGAAAAAAATCAAAAAAGAAGGAACTACATATTAAAAGGAGGCGTAAATGTATGAGCAAGCAAGAGCTCTTATTCTTAAATCTCAAGCGGGAGATGAAGAGGCGCTAGCCACTTTAATTGAAGAAAATAGTGGATTAATATGGAGTATTGTACGAAGATTTTGGTATCGAGAAATAGATCCAGACGATTTGTATCAGATTGCATGTATTGGATTTATTAAGGCTGTAAGAAGATTCGATTTTGCGTATCATGTGGAACTTTCAACGTATGCGGTGCAATATATTTTTGGAGAAATTAAAAAATTTTTGCGTGATGACGGTATGATTAAAGTTAGTAGGAATATAAAAGAATTAGGAGCAAAAATTAAGCAACTTAAAAAAGTATATGGTGAGGATATAAGAACCAGTAAAATAGCACAAATATTGAAAGTTTCTGAGGAAGATATTTGTATGGCATTAGAGGCAGGGAAAAAAGTTGAGTCAATTAACCAGTACATATATGAAGATGGAAATTGTGAAAGACAAGAAAAAATTATGATGGAAAATAACGAAGAAAAAATGGTGGATAAAATTCTTATTTCTGATTTAATGGAGCATTTAAAAATAAGAGACAGAGAGATTATTAAATTGCGTTATTTTAAGGAAAAGACGCAAACCCAAGTAGCTGCAATTTTAGGAATTTCCCAAGTGCAAGTTTCGAGAATAGAGAGAAGAGCATTAAAGGAGTTAAAGCAAGAATTAATTCGAGGAGAGGCGATTGTTTGAAAAAAATTATAGTGTATGTGTTGTTTATCGTAATTTTGATTTTTACGATGCCAATTGTGTTTACCGACAATTTTGGAAAAACAGAAGAAGTGGCAAACCCAGAAGTGGAAGAGACACAATATGAAAAGGCCAATTATGGCGATTTAAGTACGATAAAATTATTACATCATGAAACAGGAGAAGTGGAAGAAGTTGAATTTGATTCGTATTTGTATGGTGTTGTATCTGCAGAGATGCCAGCTAGCTATGAATTAGAGGCATTGCGTGCACAGGCAGTTGTGGCAAGGACGTATACCATTTATAAAATTGTCAATGGAAGTAAGCACGAAAATGCAGATATTTGTGATAGTTCTCTTTGTTGCCAAGCTTGGATTTCCAAGGAAAATCGATTAGCTCGTTGGGAAGAAGGCACGAAAGAGGAATATTGGAGGAAAATTGTGGATTCTGTGGATTCGACTAGTGGAAGATATGTGACTTACAATGGTCAGCCAATCAATAGTTTTTTTCATAGTAATAGTGGGGGTCAAACAGAACTTCCTGTTAATGTTTGGGGAGGCAGTTTTCCCTATTTGCAAATCGTAGCGACTTCTGGGGAAGAAAGTTATAATGGATATTCTTCAGAAGTGGTAGTTTCAAAGGATGAGTTAATTCAGAAAATGCTAGAAAAGTATTCTAATTTTGAGATTCATTTTGACGAAGTAAATTGTATCCAAATTTTAGATTTGACGGAAAGTGGTAGAGTTAAGACAATGAAAATTGGAAATGTGTCTTTGTCTGGTGTTGAGGCAAGGTCGATATTTGGCTTGAAATCAGCAAAGTTTGCATTTGAGATTGTGGATAATCAGGTGAAATTTACGGTGACAGGTTATGGTCATGGTGTAGGCTTAAGTCAAAATGGAAGCGATGTTTTGGCAAAGCAGGGAAAAAATTATGAGGAAATTATTCATTATTATTATAAAGATGTAGAGATAAAATAATATTACTTTGTAGGGGCGATTATCAATCGCCCGCCAAATATCAACGCATTTATGGCATTTCAGAAGACAGAAAAATAAAAATTAAAAAATGCAAAAAATTTTCAAAAAAGGTATTGACAAATTTATGAAAATCTAGTAGAATAATATTTGTCAGTTAAATGGTCGCTTAGCTCAGCTGGGAGAGCATCTGCCTTACAAGCAGGAGGTCATAGGTTCGATCCCTATAGCGACCACCATTTTATGTATTGGCATGTGAAAAATATTCATACATAAATCAATGAAATTTTGCTTTGCAAAATTTTACATGTTTTTGGCCTGGTAGTTCAGTTTGGTTAGAATGCCGCCCTGTCACGGCGGAGGTCGACGGTTCGAGCCCGTTCCAGGTCGCCAAGAAATATCTAGTTTGCTAGATATTTCTTTACTATAAGGCTTCATAGCTCAGTTGGTAGAGCAGAGGACTGAAAATCCTTGTGTCACTGGTTCGATTCCAGTTGAAGCCACCATATAAATTAGGTTCAATGTCAATAGTTGGGGTAAAAAACTTGAAAAGCATATTCACTACAA
>CAOJGX010000032.1 GCA_948435735.1 uncultured Clostridium sp.
ACACACACATGTAGTTTTAAAGGGATAAAAGCAAATCAAGTTATTACAATTGTAAATAAAGAAGAAAGACAATTTATCATGAAGACGTAAAAGTTACGCCTTTATATAAATTGTCTTTTTATTTTAAAATTTGAAAGAAGGTGATTGAATAAAAATTTAAGCAAAAGAAAAAATAAGTAGAAAGAAAGGGAGAAATAAAAATGTTAAAAAGAAATCAAGGTATAACTTTAATTGCACTTGTTGTAACAATTATCGTATTGTTAATTTTAGCAGGCGTGACTTTAAGCTTTGTGGCAGGAGAAAATGGAATTTAAAAAAGAGCAACGGATGCTGTGGATATCAATGAAAAAGCATCAATTGTGGAGGAAGTACAATTAGCAATGGCAGAGTTGCAAATGCAATATTATGAAGAATATTATGTGGATAAAAAAATTACACAAACGCAAGTAGATTATTTAGCTGAAAAATTAACACAAGGGTCAAAGACAGATAATGGAACAATAAAATTAGAAGGAACAGAAATAACATATACAGGTTCTAATGGAACAATCACCAAAGGAACTTTTGATGAGATGACGGGAAAGATAACAATGGAAGGCATTATAATAGGAGGAATTGGCCAGGAACCAGAAGGTAATCGAACCTATTTATATCGTGAAGGAGATAAAAAAAGAAGCCTTAACAGGTGGTTGGGAAATTCTAAAACAGCAAAATGCAAGTGCTAATTTAGAGGATTATGATTATATAGAAATGAATTCTAAAAATGATAATTATTGCCTTATGAAGTTAAGTACAAAAAATAAGATAGATATAACCAATTATAAAAAAGTTAACTTTGATGTTACTGTTATCTCTAATGGATGGCAAGGAAGTTCGGTTTCAGGAGGATTTAATTATGGCATAAGTCAAAATCCGATTACGCTTGAAAGTGCTTTTTTGAATTCACCAGAGAGAAGTATGGAAGTTGGGGAAAATATGAAGTTGTCTTTAGATATTACGGATTATGAAGGGGATTACTTTATTGGAATGGAAAATTCAAGGTTCTTAGTGAAAGTTCATTCGATTTGGTTAGAATAAGATAACAAAGAAAAATACTTGAGTTCAATTCTCAAGTATTTTTTTATTAAAATAATTCATTAAATTTCACATCTGTATCTGGATATTCTTCTGGCTTTAATCCTACACGAGATTTCATATAAGACAAAACAATTAAAAGAATAATGGTAAATCCAATTCCAATAACTAAAGTTGAAACTGCACTTGAAACATTATCCGTTAGGTAGGAAATAACAAAAGAAATCGCAGTACGAGTGATGCTTTCTACGAGCAAAGTGGCAGATAATATTTTGGTTCGCATGCTACTAGTTGAAAAACTTCCAAGGTATTGTTTAATTAGTGTGTAGTATGGCCCGGTAATAACTGAATGGACTGTAAATAAAGCTAAAACTGAGAAATAAACAAAAAATGGTGGAAGACCTACTAATATAGCAATCAAGCCAGCAAAAATAATGGCCAAACAATACGACAAACCTAAAAATCGTAATGTATGATTTCCATGAGAGTTTTGGATTCGTGCGGATGAATTAGAGGCAAAACCAGCAATTAATCCCCAAATAGCAAAAATAATACCAAAATATTCATCAGGTACATTTAACTCTGTTAAAACACTACGGCGCAAAGTCACCATAAGTGATATAAAACTAACAAATACAGCGTTAAACATAATGAGAGCACGAAGTCGATTTGATTTTGAAATGAATTTGAAAGCTTGTCTTAAATCACGGATATAAAATTTGAATTGACTAGTAAAAGATTGTTTTTTCGTTGAATTTTCAAATTCTTTCTCATTATTTACAGAATCCATGACTGGAATTTCTTTAAATTGATAAGATAAAACAACAGATAATATGGTAAATATTAGGCAAAGCATCATAGGGATGTAAGGGTCAAGGACAAATAAGAAGCCAGCACTGATTGCTGTAATAGCATCAAAATAATAATATAAAGATGAACCAAATCCATCGATTTTTGAAAAGATGGTACGTTTATTTTCGGAATTTTTGATAGAATCGTAAAGCAAATTAGATTCGGCTACTCCTTTTATGGTATAACCCAAAGCACAGAAAATGTTTGCTATAATATAGCCAAACGTAGAAGATAAGCCCATGACAATTAAAATATAGACCACAATGGACAAATTAGCTAAAATAAGTGAGCCACGTTTTCCTAATTTTTCAATTAAAATCGTAGATGGAATTTGAAACATTAATTTAAATAAAGGATAAAAGGCATCTGCAAAGATGATTTGCGAAGTCGAAAGCCCTTTTTCTTGAGTTAAAAATAAGAAAGATATGGCATAATAAAAAAGCAAATCCCAAGAAATCATTTTGTAGAATTTGTATAAATTTTGGTTATATTTTCGGTTTTTTTCTTCTTTTACGTTTTCCATGATTACCTCCATTTATCAAGTGATTACTTAATTTTTCTTTATATCAATTATTATAGCAATAAAAAAATATTTTGTAAATAATTACAGTATAATAAATTTATGATGGAAAAAGTCTTGCCAAATAAAATTTTATAGAATATAATTCATTTGTAGGGAGGGGGATAAATTGCCCCTTAGCTAAATAAAGGAGGAGAAAAATGAAAATAAAAATGGCTCAAATCATTGCAAGAGTACACACACACACACACATGTAGTTTTAAAGGGATAAAAGCAAATCAATTTATTACAACTGTAAATAAAGAAGAAAGACAATTTATTAAAAAGATGTAAAAAATTACGTCTTTCTAAAAATTGTCTTTTTGTATAAAATTGGAAAGAAGGTGATTGAATAAAAAATAAGCAAAAGAAAAAAATATAAAAAAGGAGAAAGAAAAGGATGAAAAGAAATCAAGGGATAACTTTAATAGCGTTAGTTGTGACAATTATTGTATTATTAATTTTAGCAGGCGTGACTTTAAGTTTTGTGGCAGGCGAAAATGGAATATTAAAAAGGGCAACAAAAGCGGTTCATGTGACAGAAATAGCAAGTGCAAAAGAGCAAGCAGAGTTATTAATGGGAGCGTATGTAACAGATTATTATGAGAAAAAGTATGTGCAGGCTCAGAGTGATAAAGAAAATGCAAGAGAATATATTTTTGCGAATTTTCCGAGTGAAGGAGAACAGACAGAAGCGTATTGGGTAAAAGTAGAAAAAGATACAAATAAAGTGAAAGTGTATAAAAATAAAGAAGATGAAAAAGAAATTGTAGTAGGAACCTTAAAAGAAAGTGGAGTAATTGTATGGGAAAATAGCACAACTGGAGGAGACGGAGAAAATGGAGGATCAACTGGTGGTTCAGGGGAAACTGGAGGAGATGGAGAAAACGGAGGATCAACTGGTGATTCAGGAGAAACTGGAGGAGAGAACGAAAGTAGTAAATCGATATTTACGTATACGATTGCCGATAATAGTGTAACCATCACAGGTTTGACAGAAGAAAATAAAAATTTAACTCAAATTGAAATACCCGAGCAAATTGAAGGAAAAAATGTTATAGCAATTGGAGCAACTGCTTTTAAGGATTATCAAACGTTACAAAGTGTTACAATGCCAGATACAGTAACTTCACTTGGTAATGATGTATTTGTGGGAACTACAAGTTTGTCAGAAATTAAATTGTCTAATAATTTGCAGACAGTTGGTGATTATGCTTTTAGATTGTCAGGAATTAGGAATATAACATTTCCGCCAAGTCTTAAAAATATGGGAGAAATGGTAATTTCTTTTAGTAAAATAGAAGAGGTTATATTTGAAGGAAAAGATTGTACGTTTGCAAGTGGAGCATTGAGAAATGCTACAAACTTAAAAAGAGTAACGTTGCCTAGTGAATTAACTGTTTTAGCTAATACGTTGTTTTATCAATGTACTGCTCTGACAACAGTAACCATACCAAATACAGTGACAGAAATTAAAGAATTTGCTTTTAGTGGATGTACTGCTCTAACGACTTTGACAATTCCAAGTAGTTTAACAACCATAAGAGGCATGGCTTTTAGTGAATGTAATAATTTGATTTTAACAATTCCAACTACAGTCACTTCAATTGATTTTGGAACTGGTATGATTAGTGATACGAAATTTACATTTTATAATGTAAAGCTTTTACAAATTCCATCAAGATGGCAATCGACTATTAATGGTTTATATGGAACCAAAAGGCTTACAGCGGGAGCTCAAGATCTTAAATATATCTAGGATGTTAGTTAAGTTAGAAAAAAATAAATTAAATAAATTTTTATGCAAAAAATATTGTTATTTTTTGCATATTTTTATATAATAAGAACAAACCAAAATAAATAAGGAGGAGACTTAAAAGATGGCAAAAACTAATTTGTTAAATCTTTTAAGAAATAGTATATGAACCAGAATCATTCTAAAAAAAGAAAAATAATCCGAATTGTCATGATATTTTTGCTGTTTGTGCTGATCATTACGTATATTGGATATAGTTATTATATGAAAAATAATGGAAAAGAGGCTTTGAAAAATCAGTTTTTTAGCAAAATAAAAAATCACGATTTTGCATTTTTTATAGAGCAACCAATTTATGAAAAAATGATAGATAAGTTAGAACAAGAGAATTATGAAGCTAACACGAATATCAAAATGGCAACAACAATGGAAAATAATATGTTTTCGGAATTGGATTTGTCGAAGTTTGCGTTAAGTCATCAGTTACGTAAAAATAATCATGACAATAAAGCTTATAACAGAGTTGATCTGAAGTATTCTAGTAATCCACTGTTGAGCCTAGATTTTATTTCAAATCGTGAACAGTTTGCTGTTAAATCAGATGAAATTGTGAATAAATATGTGGGAATTAATAAGCAGAATACACAGGAAATCGTCAATCAGCTTTCGGAAAAAGAGGTAGATTTGGTAGCAGAAAAGAAATGGAAAAATTTTTTAGTTGATAGAGAGCCAATCCATTTAAGTCAGCTTACAAAAGCTTCCCATTTGGCAGTTTATGCCAATATTTGTAAGGAAAACATATCAAAAGGAACGTTTTCTAGAAAGGAAAATGTAATCCTAACCTTGGATTCTGAGCAAGTTGCTACAACGGAATATACAGTCCAGTTAGATAGCATACAAACCAATGAATTATGGAAACAATTGTCGGAGGAATTGGAAAAAGATGAGGATTTTGTATCCGAATTGGTTGTTAGCAAAGTGGATAATTGGGAGAATGAAACAGATGGCATTTTAGAATATACTGATAATGATACGATTTCAGAAGTGCAAGGAGAAGAAAATAACTTTAATACGTCAATTAATATTTGGGGAGAAAATACAGCAGCTGAAAATACAATAACAGAAAATACAACAAATGAAGTAAATGTAGAAAATAATACGGTTCAAAATAATGTAGTTACTAATGCTACAGTGGAAAATACAGTTCCTATCAGCAATAGTGTTCAAATTAATAATACGACAGAAAATGAAACCAACACAGTAGATGACTCAAACTCCCAAGAACCAGAACAACCAGTTGAACAACCTGTACAAAATCTGACAGAACAGATACCAGAACCTGTGAATAACAATGTAGTCACACAAAATGTGATACAAGAGGAAGATAATGTCAGAAGACAAGGTTTTATTGGTGTAAACGAAGAAACGCAAAATGAGGAAGATGAGAATTTTATTGTTGGTGAAAATTATGAAGAAACAGTCAAAAATATTGAAAAATTAGCCAATAAAATAAATTGGTCTTCGTATCTATTGAGTGGAGCCAAAGCAAATTGTTCACAAGAGGAATTGGTTGAGATATTACAAGGAATTTTGAATGAGAAAGCTAAGGAAAAGAATCGTTTGCAAATAAAATTGTATGTTAGTGAAGAACGTGTAGTAAAATTAAATTTTGAACTGTTAGAAACAGAAGAAAGTTTGGATTTTGAAGTTGTTTCAAAAGCAGAAGATGAGAAATATTTAGTTGTTACGGTTTTGAAAGGTAAAGAGGCTTCTGCTAATGGCTATAAAGTAAGCTTTTACCAAAAGAAGGATGATGCTGTAACCAAAACAAAAGTAAATATTCATAAAATTCAAAAGAATAAAATTAGTCAAAAGACCAATCTTGACTTAGAAACAAAAGGGACTTTAAATTCTAAAAAATTTGGTACAACTTGTCATGTAGCCTATTCCAATAAAGATGGCGAATTCAAAATGGATTTAGAGAATTCTTTAAATTTTGATGCTAATATCGAAATAGAAGACTTAAATGGTGAAAATTGTTTATTAATTGATACCATATCAAACGAAGAATTATTACTGACACGAGATGCCATTAAGGAAAAAACAAAGGAAGTTTTACGAGAGAAAAATAGAAATCTTAATATTATTGATATTTCTAACTCTAGTTTGATTGTACAACAAACAGAACAGCCAAGCGTAAATCCAGAAAATGAAGCAGCCAAACAACAAGTCAAAGACGTGTTAATACAAACGCTAAGAGATAAAATGAGGGAGTATTTAGACCAAGGAACCAATTTAACAATAGAAGATTTAGAGGACCTTGCAATACCAGATTATGAGGTACAAGTATCGATTAGCTCTAATTTAGCGATTATAACAGTCAATGGTTATCGATTTAGTTTGGATTCAGAATTTAATTTATCAGATTCATAAAAAAGGAATGTGAAATATGAGAAACGTTGTGAAAATGGGAAGCATTTTAGTAATGCTATTGGTAATAGTTGGTGTCATACAAAGGGTTGTTTTTACGAAACATAAGGAAAATGGAAATATAGCTAATATGGGGCTTGTTGTGGAAAAGGATGATGCTGTTTATTACAATAAATATGAGAAGGGAATTGTTGTTTATCGCCAAGGAAAAGAAGAGCAATTAACAGATGAAACAGCGTATTGCTTGACAATTTGGGAGGATAAAATCTATTATATTACAGTTGCGGATTTTAGTAATGTAGTCATAAAAACAGTCGATTTAAATGGAGAAAATCGAAAAACCATAGCTACGATTTATACTTCGTTAAGTAAATTTTTTATAGAAGATAATAAACTGTATTATTTGACGAACAAAGGCATTGCTAGAATGGATGTAAACGGGGAAAATGAAACGATTATTTTAGAGGAAACTATACAAGATTTTCAAGTGGTTAAAAAAGAAATTTTTTATACGAATGCTTTGAATCAAATTGGCAAATGTTCTATTTCTGGAGAAAATGAAATGGTAGTAAGCCAAGATGTTACAGCAAGAAAAATACAGATTGTTGATCAATGGATTTATTATTATGACGAAAATGAAAATGCTTTATTTCGTTTAACGAAAAATGGCAAGAAGAAAGAAGTTGTTTCGGTTTTGGTAAAAAACGAAAGTTATAATGTGTATGGCAACTATGTGTATTATTTGGATAAAGAAAATGCCAAGATTGCAAGAATGAAAATTGGAAAAAGCAATCTATGTGATGACCTTGTCAAACTCAATATTTCCAATACAAAGCTTAATATTGCAGGAAATGAATTATATTATTTAGATAAAAGCCAAGATGAGTCTCAAACGTATCAAATGTGTCGAATAAAGTTAAATGGTCAGCCAGCAAAAAGGATAGAATATTGATAAAAAATGTTGACTTTTTTTCAGATACACGATAAACTAAAAATAGAATAGGAGAAAAGAATGAATTTAGGTACAATTGTGTATGAACATGAAATTTATAATTTAGATTATATGACAGATGAAGAATTAAAACAGCTGATTCAAGTAGTAGAAGATAGGAAAAAGACAAGCTTGTATGAATTAAAAAATACGAAACAAAATGAAAAATAGCCTTTGGCTTTGGAGGTACGAATGAGAATAAAAGTAAAAAATGAAGGGATTTCAAAAGACTTACAAGATAAATATCAGAAAATCAAAGAAGAAATCACTTTAAGTGCAATGTTATATAGTGTATATATTTATAAAAAGTCAATTCAAATAATGAATAGGAAAGTAAATCATCAATTCAATGCCATGGAGGTCATGATTCATCAAATTAACCCTAAATTTCAAGAGAAATCCAAAAATTATCGTACAATCAAAGAAGAAATGATTGCTAGTTTAGATGCGTATGAAAAAGTGCTGAAACAATTGGCAGAAAAATATGACCAAACCTTAAAAGAAATGATGTTTCGAAAAGTAGAATTAGAAACAAAATTATTGATGGCAAGCTTGGAAAAACAACAAATATGCTTAAAAAAAGAGAAGAACAAAAAGTTTTTCAGTAAAGAAAAAGCAAAAGATAAAGCAAAAGATAAAGCAAAAGATAAAGATGAACACACAGAAGAAGTTAAAGAAAATCGCAAATTTATCATCCAATTAGAAAAAGATATCAAACAGTTAAATACAAAAATGCAAAATTTAGAGCAAGAAAAAGATAATCAGTTGTTTCAAGCGATGGAAGTAGGAGGAAAAGAACTAACGGTTAACCTAAAAAAACCACGAAAAATTTCAAAAATAACAACTTTTTTTTCTAATCGATTTAATACGTATCATGTTATTATGAAAAGCATCATTAATCCCTTAAACCAGAGAATTGATGAGTTTAAAGTAAATGAATTAAAAAAAGTGGATGGAACAATAAAAGAATTTGATTTTATAGCGATACAAGATAAAATTAAAGAAATACAAGATAATGTTTTGGAGGAGTTTCAGAATAAGTTGATTTGTAAAAGTCTTAATATTAAAAATAAATAAGAAAAAAACGGAAAATGAGAGGGATATTTTCCGTTTTTTTGTAGGATGGCGATAGTTAATTAAAAAAAAATTGACATTTTATGTAAAATATGATATAATAAAAATGAGGAAATATAGTAAAGAAGTGATTCAAATAATCACAAAAAGGAGGTCATTTTTATGGAAAGAGTGTCAGTACGAGTAAATCGGATGATGGAGTGTTACAAAACCCATAGGGAAGCAGGCATGTCAAACAAAGAAATTGCTAAGTTATATAGTGTTTCAGTAGCAACGCTCTATAATCATTTGAAAAAGATAGGGGAGGAATCCACTATTAAAGGAGGGGTAAAACCAGAAAATCTAGAAATTCACTTTGGAGAGATATTGAAACAGCTTGATATAACTATCAAAGAAATTGATAAGTTCATCGAGGGTCAGGAGGAAGAAAAATGAGAAGAATTGATGGAAAGTTACTAAAAAATAACTTAAAGAAAGGATGGACAATATCCGATTTTGCTTCGTATTGTGATATTTCTGAGGAGGAATTTCGGAACTGTTTGCAAAAAAAATTTAGTGAAAGTTATCTACAACCGATATGGCGGGATTTAAAGAAAAATGAAAAAGCCCGAGCCAAAACCAAAAAGAATGCAGAACACAAAAGTGATTGCATACAAGTGGTAGATAAAAAGCCTCAGATTTTGACAGAGGAGCAAAAAATTAATTTTCAGCAAGAGGAATTAAAAGAAAAAGAGAGAAAAATAAGAGGTGATTTGTGCAGCAAAGAGAAGGAGTATAAAAGTTTACAAGATTTAAAAAAAGAATCTTGTAGAAAACTTCAAGAACAGAGGAATTTTCTCGATGAAATTTATAGGCAAATCAAAGAAAAAGAAACTATTGTTCTAAAGCTTATGAAAGAATCGCAAGTTATTGATGAAGCAATGGCAAAGAACAGAGTTTTAAAACTAGATAAAGAAAAAGAACTACAACAGGTTCTGGATAAAATTAAATCGTTAAAAAAAGTTTCCATAAAGTGCTATTCAGACGGTAGAGTTGAATGTGAAGAGCTGCAGAATCAAGATTTAGATTGGTCTCAAAAATTTGAAAACTTAACTGAAGATACTACAGATGAGGCAAATAAGCTTTTTATACAAATTCGACAGTTAGCAGAGGATTTGCCAGTCAAAGAAGTTAAGCAATTGGCAAAATTGTTGACCCTGTTTGACGTTCTAAAAGAACAAGGGAAAAAATATTGCATTTTATTTGAAGAAGAAACGCAAGTTTCAGCTCTTTTAGAATTGGTAGACATACAGGTAAAGATTTTAAATTAAAAATGACGGAAGGAGATTGCCTTGCAATCTCCTTGATTCCATTTTATACGATTAATTTATGATAAACTTTTTTTCCTTTTTTCAAAATGGCATAACCTGCTTCAAAATCTTTTTCAGATAAACGATAAGTTGCATCTGATATTTTTTCATCGTTTAAAGTAATACCACCTTGTGCAATTAAAGTTTTTGCTTGGCCTTTTGAAGCAACAATTTGTGTTTGAACCAAAGCATCAGCAATTGTGATAGAGGGATTTTCTAATTTGGTACATGGCATATTTTCAATCTTTCCTTGACCACCAAACAACGCATTAGAAGCTTCTTCTGCTTGCAAAGCAGCAGTTTCACCATGAATCAATTTGGTAATTTCAAAAGCCACTTTTTTCTTTGCTTCATTAATTTGTTCATCTTGTAATTGAGCCATTTGCTGAATCTCATGCATTGGCAAAAAAGTAAGTAATTTCGCAACATTTGTGACATCGGCATCATCAATATTTCTCCAATATTGATAAAATTCGTAAGGAGAAACTTTGTTAGCATCTAGCCACAAGGCACCTTTTTCTGTTTTTCCCATTTTTTTACCTTCTTTGGTAGTCAGTAATTTGAAGGTCAAACCAAAAGAATCATCTTTTCCAATTTTACGAATTAACTCTACACCACCAATAATATTAGACCATTGGTCGTTCCCACCAATTTCAAGTTTGCAACCATAAGTGTTATATAAATGTAAAAAATCGTAAGATTGCATTAACATATAGCCCATTTCAAAAAAGGTAAGACCAGTTTCTAAACGTTGTTTATAACATTCTGCGGCTAACATTTTATTAACAGAAAATAAACTTCCAATCTCACGCATAAAATCAACATAATTTAAATCCGAAATCCAATCTGCATTATTAACAAGAATGGCAGCATTTTCGCCTTCAAAACTGACAAAGTTGGCGATTTGTTTTTTAATACATTCGACATTGTGCAAAATATCTTCTTTTGACAGCATTTTTCGCATATCGGTTTTGCCAGAAGGGTCACCAATGATAGCGGTTCCACCACCCACTAAAATAATTGGTTTATGACCACATTTTTGTAAATGAGAGGCAACCATAAGGGATACAAAATGCCCTACATGCAGACTATCAGCTGTTGGGTCGATTCCAATGTAAAAAGGAACTGCCTCTTGGTTTAAAAGTTCCTTGATTTCATCTGGATGGGTGAGTTGTTCGATATAGCCACGTTCTTGTAAAACATCAAAAACTTGGTTCATTTTTTGTCCTCCTTTCAATTTTTAAATATTATATCATAAATAAGAAAGAAAAAGCAATCTAGTTGTCCTTTAATTTTGTAGGATAGATAACAGTAAAAAAGGGTATAAGTAATGGAATAAAAAACTCGAAAGCAACTTTCGAGTTTTTGAAATTAAATAAAGAAACTGGCAATGCCTAATAAAACTAAAACAATTCCGCAAATTCTGATACCCATTTCGGATTTGATTTTGCAGTTTTCACGCTCGGTTACTTTTTTCGGATTAATGATTAAAGGAAGCCCAGCGATTATAATAAGAATTGAAAAAGCAATGTTTACCATATGTATTTCCTCCTTATTTTGAAATTTACTTAAATAGTATATCACGAATTTGTAAAAAATCAAGGGATTATGCTAAATTTTATAATGAACTTAAAAACGCATCAAATATTTTAAAAATAAATATTTACAAATTTGTCAAAAGATGATAAACTATACCCATTGATAATAAAGGAGAAAAAGATGGATAATAAAGAATTAGCAAACCTAATCTTTCCGAATAGCAAGGAAATTGCTTATTATGAAGAACAATATCAAACAAGAGAATTAAAAGAACGGTGCTGTTGTTACACGTTATGCACCAAGTCCAACAGGTTTCATGCATATTGGTGGTTTATATCAAGCCTTGATTGCCAAGAAAATGGCCAATCAAACAGATGGTGTATTTTTTGTGCGAATTGAAGACACAGACCAAAAAAGAGAGATTGAAAATGGCGTAAACGACATCATAAATGCACTAAAAAACTATGGAATTGAGCCAGATGAAGGAATGACAGACAACGAAAACGCTGTTGGTGAATATGGCCCTTATAAACAATCTTTACGAAAAGAGATTTATCAAGCATATGCTAAGAGTTTACTAGAAAAAGGCTTAGCGTATCCATGTTTTTGTACAAGTGAGGCATTAGACGAAATTCGTTCTAATCAAGAAAAAGCAAAAGAGAGGACTGGCTATTATGGAAAATGGACAAAATGTAGGAATATGCCACTTGATATGGCAGCAGAGAAAATTCAAAATGGAGAAAGTTATATTATCCGTTTAAAATCGCCCGGAAATCCAGATAAAAAGATCAAACACAAAGATGTCATAAAAGGCGGAGTAGACATGCCAGAAAATGACCAAGATATTGTTATTATCAAATCTGATGGTCTTCCAACCTATCATTTTGCACACGCAATTGATGACCATTTAATGGGAACTAATTTGGTCATTCGTGGTGATGAGTGGCTTCCTTCTGTTCCCCTTCATTTGCAATTATTTTACGTATTAGGTTTCAAAGCACCTAAGTATGCACATATTGCACCTTTGATGAAAACAGAAGAAGGTGGAAAAAGAAAATTAAGCAAACGTAAGGATCCAGAGGCTGCAGTTAGTTATTATAAAGAAGAGGGAATTCCAAAGCAATCCGTAAAGGAATATTTGATGAATATTGCCAATTCAAATTTTGAAATGTGGAGAAAACAAAATCCAGATAAAACACTAGAAGAATTTGTGTTTGATTTAAAGAAAATGGGGGTCAGCGGTGCTCTTTTTGATATGACAAAAATGTTAGATGTTTCTAAAAATGTAATTTCAAAATATTCCGCTGAGGAAGTTTATGAAGAAGCTTTGGCTTGGGCGAAAGAACAGGATGAAGAACTTACCAAATTGCTAGAAAATAAAGAATATTCCTTAAAAGTACTAGGAATCGAGCGTGGGAATGCGAAGCCGAGAAAAGATATTAGTAAATGGTCAGAGTTGAAAAATGCAATTTTGTATATGTATGAATTGGATAAAAATAAAACGAATTTTGAGTATCAAAAAGTAACAGAACGAGACGAAATTGAGAAAATTGTAAAAGTGTATTTTGAAAAATATTATAATCAAGAAGATGACAAACAACTGTGGTTTGATAAGATGAAAGATTTGGCGGAAGAGTTAGGCTACGCTAGAGAAGTCAAAGAATATAAAGCAAATCCCGAAAATTATAAAGGGCATGTTGGTGATATTAGTACCGTCATTCGTGTGACATTGACAGGTAGATGCCAGACTCCGGATTTGTATGAGATTATGCAGGTATTAGGAATAGAGGAAATCAAAAATAGAATATAGGTGAGAGTGGCTAAATAATTAGAAAAACAAAAAAGAGGAGAAGATGGAATATCAGATTGGTGATAAGATTGAAATGAAAAAGCAGCATCCTTGTGGGAGTAAAAATTGGGAGATTACTCGTGTTGGGGTTGATTTTAAATTTAAATGTTTAGGTTGTGAGCATGTTATTGTTGTGCCGAGAGAAAAGGCTTTGAAAATGATAAGGAAAAAACTGGTGAATAATTAAAAAAAATATTGACAACATATCCAAATTATGTTAAAATAAATATCTGTAAACTGCTTAACTATGGTCTCAAAATGTTGTAAAAACAACTACCAGGTTGGAAGTTAGCGAGTATTACGAAAAGGGAGGTGCATTTGATGTACGCAATTATTGAAAGCTGTGGAAGACAATATAAGGTAGAAGAAGGAACTACTGTATTTTTCGAGAAATTAGGAGAAGAAGAAGGAAAGAAAGTTTCTTTTGATAAAGTAATCCTTGTATCAAATGAGGGAAAAGTAGAAATTGGAAAACCTTATGTTGCAGGTGCAAAAGTAGAAGGGAAAGTCGTGTCAAACGGAAGAGGCAAAAAAGTGCTTGTATTCAAATACAAACCAAAAAAGAATGAAAGAAAAACAAGAGGCCATAGACAAGACTATACCAAAGTGGAAATTACATCCATCAAAACAAAATAGTTTTAAATAGGTAGAGATAGAAAAATTAAAAGGGAAGGAGTGAGCAACAATGGCACATAAAAAAGGGCAAGGTAGTGTTAAGAACGGAAGAGATAGTGAGTCAAAAAGACTTGGTGTAAAAAGAGCAGATGGTCAATTTGTTTTGGCAGGAAATATATTAGTAAGACAAAGAGGAACCAATGTACATCCAGGAACCAACGTTGGAAAAGGTAGTGATGATACGTTATTTGCTTTAGTGGATGGAAATGTTAAATTTGAGAAGAAAGCAAATAAAAAATTGGTTAGTGTATATCCAGTAAGTTAAAATAGTTGAAAGAAAAAGGTACCCAATGGCATATAGGTACTTTTTTTGTTTAATCAAAAATTAAATGGATAAGCGGTTTAGGGAATGTAACAAAAATGTAACATAAAAGTAATACAAAAGAAATATACCATAAAAAATCCAGATAAGCCTTGAAAATAAAAGGATTCATCTGTTTTGCATAAAAATCCATATTTTGACAAATTCACTTTCCTATGATATAAAATAAATAACAAACACAGGAAAGATGAAGGAGTATCATATGGGAATTTATAAAGCTGAAATTGCAAACATGAGAAAAAATATTGGAGAAAACGTAGGACAAAAAATTATTATAAAAGAACCAGCAGGAAAAAGAAGTAAGCCTGAAGAAAGAGAAGCCACCATTGAAAAAACATATAAAGATTATTTCATGGTAAGATTTGACCAAGTCAATCGAGTAGGGTCTTATAATTATACAGACTTATTTATGAAAACTGTTGAAGTCAGTATATCGAATGGAAATGATTATGTTCCATTAAGCATTCCCGATGTCGCAGACAGGAAAAATAAATTGCATAAATTGTCACCTGAACAAGTAGAAGGGAAAATTTTAGGAAATTCAGAAATAGAAGATATGCCAGTAGGAATTGCCTAAAAGATAACAATAAAAAATTAAATAAAATTGGTATTTTTTTTAAAATCCTCCATATAAATGTTACATAGAACAAAAAAGGAGGATTTTTTTTATGGAGAAAAATATGATATCAATTAATAAAAAAATGGCGGAAAAGGTTAAAACAGTGGAAATAAAAGGAGATATCATCGTCCCAGATACCAAACCAGATATTGTCAATATCATAAATACAAACTCAAATCCGTATATCTATAAAGAAGAATGTAGTGACGGAAAATATAGATTTGATGGAAATGTTGATACACATATCATTTATTTGTCCGAAAATGGTGAAACAAAATGTATTGGAACGACACTAGATTTCATGGATTTTATCGAGGATACGAACATTAAAACACAAATGTCTACGAAATATCGAATGGAAATTGTAAGTGTAGAAACCAAAATTTTGAATGAGAGAAAAATTAGTGTTGCCATTCAATTGCAAATATGTTTTAACTTTTTTGAATGTAATGAGATTGAATACTTAGATGATTTAGGAAGTTTATCAGGGGTTGAAAAACTACAAGAAACGGTTGACTTAAATACCATGATTGCTGCTAATACCATCAAAAGTTCCCTAAAGGAAGATATCAGTATTGATGAAACAGATGCTATTGCAGATATTTTGAAAAGCGATATTTCTGTTACCAATATGGAAAATAAAATGAGTTATCATAAAGTTTTATCCAAAGCAGATGTCAATATTAAGATTTTGTATATGACAGAAAGTGCAAAAGTAGGGACTGTAGAGGCAACTGTTCCTATCATGAATTTTATTGATATGGAAAAAGTAACAGACGAAGATACTTGTGATACGAGCTACAAAGTGCGCAATATGTTATTTAAAATCAATACCAAAGAAATGAAAAGCATTAGTTGTCAAATTGATTTTGAGGTTTCTTGCGAAGTCTACCAAAGAAAAACAATTGAATTGGTGCAAGATATGTATGGCCTTGAGAAAAATATCAGTTTTAATCAAAAAACAATTGAAGTGCAGACAGGAATGGAAGTTACAAAAGAAATTGTCAACATAAGCCAAAGTATCTTAGTAGAAGATATCCGCTCGATTTACGATGTAGATTGCAGAGCCAATATTACCAATAAAACACCAATGGGAAATTCCTGCAATTACGAAGGCGAACTTTGTGCTGATATTTATTTTGATACAGGAAATAATTTAGGTGTCAAAAATGCTAAAATTCCATTCATGGTAAAACTCGATTGCATGACAGATGATATTGAAATCAATTTTGTAAAAAAACATTTCAAACTAAACAATGAAGATGTTATTTGCGATATTGACCTAGAAGTCAAACCAAATGCGGCAAATTATAAAACCATTCGCATTATAGAAGACGTTGAAGAAGAGGAATGTGAAGACGAAAGCGATTATGCCATGGTTGTTTATTTCGTCAAAGATGGAGACACCATTTGGAATATTGCCAGAGATTTCAAAGTCACCATGGCCAGTATCATCCAAAATAACAACCTACAAGATAATACGAAAATCAATGTTGGCGAAAAACTATACATCATGAAATAAATATAAAAACCAATCAACCAATTAATTTAGGGGCAGGGTTCCAACCCTGCCCTTCTTATCAGTTTAAACCAAAGGAGAATCAATATGGCCAAAATTTATTCTCGCAAAAGAATCCAATTTCCAAAGAAAAAACACAAACCAATGAACCGAATCAATGTTTTTTTATTGACTATTTTCCTGCTGATTCTTATCTCTATTATCAGTTTTGCGATTGCCTCTTATCCCATATTCGTAGCAAGCTGTAAAACAGCCGCAGGCTCGAAAGCCAATCATATTGTTAGTGAAGAAGTAGAAAAAATCATGAAAGATTATACCTATAATGATTTAATTGACATAGAAAAAGATGGCAATGGAGAAGTGGTACTGATGAAATCTAATACAGTTTTAATCAATCAACTCACCTCAAAAATGGTTACTAACATTCAAAATTCCATTGATCATACGCCAACGATTATGGTATATATCAATTATGGAAGTGTAAGCGGAATCAGCCTTTTAAAAAATCTAGGGCCTAAATTTGATATTGAACTAGAAGCAGCAGGAAAAATTGATACAGAAATAAAATCTGAATTTCAAAGCGTTAATGTTAATCAAACCTTACATAAAATTTATTTGAATTTAAGCACATCGATTAGTATTTTAACACCGATTGGTGTCTATGGAAAAGACCTAGAATCCAAAGTTTTATTGACAGAAGCGGTGATTGTTGGAGATGTGCCAGATACGTATTACCATTTGGAAGGGTTGAATAATTCGGATGTTTTAGAGGTAATGGAATAGGGGATTTTATATTTTCTAAAATGAGATTTTTTTATGCGAAAAATTTGTCAAAAAACCATATACAAAAAAATTTTTTAATGATATAATACTCTAAAAATGTACAATAGAAAAGAGGAAAATATATGGGGAATATTGTTCTATTAGATGATTTAACAATCAACAAAATAGCGGCTGGAGAAGTAATTGAAAGACCTGCCTCTGTGGTCAAAGAAATGGTCGAAAATTCCATTGATGCAAACGCTAAAAATATAACCATTGAGATAAAAAATGGGGGAATTTCATTCATCAAAATCACAGATGATGGCATCGGAATTTCAGAAGATGATATGGAAATGGCATTTGAACGTCATGCCACCAGCAAAATTAGAAAAGCGACAGACCTTGCAACGGTTACAACCATGGGATTTCGAGGCGAAGCTTTAGCAAGTATTGCAGCAATTGCGAATGTGGAGATGGTCTCTAAAAAAGAAGGGGAAGAGTTAGGTCATAAAATTGTCGTAGAAGGTGGGAAAATATTAGAGAAATCTGAAATTGGTTGTCCTGTTGGAACAACGATTACAGTAAGAAATTTGTTTTTTAATACCCCGGTTCGCTATAAATTTTTGAAAAAAGATTATACAGAAGCAGGTTACATTGAAGACAATGTAAAAAGAATTGCTTTGGTCAATAAAGAGATTTCTATCAAGCTAATGAATTCAGGAAAAACCGTAGTTCAGACAAACGGAAGTGGCGATTTTAAAAATATAATTTATAGTATTTATGGAAAAGATATTGCCAATGGAATTATGGAAGTTTCTTATGAATATGAGGATATCAAAGTAAATGGTGTTGTCGGAAAACCAGAAATCGCAAGGGCAAACCGCCAAAATCAAATCTTTTTCGTAAATGGAAGATACATCAAAGATAAAAATTTAACAGCAGCGGTTGACCAAGCGTATAAAGGAATGGTTCCCATTGGAAAATTTGGGTTTGTGATATTAAATATAGAAATGAATCCAGAAAAATTAGATGTCAATGTTCATCCAGCCAAACTAGAGGTTCGTTTTCAAGAAGAAACTACTGTTTTTAAGGCGGTTTATCATGCCATTAAGGCTGGTTTTGGAAAAGGAGAATTGGTTGAAAATATAGAAAGACCAATTGATATGGAACCCAAAAAAGAAGCAATGGAAGAGCCAAAAGAAGAATTAAAAGTAGAAATCAAAGAAGGTATGACTATTGAAGAGCGAATTCATGCGATTAATTCGCTGATTAGCAAAATAACGCCTGAGAAGAAAGTAGAGGATTTACCTGAAATTCCAGCAACTAATTCAGAAAATAAAATAGAAGATATTTATAAAACAGGTTTTATAGCGGATAAAATAGAACAAGTAAAAGAGTACGATGAACAAGGAAAAGTAGTTAAACTTGGAAATACTAAAATATCAAGTAATACGCAAGAAATTGATACACAGGAAGTCAAAGAAAAGTCAAAAGAGGAACGAGAAGAAAAAGTTGACGAACCACAAGTAGAAGAAAAAGAAGAACAACAAAGGATAGAAGAAACCGTCAAAGTTGACTTGCCTAAAAACGAAGAAGA
The DNA here is from genome assembly GCA_948435735.1 of uncultured Clostridium sp. Lineage (GTDB taxonomy): Bacteria > Bacillota > Clostridia > TANB77 > CAG-508 > Scatovivens. Next base: position 18,968 of record CAOJGX010000032.1, read on the forward strand.
GCTGCCACAAGAGAAAACTGAACCAGAAATCAAAACGGAAGAAGAACTGCAAAAAGCTGAAGAGAAAAAAGACGAATTTATAGCAGCAGTCACAGACAAATTATTAGAAGCTAAATTAAATGAAGAAGACAGCACCCAAATGATTGATACAGCCAAGGTGAGGGAAGCCTTAAAAGAAATTCCAGAAATCACACCAGAATTTGAGGAAATGTATAAAAAAGCATTTGGGATTGATTTATTAGCGAATCGCAAAGAAGAAAAAGAGGATGGAGAAAAACTAGATATTAACCAAATGCAATACGTAGAGGGTGCCAATCAAAGTTTATTTGAGGATTCAGAAGAATACCAAGAAATAAATTATAAGTTCGTAGGAATTGCATTTTCTACTTATATTATTATCGAAATAAAAGATGATATGTACATGATAGACCAACACGCAGCACATGAAAGAATCATGTATGAGAAAGTGAAAGCCAATTATTATCGAGAAGACGAAAAAGATTCGCAATTTTTGCTATTGCCAGATATTGTGCAATTAAGCAATAAAGAAATGGATATTGCCAAAGAAAATGTGGAAATGTTTGCAAAAGCAGGTTTTGAATTTGAAGAATTTGGGGAAAATACAATTAAGGTAACCTCTGTTCCAAGTATGTGCGAAAATTTGAATACGAAGGAACTATTTTTAGAGTTATTAGACGAAATTGATACCGTTGCAGTAACCGCAACACAAGAAAAAGAGGACAAATTCATTGCAACCGTTGCCTGCAAAGCGGCGGTAAAAGCCAACATGAAACTAGATATCCAAGAAGTGGACAGCTTAATGCAAACCCTATTAAAATTACCAAATCCATTTACCTGTCCACACGGAAGACCAACCGCAATCAAAATGACCAAATATGATTTAGAAAGAAAATTCAGCAGAAAATAAACCGTAGGGGCGATTATCAATCGCCCGCCCCTAAAAGGAGACAAATTATGAAATCAGATAAAAAACCTAAAATTATTGTCATAGCAGGTCCAACAGCCTCTGGCAAAACAGCACTGTCGATTGAATTAGCCAAGAACATAAACGGAGAAATCATTTCTAGTGATTCCATGCAGATTTATCAAGGTATGGATATTGGTACAGCCAAAGTAACACCAGAAGAAATGCAAGGAATTCAGCATTATTTGCTTGATTTTGTGCCACCAGATAAACGATATTCTGTATCTGATTTTAAGAAAGATGCAGAAAAAGCCATTGAAGGAATTTTAGCCAAAGGAAAAGTTCCCATTATTGCAGGAGGAACTGGCCTGTACATTGATTCTTTAGTATATGGAATTGAATATCCAGAGATGGAATATGATGAAACATACCGTGATTTTCTTATGCAACAGGCACAAACAGAAGAAGGGTTGAAGGCAATTTATGAAAAAGCAAAACAAATTGATGAAGAAGCCATGTTACATATTAGCCCAAATGATAAAAAGAGGATAATAAGAGTCTTAGAAATTTATAAGGCGACTGGCAAAAACAAAACTGAACAAGAAAAGCTTTCAAGAATACATGGTGTTCCATATGATTATAAAGTGTTTGCGATTGATATGCAACGAGAAAAATTGTATGAAAGAATTAATCAACGTGTTGATTTGATGCTAGAACAAGGCTTGGTAGAAGAAGTGAAAAATCTACGAGACAAGTATCAAGAGTTTCCAACTGCTATGCAAGGTTTGGGGTATAAAGAAGTCGTGGAATATTTGAAAGAAGAGTGCACGTATGGCGAAATGGTAGAAAAATTGAAACAAGAAACCAGACGATACGCCAAAAGGCAATTAACATGGTTCCGAAAAAATAAGGAAACGGTATGGTTAAAGGCTGAAAATGGCATACAAAATAATATCGATATTATTTTGGAGGTATATAAAAATTGAATGACGAAAGAAACAAATTAAGTTTTTTTAAAATAGTAGTCGCTATATTGGGGATTTTTTGTGTAATTCATTTAGTGAACAAGGGAATTAAAGTGCTGAAAAATATCTCTCAAATATGTGTTGTGGAAGAAGGGTCACTCAAATTTGAGGAAAGTAGTGAAGGCTATATTTTAAGAGATGAAAAAGTATTACAAGGTGAAAATTATAAAAATGGGATGGTTCAAATCATTGCAGAAGGGCAAAGGGTTGCCAAAGATAAACCAGCCTTCCGCTATTATTCGAATGGAGAAGATGAGATTTTAAGGCAAATCGACACTTTAGATGGTGAAATTAATGCTGCCATAGAAAGTAGTGGTCTAACTATATTTTCAACAGATATCACGAATTTAGAGGCACAAATCGAAAAAGTGGTAGATTCGATGTATCGTATGAATGATTTAGAAGAAATACAAGATAAAAAATCTGAATTGGATACCTATATTTCCAAAAAGACCAAAATAACAGGAAACTTAAGCCCAGCCGATTCCCATGTGAAATCTCTCATTGAGCAAAGAAATACATTAGAAGGCCAATTAAGCAAAGCTTCAGAAGTGGTTACAGCACCAATTTCTGGGACACTTTCCTATCGTGTTGATGGCTTAGAGGAAATTTTGCGGTGTGACGGATTTTAGTTATTTAAGTACAGAATTTTTAGAAGGTTTAGATACAAAGTCAAGTGCGATCATTTCTACAAGTACAGAAAAAGGAAAAGTAATCAATAATTTTGAGTGTTATCTTGCTTGCCTCATGGACACAGAGAAAGCTTCTACTGCTAAAGTGGGAGATAAAGCAACCTTAAGATTGCCGTCTTCAAATGAGGTATCCACAGAAGTTGTCTATATTGTGGAAGAAGAAGCCAATCAACGAGTGATTGTTTTTAAAATTACAGATTGTGTAGAGGAATTGATTGAATATCGTCAAATCTATGTGGATGTGATTTGGTGGAGTTATCGAGGTTTAAAACTTAGTAATTCTGCCATTTTAGAGGAAAATGATAGGAGTTATGTAGAAAGAGTGAAAGCTGGTTATACAGACAAAATATATGTTAAAATTTTAAGACAAAATGATACGTATTCTATTGTGGAGAATTATACAGATGAAGAATTAGTTGATTTAGGTCTGGATTCTGAATGGATAAAAAACAGGAAAGAATTGAATGTATATGATGAAATTTTGTTACATGGTCAAAAGAAAATGTAACAAAAATGTAACAAAATGTCGTAAAATGTTACAACAATATTAAGTTTATGTAACAATGGAAAAAATTAACAAAAAACTATTGACAAGTTGGCAAAAAAGATAGATACTATAGATATGTTATAACACGAAGGAAAAATTATTAGGAGGTTTTAAGAGGTGGCAGGAACAGCAATTAAAAAATTTATGAATTATTTTTGGGGTGAAGAAGAGCCGGTAGAAGACTATGAGGAAGACTATGATAACACAGAATATGGTTATGATTATGCAGACGAAGAAGAGGAAGGCACAAACGATACCTTAAATTTCTTTAAAAGAAATAAAAGTAAAGTGGTTAGCATGCCTCAACCACAACAAATTAAAATGCAAATTTCTAAACCAACCAGTTTTGAACAAGCCAATGATATCATTGTGCAATTAAAAAGGAAAAATTCTGTTGTAATTAATTTAGAGTACGTTAGCAAAGAAGTTGGAAGACGAATTGTTGACGTAGTTAGTGGTGCAGTCGAAGCATTAGATGGGAATATGGAAAAGGTTTCTAATTCAATTTTTGTGGTAGCCCCATACAATTATGATATAGAAAATCAATTTTCAAAAGAGAAAGTAGAGGGAAAATTTTCAGCTTCTTGGATAAAATAATTTAAAGTAGGAGGAACCAAAGAATGCTAACACCTTTAGATATTGAGAACAAAAGATTTACCAAGACGATTAAAGGGTACAATGTAGATGAAGTGGACGATTTTTTGGATCAAGTGACTTTTGAATATGAGAAACTGTATAAAGAAAATGCAGAATTTAAAAGTAAATTTGATGGTTTAAATAAAGAATTAGAACATTATAAAACCGTGGAACACACCTTACAAAACACCTTATTGATGGCTCAGTCAACAGCGGAAGATATAAAATCAATGGCACAAAAACAGGCTGACCAGATTATAGATGAAGCAAAAATAGAAGCCCAAAGAATGGTGGAAGGCGTTAACAAAGATGAAGTAGAAATTCGCAGAAAAACAGAAGAGTTAAAAAAGCAATTTGAAGTTTATAAGGCGAAAATGGAGGCTTTATTGATATCACAATTAGAATTGTTGCAGGATAAAAGTGAAGAGAGTGAATAAAACGTAATAAAAAATAGAGAGTTGATTTAGGTAGTTAAAGTTGTTGAGCTACCTATTTTTTAGTTAAAAATCAAAAAAAGTTGTATGGGATTTTTTAAGAAAAAGATAATTGTAAGTATTGAAAATATTAAACTTTTAATAGTATTCATACAATGGAAATACAGCAATTTTCCCTGAAAAAATCTAAGGAAATAAATAAAAGGAAAAACGGATTTA
>CAOJGX010000033.1 GCA_948435735.1 uncultured Clostridium sp.
AGGTTTATAGGTAAATCCTTTATTTAAAAACCTAACTATATTATACAAGGAGGAAAAGAAAAAAGACTAATACATTAAATGTAAATAGTCTATTACTCATCATCAAGAGTTAGAAATATTGTATCATCATAAAAATCTGACAAAGTTATTTTTAATGCTCTACAAATTCTTAGAATTAATAACGAACCTGGATTTGTAGTTTTGTTGCTTGCCAAATTATATACTGTTGATTGTGCTACTCCTGCCAGAGTACACAACCCATTTATTGTCAAATTATGATAATCACATAAATTTTCTATTCTTTTATAGGTAGCTTGAGTTAATGTCATAATTATCACCGCTTAAATTATATCAAATAGACAATTTAATTTCTACCGCGTATGCGGTAGAATAAATTGCTATCATACTTTTAACATCTAAGCTACATTTATATTTTAAAGAGTATTAGTCTTAAAATTTAATAAGAAAACGAAAGGATGTGAGAGTATAAGAAAATATCGGATGCAGAACTAGAAGTTATGAAAATAATTTGGAAAGAAAAAACTGTAACCAGTAAGCAAATTATTGAACAAGTAAAAGAGTTTAACTGGAATGACAATACAGTCAGAACCTTAATTAACAGATTAATTGCTAAAAAAGCAGTTAGTATTTTAGAGAAAAATGAAAAAGTATACACTTTTATTCCTTTAATTGATGAGGAAGAATACAAATCAGAAGTTAGGAAAAAATTTCTTAAGGACTTTTTTCATGGTTCGGCAAAAGAATTTTTAGAATTCTTAATGGATAATGATAATAAATATCATAAAGAAATATGCGACTTTTTGAATAATTATAAAAATAAAACATAATTTACTTGAAAAATGTAAAATCATATTGTATAATATTGAACATAGGAAATGAAACAGCAGATGTGATGGTTGCCTTTGATTTCCTCGATATTTTATCGAGAGATTGGAGGTGATGTTTATGAGAGTTTTATTGTTCATATTTTATGGATTTTTAACATCATTAACCGTAAACATAGCCTTGTTGAGTATTATATACATAATACTATCGAATAAGGATAAATAAAACAACCACCACATTTTGCTTTGCCAGGCAATGTAGTGGTTGTACTAACTATATAGGCAACACACATTCGGTGTGTTTTGTTTCCTATATTTATTATACTACAGATGGGATAATAAAGTCAATAGTTTGTAAAAAAAGTTTTTTACTAGAATCAAATATGATACTTAGCACTTAAGGCTTTTAGCATATTTTATGCTAAAAGCCTTTGAACATTATATCATTTAGCAATTGTCAATAGTTTTCTCGGCATAAAGAAGCTATTTCAAAGAAGCACATTTAATTTTATTCCAATTTCCTATTGACAATTTCTGTCATAAAAAACTGTAATATTAAGTGATTCAAAAATCTTATATTCCTTATAAAATCTAGGTTTTAATGACCTTATTTTTCGCCCACCTCGACCAAAAATACCCTATTTTAGGGTATTTTTTTATATCTTCCAATATCTGAAAGTGGCTTAAAATGGGGATTTTTTATTTTTCTATATCTTGAAATATTTTCTTATATCAAAAAAACTGCATTAAAAATTACATTAAAAAAATTTTTTTATATTAAAAACTGCATTAAAATTGCAATAAAAATTTTCTCTGTAAGTGTTGGTAAATAAGCGATTGAAAAGTCAGTATTAAAATTTTTTATTTTTTTTTATATCATAAAATATTTTTTTGTATTAAAAAAACTGTAATAAAAATAGAGTAATTGACATCAAATTTCAATTACTCTACTAATTTTTAACTAACTTCTTCTAAAACTTCATACCACTTTAAAATTTCATCCATACAATCCTTCAACTGTTCTTTGTGCTTATCTTTTAAATGGCTTTCCTTTACACGATTGACAAGATTTGCCATTTCTCTTTGTATCATTTCATATTCACTACACTCGAAATCATACAATAACCCATTTTCTTGATAATAATTGTAAACATTTTCATCAAATCTATTTTCATACGCTGCAAATACATCGGTATAAGTATCTAAAGTTTCTTTCACACTCTTATGTCCTAATATCTTCTGCAAAATATGTGCTGGCATACCGCTTTCAATTTGCCTTGTCGCAAAGCTATGCCTTAATATGTGTGAAGTACAATTTTTATTTTTGGTTATTTTATACTTTTGACAAAAACGCTTAATCGCACAAGTTATCATATTCGTAGTAATTAAATCTCCACTTTCTCTACAAAACAGCAAATTATTTTTATTATCAATCGCATTTTTCATACAATCTTTTAGAATTTTCTCCACATCAGCAGTCATTTTTATATCTCGATAGCCACTGTACGTTTTTGTTCTATCACCTAAAATAGTGATTTCCTTGCCATTTTCATCTTCTGAAACTGTTAAAGTATTATTGATATGTATTATTTTTTCTTCAAAGTCAATATCTTTCTCTTTATCCAAAGCAAGCACTTCGCCCATTCTCATACCTGTTGAAATGGATAATAACCATTCATTTTGATATTGATGTGGCTTGTCTAATGAATGAATTGTTTGTATAAACTTCCTTTGCTCATTTACAGTTAATGCAACTACTTTTGAAAATGGCTGTTTACTTCTAGGCTTTCTAATTTCTGATGTTTTAATAGGATTATGTAATATAACATTTTTAGCGATTGCTCTTTGAAATCCTGCATTTAACATACCGTAATCCTTTTTAATAATCGAATCCGAATATTTTGTCCTTGTTGCTAAAAAATCTCTGATTTCATCTGTTGTTATTTTTTGAATAGGCTTATGCACTATTTCTGCTTTTGATAATCTTTTTAAAGTTTGTTTATTCGTAATATAAGCACTATCTCCAGTTTCATTTAATTTCTTTCTATCTTCAATAACTTCTTTCATCATCATATATAAAGTGGCATCACTTTTACCAATATATTTTCCTGTTTGAATATCACTCGAAATTTTATTTTTCTTATTGGCAGCTTCTTTTTGGTTTTTACCATATACAGAAGATGTCCTCTTTCCATTTTTCGTTGAACATTGTCCAACCCAATGAGAGTAAAAATAGAATTTATCACAATAGTCATTGTATTTTGTACAATTTTTACAAATATCACATTTGTTACAATCTTCTCTATTATTACAAATTGTTCTATCTTTACAATTTTTGCAATTTTCACATTCTGGCATCACTTTTTTTGTTTTCGGTCGCTTTTGCTTTTGGGTCGTTTGATAAAGTGTGCCTTCGCCATTCGCTCGTCTTTTCATACTTTATCCTCCTATCATGTATTTTTAATTCAATTTTTCATTTCTCTTCTGTTTATTCATCTAACATTCTCCATAACTTAAAGCAATCTTTGTAACCTTGCTTATATAAAAACATACTTTCTATTCCTATTAACTCATAAAAACAATCAAAAAACTCGTCTTCTATTTCAAATTTATCCTTTTTATCTTTTAGTAAATCTTCAACAAATTTGTGCAACTTTTCTAGTAAATCATTGTATCGTTTTTCTTGTATTTTTATCATTTTACTATACACATTTTTGTTCTCCTGTAGGAAATAATCAATATTTTCCTGAAATTCATCTCTTAATTTTGACATAAAAAATCCTCTCCTTTAAAAAAAATTTCAAATTTTAGTTGAAAGTAGAGGACTACATATGCTATAATAGATGTGTAGTTCTACTTTCGAGTAGGACTCGACTGGGAACTGTGAAAAATGTTTGTCCGACACACAGTTTCCTTTTATTTTTCCAACTTTCTAATCCCATCTGTTATTGCAGTAGTTCTCGAAACGCATCTTTTCTTACAGTAGTTGTCTAAAATCTCTCTAACTTCATCATCAATTCTAATTGTAATTTTAGTGTTTTTGGGATTAGCAGTTGGACGTCCCATTTTTTTCTCAGACACAGTTCACCTCCTTTGTTTTGTCCGACAAAAATATTGTAACATTATGTCGGACAAAAGTCAAGGATTTTTTATAATATTTTTACTAAATTTCAAAATCATCTTCAAACCAGTCAAAACCATTTGAATTTCTATGTTTTAAATACCATTCTTTTCGTGCTTGTTTGCTTAAATCTCCAAAACAATGACTAATCGTTCGTGTCGGACCAACATAAGTCATATTTTCAAAGAGATGGGCAAGGTGTCTTAATGTTTCCAAAGAATAGTTGCACCAATACCTATCGCAATTCCTATCAATATTCCCTGTATGACGTACTTTCTCTTGTTTTTGGTTATATCTTCTAGTTGAGCCTTGTATTCCTGCATTTGATAACGAAGTTCGTCCTTCACCTTGTCCGATAAAGTCTTCTCCAGAGTATTGGTTAATCTCATCTCTATCTGGTCTGGTGTTAGTTGGTCTCGTATTCTCGAATCCATTTTCTTGTACATATCTTTCATCTCGGTTATCCAACCATAAATTTTCTCCATTACTTCCATTGGTAGAGTAGTCAATTCTGTTTTCAACTCTATCACTTGTTTTGTCTCTTGTTCCTGTTTCTTCATTTGCATTGGTTCTATTGAACTCTGATTTATTCTTTTTATTTCTTCTAAATCCATATTCCATATTCTCCTTTAAATATTTTTTGTCATGCAAACTTTTATCTCGACATTTTTGTCCTTCTGGTGTTGTATAAGTGATGTATTTTCGAGTGTCAGTCCACATAACTTTATAATTCAAACTTTCTATATTCTTGATATATTCGTCTTTTGTATTTGAGATAGACATACAATAATCAATATCATTCATCAATTTAAACTTCCAACTTTCACTTTTATTTGCAACTGCATACTCGTTTTTACTAATGTCTTTCACTTCGTTTCTATTTTCTAAATTAATTGTCGTTAAGCCATTTTCTTCACACAAATTATTAGAAAATTTCTTGATTTTCTCTAAATCTTTTTTACTCATATGAAACTTTTTACCATCTTCAAAAGAAACAGAATTAACGACAATATGTGTATGAATATGTTCTCTATCTGTATGAGTAGCAAACAGAACTTGATAGCCTTTGAAATATTCAGCAAATTGCAAGCCAATTTCATGAGCCTTTTCATAAGATAATTTATCGTTTGGCGAAAAAGATTGAATAAAGTGAAATGCAGTAATGCCATCTTTTTTATTGAAAAATTCTTTTATAGATTGCATTTCGTCATAACAAGTATTTGCTAAGCAATCTTTTCCGCTGACTAATAATCCGTTTTGTGTTTTATTAGGATTAGAAATATATTTGATTAATCGATTTATATTGTCTTTTGCTTTGAGTACCTTAATAACTGCCATATTTGCTCCATATATTTTTGAATTTCTGAAATATCTGATTGTTGTTCTAATCCCATATTATATTTCCTAGCAATTTGATTTACATTTATCCCAATTTTTCTTATCTCATTGAAAATTTCTTGATAACCAACAATAACAACTATCTTTTTATTCAATGCAGATTTCAAAATATAATCTGTCATCGTGAAATTTGCTTTTTGGCTTCGCTCTTTTATCTCATCATAATTTTCTTTTGTAAGTCTTATATGTAATTGTTTTTCTTTCATAATCTTGTCCTTTCTAAAGGGGTTTTAGGGTTCTCCCTAACAAGATGCCTTTTGTCCGTTAGGTACACAAAGGCTAATCTTGCAAATAACAAATCGTCATTAATCCCTTTAAATTTCTAATATTTTGTACTTTATATAAAATTTACTGTTACATCTGTTACAATTTCTTCTAATCTAGTAATACCAATGCTTTGTCTCGATTTATCAAGTGTTACCGATATGTTACTTTTTGTAACCGTTTGTGTTACAGTTTTGTAGCACCAGATTTTAATTAAGTGTTACTTATCTTTTCTTACAATTCCAAGCATTTTAAAGCAATGTAGCACTTGTAACAGAAAAACTATTGTATAACATTATTAAATTTTTCTTTTTTCAGCCAAATAAATCGTTTTACTTGATTTCCTAAACGTAATTCTTTTGTATTGCCATTACTCGATATTTCAATATATCCATCGTCAGCCAAGTGTTTCAGCAATGTTTTCTTACTAACTGCAAATAATTCGTCTTGCTCATCACAAAGCCTTTTAACAGCCTTGTGAGCCATATCTGGTATTAAATAGTAATACATATCGTCTTCATAGCCTATAAAGTTATTTCCACCTGCAAATTGATAATTTGACTTATTTTCGACTATGACATTTTTGCTTTCTAATAGTAAGTTCAACTTTGTCAGAAATTTAATCGATGGATTATCTTCGGTAATTGCTTTTGATTGACTTATTGCTAAATCAACAATAATTTCTAAAAACTCACTGAACAAATCATCATAATCTCTTTGAGATATAATTTTATTGATTAGCAAAAAATCGATAAACTTTTCAAATCCTAACCAAAGCCACGATAATGATTCAGGTATTCTAGTGTGTACCGTTACTGCATTGTCATCTAATTTGTTTTGTATTATTGCTCGATATTCAATGAAATGAGTTCTCAATTTTTCTAAAAACAGCTTTCTTGTATAATCTTCGTTTACATACAAATAAATATTTCTAATATACAAACTCATAATTGATTTAAAACAGCCATTTCTAGCAAATTCTTGTAATTCGGTTAGTTTTTCAACATTGATGTCGTCTTTGCTTAATTCAACAACGATATATCGAGCTGTTCCACTTTCACTTATATCAGGGGCAGATTCTCCTGTCAAAATCGCATTTCCTCTTGGCGGTTTTGATATTTTTAATGTACTGTCGCAATTTAATTTATTTCTACCAATACGATCCCCATAAGAACGCATAATTACTTGGGCTGTCTTATTCATAGATTGTTCGTCTGCCTTTGTAGAAGGGTGGTAATCGTCAATAACTGTTAAAACATCTTTTAGTATGAAAGTTTGCTCAATAATGCTGTTTGCTGTATCTCGAAATGAGATTGGTAAATCCGTATTGGTAAAATCCCCAAAAAAAGATAATATTAACGATGCCAAAGTGCTTTTTCTTGCTCCTGTTTTTCCTATTAAAAACAATATTACTTTTGGCTCACAATTTACCATTTTCAAAAAGTGATTCAGTGGTGATAAAAAAGCCATTGCTATTAATGGAAATAGGATTCGGTGTGGTATAAACTTTTTATTCAATAATTTATAGATACATTTTGCATCATTGTTAAGAAATCGCTCTGTTGGGTCTAATAATGAATATCTGGATAGTTTTCCAGCTAATTCAATGTTTGTTTCAATGTCTTCGTCTAAATATAAACCATTGCACAAAAATATAAATTTACCATTAATTTCTTGCCAACCTGTATGGGTGTAAATGTGATTTGTTATAATATTATTAGCAGTACATTGAATTGCATGTCTAATACAATCCTTCACCATTGGACCAATTTCAATATTGCATTGCAATCCCCAATATTGTGTAATCCAACTTAATTTGTTAAATTCATTAGAGGAAATACGAATATTTGGCAAATATTTTCCTGTACAATGAATGGCACCTATTGTTAAATATCTTTTCGACTCAATTCCATCATCTAAAAGAAGTTCACTTTTTGCATATGGCACAAAATTTGCTCCTTTCCTAAAAATTTTGATGAGCAAATTTTATTTGGTTTTTGCTAAAATTAAAAAGTAACAATTTTCCAAACATTTGAATTCTTACTTTATCAAATTATATTATTTGATGTTTTCTTATAGTTGATAAGTAGTTGTTTTTATGATATTATAGTGAAAGATAAATAAATTGTCTTTAAGATTGGAGAAATTATTGTATGTCAAAAGTAATACTAATATGTGGAAAAATATATTATGCAAATCAAATTAAAGAAAAAGAAAATGCAATTATTTTATCAACAGATGAAGTGACGTATGATTTGATTGGTAATGAGCAAGGAGAATTTTATGATAAGTTATGTCCGAAAGTAAATGCCTATTTAATGGAAAAATCTATAGAACTTGTCGATATTGGATGTAATGTTATTTTGGATTGGGGTTTTTGGACAAAAATTAACAGAAAAGAAACAATAGAATATTATAATTCTCGTAATATTAATATTGAATGGCATTATATAGATATTGATGATGAATCGTGGTATAAAAATGTTGAAGAACGTAATAGAAAAGTTTTATCTGGCAAGAGTGCATGTGATTTCTATGTAGATGAAGGTCTTTTAAAGAAGATTTTATCAAAATTTGAAATGCCAGATAGAAATGAAATTGATGTATGGCATACTTTTGAAAGGAGAGTTTATGGATAGTATCAATAGAACATTAAAATATGTTAATCTATATCTAGTTCATAATGATTTAGATAATATAATCGATTATAAGTTACCAGATGGTTATAGATTCGTATATTTTAATGATGGAGATGAAAAAAATTGGGTTGAAATAGAAATGTCAGCAGGAGAATTTTTGTCTTTTGAGGAAGGAATGGAAGCCTTTCATCATTATTATGGAACGCATTATGAAGATTTGAAGAAAATGTGTATTTTTATTGAAAACGAAAACGGAGATAAAGTTGCTACTTCAACTGCCTTTTATTTAGATATACCAGAAAATGATATCACAGGTAATGTTCATTGGGTATCAGTAAAGAAAGAGTATCAAGGAAAACATTTATCAAAGCCTTTAATATCAGAAACATTAAAACAAATGAGGAGATTAGGACATAAAAAAACATTGTTACATACCCAAACGCATACTTGGTTGGCTGTAAAAGTATATATGGATATGGGGTTTGAACCTTATAAAATGGAAGAAAACTATTTAGGTTGGAGAATAATTAAAAAACTAACAAATCACTCCCAATTGCAAAACATAGAAGATATTGATGAAAAAGATATGTATAATCCTTTATATAGGCAGGTATACGATTTCTTAAAACAACATTTTCAAGAGCCGTTTGTATATAAAATATGGGATGAAAAAGGTTCTATAATAGGTATAAATGATGGTAAATCTATTCATACTTATAGTTATAAATTTGATAATAACAAATTAGAAATAATAGGAGGATAAAAAATGAAAAATTATCAAAATATATTATTTGATTTAGATGGAACTTTAATTGATTCAAAAGAAGGTATTGTTAATTCGGTAAAATATGCATTATCGCATTTTTCTATTACAGTAGAAAAAGATGAAGAAATTTATAAATTTATTGGACCACCATTAAGAAAATCTTTTTCAAGATATTATGGTTTTAATGAGAATGACACAGAATTAGCTGTTGCAAAATATAGAGAATATTTTAGTAAAGAAGGCATGTTTCAAAATGCTCTTTATAAAGGAATACCTGAGTTATTAGAAAGTTTAATAAACGCAAAAAAGAACCTTATAATTGCAACTTCAAAGGCAGAAATATATACAAAGCAAATACTTGAAAATTTGAAGATAGATAAATATTTTTCTTTTATTTGTGGAAGTACTCTTGATGGTTCACGTTCAACAAAAGGACAAATAATACAATACATACTAAAAGCAAATAATTTGCTATGCGATAACTGTGTTATGATTGGAGATAAATCTCATGATATTTTAGGTGCTAGAGAATCAAATATGGATTCAATAGGAGTTTTATATGGGTATGGTAGTTATGAAGAATTGAAACAAGCCAATGCAACTTATATAATAAAGGATGTCAAAGAATTACAACTAAAATTACAGTAATTTGTATGGAGGAAATATGGATTTTTTAGAATTAGCGGAGGAAAGGTATTCCTGCAGAAGTTTTTCTACAAAGGAAGTGGAAAAAGAAAAAATAGAAAAAATTTTAAAAGTTGCAAAACTAGCTCCCACAGCTAGAAACTTACAGCCACAAAGAATATTAGTATTAACACAAAAGGAACAATTAGAAAAATTAAATGGTTGCACACAATATGGTTGGAATGCACCAGTTATTATGATACTTTTTTATGATAAATCTATCTCCTACAAAAGAGATAAATATGATAATAAAGAATTCGGAGATATTGATATTAGTATAGTAACTACACATATGATGTTAGAAGCACAAAGTTTAGGACTTGGAACAACCTGGATTGGTTCTTTTGATCCCCAAAAATTAGTTGAAATTTATGAAGTGCCAGAAAATTTAGTTCCTGTTGCAATATTGCCAATAGGTTATCCTTCTAAAGAAGCTAAGCCAAGTAAATTGCATTTTCAAAGGAATGAAATTGCTGATTTTGTATATTGGAATAAGATTTAGCGTTAAATTACAATTTTATATACATCATAAAAATAAAATTATAAATTATTAAACTAAAAAAATAAACTAATTCCCACCATAAGCCAATTGGTATGGAGTCGATTAGTTTATTTTTCTATCTAAAATCCATATTTTTTACTAAATACTGCGTATCTTCAATCCTTTCAAAACCATTTTTTTCATAAAATTTTACTAATTTTTCAATTTTATTTTTACTTCTAGTCGGTGTAAATTTACCTTCTTTTATTTCAAATGGATTTGCCAACAAAACGAAACAACCTGGCTTTAATTTTAATATATTTCTAACTAATTTAGGCAATTCTTTAACAATAATACTCCCAATGCCTAAATTTCTAAAAGCCTTATCTATAAATATTTCATTAATGTAAATTACATCTTCGTCCATACCGACATAATTCTCATTCGGTTCATCTCCATCAAATAAATAATGACATACGCCTTGTTTTTCTGAATCAATCATATCAAACAAATCATAAACACTATAACCATTCTCTTGTGCCATACTTACATCCATATAGGTCATTTCTATTTTACCGATTTTTCCAATTTCATTCAATTCCTCATCTGATTTATATATCTGCAAAAAGTATTTCTGATTTAATAAATCCATATCTGAACAACTTATATCTAATTCGTTCTCATATATACTTCCTAATGTTTCACTTATCCTTGAACCTTTTATCACTATATTTTCAAAATCCATATTTTTCTCCATTTCAATACTGTTAAAAGTATTTTTTATTCTAGTTTATCAAATAAATATTACTCTTCCCAAAATTTATTTCCCCACCAATCATATATATTCTCTATTTGGGAAAACAATTCACTTTTTTCTATTCCAACAACATCATATAAAGTTAACTTTCCTTCATATTTTAAGAATACCATATTTCCTTTGGAAAGAAAACATAGGTAAGTATCTTTGTTATTTATTTGAGAATTTCTATACTCAAGAAGTCCTTTTAAATCTTTTGATAATTGATCCGCAAGGTATCTTAAGACTTCCTTACCCATAATAACACCTTTAAAATATAAGTTAAATGGTAAAAAATAAAGTATATTTTTATCTACTTTCATCTTAGGAATATATTCTTTTACTAACTTTTGTAATTCATCTAATTGTAATTTTTCTAAATTTTCAATTTTTTTGATATCTTCTGCTAGTAAATCCTTAAATATCGATACTAAATGATATCTTCTATACGTACCTTGTTTTCTACTTGTGCTAATTGTTACTGTCCCATTTTTATCTACTGATATCTTTTCACTGTAATAATATAGATTTTCCATAGTTTTCTTATCAATAAATAATTTATAGTCCAATTGATATTTCCCATTTATAACATCACATTCACTATGTGCTTGCTCTTCAATTTTAGTAAATATTTTATTTCCATTATCAGTTACAAATCTTGAATGATTTATAAATTCAGTTAAATAATCTTCATAATTTAATTCAAAATTATCTATGTAACCATTTCTAACAAAACCAATTTCTAAAGGTTTCATCCAAAGATTTTGCATATTTATTTTTTCTTGACTCATTAACTTTTCCTCTTGCAATTTAAATATTATTCTTCCTATTTCTCTTAATAAATTAAATCTTGTAATTGGTCTATAATACATATAATCTATTTTTTCATTTTTCTATTTTAATATTTTCCAACAACCTTTTTTAGTAGAACCTTCTCTTTTAATGATTTCTTTTTTTCTTAATATATCCAAATTATACTTTATTCCATCTGGTGTTATTCCAATCTTTTCAGCTAACTCATTTCTCGTAATATACTGATTTTCTTTCATTAATTCTAATATTTTCATTTGAGTATCCGTTAAATTTTCTTGGGTAGTCTTTTGACTTTCAATCATATCATCTACAGCTTTATCGATTATTTTAAGCATGAATTCAATAAATTCAGTTGAATTTCCGGCTTTATTACAATAATCAATTACCTTATAATAGTCATCTTGATTTTTCTTTATCATACTTTCAATAGGCAAAAACTTAAATGCTTTTTCCCAATGAGATAAAATTACAGTTTGCCACAGTCTTGCAGTTCTTCCATTTCCATCCGAAAAAGGATGAATAAATAAAAATTCATAATGGAAAATAGAGGATAAAATAAGTGGATTAACATCTTTTTTTACTTCATTCATCCAATTAAATAAATTATCCATAAGAGTAGGTACCATACTATGTGGTGGAGCCATAAAGATTTGTACATCTCCATCATATACCGCTTCACCATGATTTCTAAATTTTCCACTATCATCTTCAATTAGAAATGTTAATGTTCCTTGTATTTTCTTTAAATCCTCTACCGAATAAGGATTTACTCTGTCAATTTCTTCATAGGCTTTGTAAGCATTTTTAACTTCTTGAATATCCTTCTGCTCACCAAGTACCATTTTACCATTAATTACATTTTCTACTTGAAATAAGGATAATTGGTTATTTTCAATAGCCAAAGATGAATGAATCGATCCACTTCCTTTGAATGTTAATGGTATACCAACTTATGTTATGTCCCTCAAAGATGAAGAAGGTCTTGCTAAGTCTTATGCTATGGTTAATATAGAGACTTATAGTATATCGGCAAAAGGAGAGACGTTGGCAGAAGTCAGTAAGAATTATATTAAAAAGGTTGCCAAAAGTGGAACTAATTCAGTTGTCTCTTCTGAAGAAGCTTATAGTTATACTTTAGAAGGGAAAGTTGCTAGAATTTCCTCGGTTGTAGAAGATGGTTCAACATACTATTATCTTATTATTGATAGTGAGAACGGACCTGATAATGCAATCTTTACGGCAAGCTACTCCATCTCCGATGAACTTCCTGTCACAAGAGAGGGGGATGATGTCATTGTTAAATACATTAATGACAAAAACGGCACATTTGATATCGTTGAATTCGATAATATTGTGTATGGAGATTTAACTATTTCCGAAGATCAGGAAAAACGAAATGAACTTGATGAAGGTTCGTCTTCTTTGGATGGTAAGTATGATAGTCTTGTTGAAGTGAATCCTGAATTGACTGAGGAAAAATGGAATTCTTTGACTGATGAAGAGAAAGCAAAACTCATTGAAGAATTACTCGGAGAAGACAAGTAACAGTTAATTAGTTATATTTAATATTTTTAGGAGAGGTCGCTTTGCGACCTCTTTTATATAAATTCAATCTTTACAATGTATTCCTAGTTCTCTGCAAATGATCTCTTTAGTATTATTAAGGAAAATAAAAATAGATAGTGAAACTTACCACATCATAATTCCTCTCGAATAATATTCTTACTTCCCCAATAAGTCGCCATAAAATACGCACCATAAATCACTCCCATAACCACAACGGTTCCAATAATCGATGGCAACAAATCTCCTTTACTCGCTATCCCAGATAAAACTGACAAAGCATACTGAATACCAAACACCGAGTGAATCACAGCCAAGATTAATGGCATTCCAAAAAAGATTCCAATTTGTCTAAATAAAGCACGATGAATCATTTTTTCATCACAGCCAATCTTTCTCAAAATCGTATACCTTTGTTTATTATCCGAACTCTCCGTCAACTGCTTTAACGCCAAAATCGCTGAACTTGCAATCAAAAAGATAATTCCTAAATAAATCGAAATAAACGTTATAATGGTCGCTAACCCAACACTTGCCTCCATAATTGCAATTTTAGTCAAACCATCTAATTGTAAACCTTTTTCATAAAGTTCATTCAAAAAAGTAGACTCATTTTCCTCATTACTTGAGAAAATCTTCTCAATTTCCTCCTTTTCCTCCTCTGTATTTGCATGATAATTAGCCGCAAAAAAGTATCGCTCCTTCATTTCATCTGTTAAATTACAATCATCAGGCACCAAAATAATTCCTGTATTCGTATGACTTGTTGACATCACAACAAACCCACTTTTACACTCACGATACTTCGAATAATACGTTTTCCCCGCAATTTCCAACGGATAATTTTCCTCTTCCAACACTTTATTTCGTATTTCTTCTTGTGATTCAAAATCACAAAGCATGATATATTCATCATTCTCTAACTCATACTCTTCATTTCCATAAAGCTTCGCAATTTTATTATAATCAGAAACCTTAATCAGTTCTTCTTCTGTGTTATACTGTAAATATGGGAATTGCGCCCTAACTTCTTCTATTTTGTCACCAAAAAATCGCTCCCAAGTTAAATTTTTATCTGTATAAATTGCTATTTCTTCTATATCTTTCAGTCTATTCATATCCAATCCGTTACTTTCCAAAGTTTCGCATATTGGAACTTTGGAATCCTGTCTTTGTACTTCTGTATAAACCGTTTCTTTACCATAACGATTGGTTGCTCTTTCTGGCAAATTCGCTGTTTTATACAAATTAATATCCACTGGTGTCATCTCCAACAAATCACTTTGCATCGTATTTCGCAAAGCTAAAGCAGACGACAAAATCGTAATCGTCATAAAAAGCATCAAACAAATCACACTCATACTGACAACCATGGTATTAATCTTATTATTAATTTGTCTTAAAACAAACAAATTTGTATCCCTCAAATACGTTTTTTTCATTGCCTGCACAATCTGCAAAATAAAACCTGACAACGACCAAAACACCAAAATCGTCCCTACAATTCCCATTCCAATCACTCGTAATATTTTATCTCCTGAAGTTAAAGAACGACTATCCACCGTCACTTTCCAATACGCAAACCCTAACAACACAGCTGCACCTAAAAAAACCAAAATAGATAACACTGGATTTTTCATCTTTACTTTTTCATTTTTCTTTGTCGCATTCAATAAATTAATTAATTTATAACGTGAAATCGTAATTGTATTAAAAAACATTACCGCAACATACATCACTGCAAAATAAATACACGTCTTCCCACAAGCCGTTTTCGAGAAAACAAACTCAAATTTACTCATATCTGCCTCAAACAATTTCGAAACCAAAATCGACATAAATTGCGAAGCAAAAATTCCAATCATCAAACCAATTACCAATGAAATCAACCCAACAAAAATTGTTTCCATCAAAATAATTCTCGAAATCTGCCTTCTGCCCATTCCTAAACTCATATAAATTCCAAACTCTTTTTTTCGTCTGTTAATCAAAAAACTATTCGCATACACAATCAGCAAACCCAAAACCACCGCTACAAACACAGAAACCATGCCAAGCATTTCAATCATCAGCTGAATCATCTGTCTTTGCGAATTAGAAACTTGAAGCATAGCTTCTTGGCTATCCAACGAATTAAACATATAAAAAATAGCCACACCCAAAACCAATGTCAAAAAATAAATCCCATAATCTTTAATACTTTTCTTCATATTCTCAAAAGATAACTTAAATAACATCACTTAAATCACCTCCAAGAAGTGTTTGCACCTCAATAATTTTTTCAAAAAATTGCTTGCGTGTGTCATTTCCTTTTATTAATTCATTAAAAATTTTGCCATCTTTAATAAACAAAATGCGATTCGCATACGAAGCAGTAAAAGCATCATGTGTCACCATTAAAATTGTTGCTTGCATAGCTTGATTCAAATACTCAAAATTCTCTAATAATTGCCTTGCCGCTTTTGAATCCAACGCACCTGTTGGTTCATCTGCTAAAACCAATTTAGGATTCGTAATCATCGCCCTACTTGAAGCAATTCTTTGTTTCTGCCCGCCAGACACTTGGTACGGATACTTTCTCAAAATCTCTTCAATTCCTAATTTTCTAGCAATTTCCTTTACTCTTCTATCAATTTCTTTTGGTTGTACTCTTTGAATCGTAAGTGCTAACGCAATATTTTCATAAGCAGTCAACGTATCCAACAAATTAAAATCTTGAAAAATAAAGCCCAACTCTTCCCTTCTAAACTTATTTAATCGATTGCCTCGTAATTTGGTAATATCTTCTCCATGAATAATAATATGGCCACAAGTTACCTTATCAATCGTGGAAATACAATTTAAAAGTGTTGTTTTACCACTTCCCGAGGCTCCCATAATACCAACAAATTCACCCTTATTAACATCAAAACTGATATTATCAATTGCTTTTGTCAAATTTGATTTGTTCCCATAATACTTTTCAATATTTTTTACTTGTAAAATCTTTTCCATAAAAAAGCTCCTTTCCATCTTGTTTTAGTATAATCGTTTTTTACTCTAAATACCATCGATTTAGCTTACAGGAAACTTACAATTTCGTAAGGTTATACAAAAAACACCTTTTATCGCAACATAATCGGTGTTTTCTAACTTTTCAATATGCTCTTATTTCCCCAAATATTTCAACCCATTTCGGATAATATCCTCAACTCCTATCGCTTGATAATCAAACTTCTCAAGCACTTTCTCAATTTCCTTTCGATGATAACCAAGAATTTGCAAAGCCGAAATAGCCTCCTCCGCATTCTCATTCGTGCGAAATACTTCACTAACCTCTTCCGTTTTGCTAATTGCCTGCTCTGTTTTTAATTTATCTTTCAATTCCAAAACAATACGCTGTGCAGATTTTGGTCCAATTCCCGGAATCTTTGTAAGTTTAGAAAGATTATTCGTAATAATACTCATCGCAAACTCCGATGGACTCATATGTGAAAGCATTGTAATCGCCGATTTTGCACCTATTCCACTAACCGACAATAACAATTCAAACATTTTTAATTCATCATTACTCAAAAAACCATACAAACTAATATCATCTTCCCTAACATGATAATGCGTATGCACTTTAACATTATCTCCCACTTCACCAATTCCAGCAATTGCCGTCTCTGACATAAAAATTTTATACCCGATTCCCATTGTCTCCACTACTACATAATTGTTTAATTTTTCCACTAAATTTCCTTTTATATAAGCAAACATTATTTCCTTCCTTTCATTATTCAAACATCTTTTCGCTCATTTTATCATAAATAAAAAAAAATGCAAGCAATTTTGCATTTTTTGTTTAATTTTTCTCCAATCTACAATTACCTTTTCAACGTTTTTCAATCACCTCATACGCTCGCACCAAACTTCTTACTTTTTTATCCTCCACATATTTCAAATACCACAAATACAAAATCAACAAAAAGAAAGCAAAATTCTTCATATGAAGTATAGCAACACTATACAGCAACGTAATTCCCACTAAAATTGCCTGTGTCAACTGACTCATAAAAATGGTTGCTTCTTTATTCCCCATCCTTTGAACTAACATTTCCTTTAAAATTTTTCCACCATCCAGTGGTATAATTGGTATTAAATTAAAAATAGCCAACAACAAATTGGTATAAACAATTTTTATTTTGATCTCTTCTCCCACTGGCACAAAAGTAAAAATTACTGCAAAACAAATATTCATAATTGGCCCTGCTAAATATGTAACGATTTTCGTCATGCTTTTTCTTTCCTTAAAACTATAAAACTGAGCACATACACCAAGCGGATGAATCGAAAAAACTTTAAGGCGTAAACCGCATCATCATTCCAACTGCCACGTGTGCTAATTCATGTAACGTGATAAACAGAATAAAAATTAGATAAATATCAATTCGTTTCAAAATAAAAAATAAAATAGCCAGTAAAATAATTTTTAAATTAATCTCTACTTTCAAAATAACCTCCTAAAATGGTATAATTTCAGCTGGATTGATTGGATTATTATCAATTCGGATTTCAAAATGTAAATGTGGCCCAGTGCTATTTCCTGTACTTCCAACACTGGCTATTTCTTGGCCCTCTGTAATTTCTTGTCCTTCTGCGACATACATTTCTAGACAATGTGCATACAAAGTCGTCACATTATCCTTCGTAATTCTAATATGATTCCCATAATCCCCTTCTGATGATACCTGTGTAACAATTCCTGTCATTGCTGCTTTTATTTTCGTTCCGCTATCAGCAGCAATATCAATTCCCGTATGAGCTCCTGTCACATATTGATACTGTGATTGTTTACTACCAAACCCAGAACTTACAATTCCCTCAATTGGTTTCACAAAAGAAATTGAATTTTTAAGAGATGGTACATCTGTTACAACACTTTGTGGTGCTTGTTGTTGAACTTCACTTCCCTGTGTTTGTACAACTTCAGCACTACTTTCTTGTTTCGTACTTTCTGACTCATCCTTTGGTTTCTCTGTTGATTCATGATTGATGAAAACCTCATTTGTATTTTCTTCTTCTCTAAAATAAGCAAGTAAAGAATTAAATTTTTCAGTAAGATTGATGTTATATTGTGCGAAACTATTTAGGAAATTTTCCGTAAAGATATAATCCTTATTTTTGACAGCAAATACTATTACCGCAAGCAGTACTAAAATCAGCATTTCTAGCAAAATCTTACTACCCAAATACGTCTTTTGTTTTTTCGGCTCTCTTCCGCGAAAGAGAAACATTTCTATGATTTCTTCGATAATAAATTTCTTCTGCTCTTCTAATTTTCTCATTATCATTCAAAATTCTTTCCAAAATCCTTCACCTCTCTCTTGTATACTCTACTATATTCTTTACTTAAAATTTTATGTCCATTTTATTTTTAGTGAAGAATAAAAGACGCAATAATAATGCTTAAAATTAGCACAACATTGCATATTTGCAGGAATTTATATTTCATTTTAAATTTTTTATCTTCTGTTTGTTTCACATCTTTTTGTAATTTTTTGACATACGCATTAATTGTACTTTCTGCTTCTTTCATGACAATCATTTTCTTATTTTTGTCTTGCAAAGTACGCTTTCCTTTGCTGTTATACTCACTTTGCTTCAATTTTACATGTGGCTTTAAAATCACAATTGCCTCATCCACAACATTGGAAGCCATTCCTTTTAAAACAATAATATTTTTCATTTTACTTAATTGCATAACTCCTCCTAAAATTTAGATTTTCAAATTTTCCTTAGTTTTTTCCAAATTTTAGAAATTTATACTTTTCTTGAATTTTTTTCATATAATTTAAAAAGCAGAAATACTCTTGGGGACGGGGACACTCTTACTTGCATAGTAAATTAAAGAAAATCAATGAAAAAACAAGAAAATAATAGTTGAAAAGTGTCCCCGTCCCCAAAATAAAAAAGAAAGGAAAAAATAATATGGATAACGATAAAGGTCTTGACTTTCGACACAAAGAAGTCATTAATATAAAAAACGGCAAACGTCTTGGTCATGTTCAAGACGTCACCGCTGATTTAAAAACCGGTACAATTACTTCCATTATCGTACCGGGAAATTCTAAATTTTTCAGTCTCTTTGCTACTGGTAATGACATCATCATTCCTTGGGAAAACATCACTTGTATCGGCGATGATATCATCTTAGTTGATTTTTAGCTATTTATATAACCTACGCATATGGTCAATTGCCGTTTTTTCCAAACGAGAAACTTGCGCCTGTGAAATCCCAATTTCTTCGGCAACTTCCATTTGCGTTCTTCCTGCAAAAAATCGTTTATGAATAATCATTTGTTCTTTTTCATTTAGCTTTTTCAAAGCTTCTGCAATCGTAATATTCTCTGCCCACATTTCATCCGTGTTTTTCTTATCTTTAACCTGATCCATAATGTAAATGCTGTCACTTCCATCATTATACACAGGTTCTTGTAAAGACAATGGATCTTGAATCGCATCTAAACTCATTACAATATCTTCTCGATCCACATCTAATTCTTTGGCAATTTGGTCAATCGTTGCCTCTTTACCTGTTTCTTTCATAATTCTCTCTTTTGCCTGCAACACTTTATACGCTAAATCTCGGATTGACCTACTCACTCGGACCATATTATTATCACGCAAATACCTACGAATTTCACCAATAATCATTGGTACTGCATACGTACTTAATTGAATATCCAATGTAATATCAAAATTATCAATGGCTTTAATGAGCCCAACACAACCTACTTGAAATAAATCATCCGAATTTTCTCCGACGCCCCCCAAATCTTTGAATGACACTTAATACTAATCTTAAATTTCCCTGTATTATCTTTTCTCTGGCACTTTCGTCCCCATCTTTCATTTGTTTAAATAATTCTTTATTTTCTGCATTTGTTAATACCTTTAATTTAGAGGTGTTTACGTTACTGATTTCTACCTTATTAATCAAAATGAAAACCCCCTTTTTGTACTTTAAATGTAATTACATTATTTCCAAAAAGAGGATAATTTATACAAGGTATGTAGTTATTTTCTGTCCTAGTATTTAATAAAATTTAAAATTATCTATCACATACTTTATATTGAGGAACTGCTTTGTGTGTAACTGTAGTAGAGCCACTTGCAGCAGCAGTATGCGTTCCTTTACATATTGCACACGTTCCTGAATTTGCAGCAGGATAATAGGTTGCCGTAGCCCCACATGTTCCACATCGATATGTCGTTACTGACCTAGTATATGACTTCGATCCAGATGCCTTCCCACAATTCATGGCATAATAACTGTTTGGACATTTCCAAGAAGCAGGATTGCTGTTATCATATGCAAAGCAACAACTTGCAGAGCAAAAATAAAGTGAAGTCCTACCGTAAAACTTGACTAAAATTACAAGTCGGGCAATAACATCTTCTAGCCCATCGATAAACTGTTTTTTTCTGTTTGCATTGCTTACAATTATCTGTTTTAGAAGGATCTACCGTATAAATTGAGTAATCATTAACACTCTTTGGCATCGCCATAAAATCAGCACCTGCACATCGAATTCCGACTTGCCCTATAACATCCACCAGCAGTTGCATAACCAGCATACAAACTACTATAATATCCTGATCCTGCTGAATGTGAATGCGAACATGAAGCATATTGCTGTGTTGTATTAGATGAACTTACACTTCCTCTACAAGTAGTCGAATAACAACTTGCCACATGCACATGCAAATTTGCTGCAGACGATATTGTCTCTCTTGCATTTCCTGCATTATCTACTGTCAATACATGCAAATACCAATTCGCACTCGCACTTGGCGTTAATGTAATCGTTTGCCCACTACTACTAAATGTTCCATTATAGCTTCCTGCATTTGTTCCGATTCCTCCTGCTGTTGTATTAAACATATATTTGCAACTTTTTACTCCACTTCCTCCTGCATTATCTGCATACGTCACTCTTGCTGTTATTGCTCCTGTTGCATACGTACTACTTAGCTGAATTGTTGCCGCTACTGGTGCTGTTTTATCAATATTACTTACCGTTCTTCCTGCATTATTGATATTTCCTGCTTGGTCTTTTACCCAGAAATACCTTGTTCCATTTCCTGTTAGCGTTGTTGTTTGAGTTATTTGCCCTGTGTTTCTTGCAATGGTCGTCCAACTGCTTGGTGCTGTGGCCGTTGTTGTCCATGCATATCCTACAATTCCACTGGCTGTATCTTGGGCTTTAGCTGTTAATACTACATTTCCATTCGTCCAGGCTGTTGTACTTGGTGTTATACTTACTGTTGCTTTGCTTTTATCGATATTGCTTACAGTTGCTAATAGACTTTTTGTATTTCCCGCCTGATCTTTTACCCAAAAATAACTATTTCCATTCGCACTTAATACTGTTGCTTGACTGATTTGGGCTGTTGTTCTTGTTATGGTCGTCCAACTGCTTGGTGTTGTATTTGTTGTTGTCCATGCATATCCTACGATTCCACTGGCTGTGTCTTGGGCTTTGGCTGTTAAGGTTACATTTCCATTCGTCCACGCAGTTGTGCTTGGTGTTATTCCATTTATGGTTGGTGGTGTCTTATCAATGTTTGTTACTTGTAAAGAAATATTGTTTACGTTTCCTACTTCATCTTTTACCCAAAAATACCAAGTTTTGTTATCTGTTTCAGCTGTTAACGTCTTATTTTGTATGAATTGTGCAGTTGTTTTAGTTGTATTTGTCCAACTACTTGGTGCTGTTGCTGTGTCCGTCCAAGCATATGCTATAATTCCACTACCTAAATCTTGTGCTTTTCCTGTTACGGTTACATTTCCATTCGTCCAAGTACTTGGATTGGCAGTTAAACTCATCATACTTGGATTAGTTTCGTCTTTCCATACAGCATACAATGTCTTATTTTCATTGTCTCTATACGTTTCTCCTGCTTCCCAAGTTGGTGTGCTTGCGTTTCTATCGGCTGACCAACCTTTGAAAGTATAGCCTGTTCTACTTGGCACTGTTCTACTTAATCTTAGATCAATTCCATAATTCTTCTCCTGCTCTGCCGGTGCTCCACTTCCTCCGTTGGCATCGTATTTTATATGATATTTTGCTGTTTCAAATGTTAGTGGATTGTCCTTGGTGTAACTCGTTATTGAATTTCCTGCTACATCATAAGCTATTGCATAAGCTTTTACTTCTCCTCCTTTACTCAATTCTGTAAATGTTCTTATTTTGCTTGCTTCTTGCTCTCCTTCCATTTCTCCATTTTCCTGCTCATATATGTCTGTGGCTTCCTTCCATTCTGTATCTTGTGGTCTCTTGTAATACCATATTATTTTTGATAATCCTGATACTCCTGATTCTGTTGTTTCTTCTGCATCCTTGAATTTTGTTGTTAGTTCAAAGGAGTTTACTTCTGCTGTCGTTTTGCTTAATTCAAGACTTTCTGGTATCTCTTTGTCAATTTTATTTATCGTATAATATGCTTCAATGAATTTTTCCTTGCTACCAAAATTGGGCGTTAACTTTGCATATATCATCGTGTTTTTCTCTACTTCAAACCCTTCTTTTTCATATTTGACTAACTCTGTCCTTGAACCTTCTGCAGAATATTCGATTGTATATTGTTCTTCTTTGTAATTTTCATTGTTTACTCCTATTGTTACTTTTATTTTTTTATTGGTCCAGTTTGCTGGCGCTTCTATTTTTAAGTTTGCTTTTTGGATGGTTTCTACATCTCCTATTTCCTCTTTTGAGCCGATATATCTTACTTCTTCTTCGGTTACTTCAAATTTATGACCTTCTTTGGTTGTTATATATAAGATTGGTAGACCCCATTCTGAACTTATTTTATAGTTTGCTCCTTTAAAGTATTCTTCGTCTGTTAACGTTTCTTCAATTTTTTCTAATAACTTTTCTGCTGACTCTTCCCCTTTCCAATCTTCCATATGTACTTTGGCTTGTGCTGTA
>CAOJGX010000034.1 GCA_948435735.1 uncultured Clostridium sp.
TATAAGTTTTTTGTACCCCCGGTATAACCGGGGGTTTCTTTTTAAATTAATAAAAGTGTTTTGGGAAGTGAATCCAAAACACTTTCTACTTAAGATTGCAACTTTATTTAGGCTTAACTCCCCTTATCAAATTGGCCTTTATCCTTATTTACAAAAGATATGCTTTCCAATTGTCATAACTTGAGGTCTACTCCAAATCCATGCAGACGTTGCTGTATTTGGATTAAAATAATAAATACACCCGAGAAGTTGGGTCCCAGCCATTAATAGCATCTTGTGCCGCTTTTTTTGCGTTATCATCATACCCTAAATTAATTTGCCCATCCGCCACACAAGTATAGGCACCAGATTGATAAATTACACCAGAAATAGAATTCGGAAATCTCGAATCCGAAACACGATTCATTACCGTTGCAGCAACTGCAACCATTCCATTATAAGGCTCTCCTCTCGCTTCTCCATAGACCAAATGACTCAGTAAGTTTAAGTCACCATTATTACTTGACGAGCCACCTGAAGATGAATTATTTGACTGAATCCCTAAAGCACCTAGTGTTTGCGAACCAGCAATTCCATCTGCAGACAAACCATTTTTTCTCTGAAAAGCTTTTACTGCCTCATACGTCTGAGACCCATATATTCCATCTACATTTCCAGAATAATACCCCCAAGCTTTTAATTTACTTTGAATTTGTTTTACCTCTTCCCCTCTTGAACCATACTGTGAAAGAGCATATGCCACTGGCAACCTTGCCAAAATTAAATATAACATGACACACAATCCAATACATCCAATTACATACTTACTATTTTTCATTTTTACCTCCATCTTTGACCCTATTTTTTCCAATGTAAGAAAAAATATACATTATTTTGTAATCAATTTGTTATTTTTTTGTAACTTTTATCGTTCATCTAATCCATCAAAACACTTAGAAAATAACACGTTTTCTTTTTTGTAATATTTTTGTAATATACTTGTAATAAAAATTTTATATTTTTTTGTTGAAATTTAGTTGCTATTTTTTTTTATTATCTGTATAATATAAATAATGATAAAAAAGGAGTAAAAAAATGGAATTTACCAAAGACATTCAATTTAATAATAGGCCAACTATTGATCAAGATGTAACCATTACTTATCATGGTTTTTTAAGTAATTCTCTTGAATTGTCAATTGTTTATGGCTTTGGTGAAGCTTGGGAAAACACATCAGAAGTAACGATGCAAAAAACAGACCATGGTTTCAGTGCAACAATCAAAATGTTAAATTTTGACACCTTCCATTTCTGTTTTAGAAATAACAACTATGAATGGGATAACAACTCTAATTGCAATTATATTTCACCAATTCTTCCTTGTACAGAACCAGAAGAAGAAAAGGCAAAAACTTTTGATATTGACCAATTAATCGAAGAAATTTTACAACCCATTATTACAAAGTCAGCCCAAGAAGTGGAAGAAACTACTCCTATCCAAATAACAAGCAATCCAATTGATTTAGGCGTAGAAATAACCAAAGTATTATCACAAATAGCCAATGAGCCTGTGACACAAGAATTAATCGAATATTCTACGTTAGATGAAATCTTATCAGGAACTGTTATCGAACAAACACCGATTGAATTATTTGAAGATGAATCCCCTGTTGATGATATCGTTGAAGATTTAATCGAAGAAATTCAAGAAATTGAACAAGAAAAATCTCTAATTCCTTTGGAAGATTCATTTATTATTAGTCCTAGACAATTAAATAAATTTTATCTGTTCAAAAAAAGATTAAAATTAGCTTTTTATAAAGCTTTAGTAAAAATTCCAAAATTAATTTTTGGTGAAGAAAATCAATAAATTCTATCTAAAAAAGAACGTAATTAAATTCTAATTTTAATCACGTTCTTTTGTTTTACATCCCAATTTTTTTCATAAATTGTTTTCCCTTTTTCACCATCTTCTTTTTGCTATTGTCAACTCCTTCAGAATACATCATCATCGCTCCAGCTGTAAGCAACGTTCCTAACATTAAACCTTTTGTAAATCTCATAATTTTTACCACCTTTCATCATATTTTGTATATTATTTATTATTTTCTTTTTTCTCCAATCTATACTGTCTAAAAATTAGAAATATTTCTATTTTTACGTTTTTCAAGCAAATTTTTGCAAAGCAAAAATTTTCACGACTTTTCTTCCTCTACTCTTGTTTCTTCTTTCCATTTCTTAAATACGAAAATATTTGAAATATTGCTATTAAAATCAAGAAAAGTCCAAAATATTTTTTCAAATTTTGATTATCTATTTTAAACGATAACAAACTTCCGCAAATCGCCCCAACAATTCCAAAAATAATCAAAGCAGTGGATAATTCATAGTCAATTGTCTTATGTCTAATATTCATGTAAATCGCCACAATGGAAGTCGGGATAAAAAATACCAAATTAATTCCCTGTACCAAATGTTGCTGAATATCGCCAAATAAATTCAAAAGCAAAATCAGAATGGTTCCACCACCCATTCCAGTAGCCGCAATAATTCCAGCAATCACACCAAAAATAACTTCTTTCATTTCAAACCTCTTTATCCCATGATCATTTTAATTCCCGCATAAATTAAAAAAATAATAAACGAAATCTCTAACACTTTTTTATTGACATTCCACAAAACTTTAGATCCAATATATCCTCCAACAATTCCTCCAAGGGCACATTTAATAGCCATTCCAAAATCAATAAAATCTTGCCTAAAATAAAAACATCCACTCGTAAATACCATAAAAAAGATACAAAAAATGGTCGTAGCACGTGCCTTTACTTCATCCATTTTTAACACTGCTGTCATATATGGCACTAAAATCAAGCCTCCACCACTACTAAAAAATCCACTAATCATGCCACCTAAAAATCCTATTAGCATGTTTTTCCAAAAATTTTTATGTTTCATGCTAATAGGATTTACTTTTTTTTGATTTTTATACAAAAATACTCTTCCTCTTTTATATCACATTCTCATTCCAGTTCTTCCAACCATAACTATCATTTATTAATAATATCACTGGTTCTATCAAAATCGGCATTAACGAAAAATCGCCTTGTAATATAGGAATTCCCCATAATATTACTAAAATAATATCATTTGCTACATAAAAAAGAAAGCTAAATTTACTTCTTCTCACAATTAAATAGGTAGCAAGCAAACTTGTAACCATTGATAAACTCGATACAATTAATTGACTTGTATCAAAATACTTTAACACATAATATAGACCTACAAAACCAAAAATACTTCCAAAACTTAACATGATCCATTCTTGTTTTGCTATTTGGTTGGAATTTACTGTATCTGTTTCCTCGTTTTTATGGGTTATCCAAGAAATAACCCCATATAAATACATGGGAAATACAACTAAAACATAAATAATCACTTCTCCGTAATAGTTATTTTGATAGGATAGGATAGAATATAACATCACTTCTGCAAGGCCTATCCATTGACTTATTATTTTTCCTTTTGCTTGTAGCAAAGCACACAAAACACCTGCTAAAGAAGTCACACAGGTCAAGATGCCACTTTTACAAATGATTGTCGAAACACAAATAGCAATTACACTAATAAGCAATAAAGCAATTTCAAACGACTTCCAATCTTTCAAAAATTTTTTCATATCCATTACTCCTTTAAGCAATTATTTTCTTTTTCAAGTCATTGATAATTTCGTTATAATTACAATATTCTTTTGTGACATCATCTGCCTCTCCACTAGAGAAATTTTTTAAAAATATCGTTTTAAATTTCATAAATTTACCAATACTTTTAAAATATTGAGCAATCTTTTCCACAACTTCTTGGTTTTCTTGTTCACTAATTTGGCCAACTGTTATCAAATAAACCGTTTTTCCTTTCAAAATTTCTTGATGGGAACCATACGGATTCCATCTGTCAATCACATTTTTCAAAATACCGGTGATATGATTCATATAAATCGGTGTGACAATCACTATTTTTTCTGCTTTTAGCATGGATTGATATAATTCTTGCATATCATCTTCTATCACACAAAAATTTTCTAATCGCTCAGCACATGCACCACAACCCAAGCAAAAATTAATACTTTTATCCGCTAACGAAAACAAAACATCCTCCTCTTCTTTTAAATCACGCAAAATCTGATCACAATTTTGTTTTCGATTACTTCCATTTATGTATAAATTCATGACAATTAACCTCCTTTTTATTTTAGTTTAATCATCTCCTCTACTTCCTCTTTCACCTTTTCTAAATCGGCAAAGATAACACCATAAATTCCCATTTTTTTGGCAACTTCAATATTTTCCTTATGATCATCAATAAAAATCGTTTCTTCAGGAATTAAGCTATATTTTTCTAGTAACTTCTTATAAATTTTTCTGTCTGGCTTACAAAGCTTTTCTTCGTATGAATAAATGCCTCCATCAACTAACTCAAAGAAATCATATTCCTTAATAAATTGATACGATTGCTCCGAAAGATTCGATAAAATATAAATCTTAAAACTCCTATTTTTTAGTTCCCTCAAAAATTCAATTGTCTCTTCTTTTCGCACAAGCATTTTCACCCAATTATCCGTTAAAACCAGTTTTATTTTTTCTGCATAAACAGGAAATTTTTCACACAGAATATCTGCTATTTCCGTATTTTTAGCATATTTTCCTGCATCACATTGTATCCATTCTTCAGAATGAAAAATCAGTTTGCTTAATTCTTCATTCGTGTTATCGTCAAATCCAAAGGGCTTTAGATATTCTACCGGATTAACTTCAATTAACACTTTACCTAAATCAAAAACTATATTTTTTATCATAATTATCTCCTTCATTTAATCGTATTATATCACTTATAAATTTATCCATCAAGCCAATTCAATAAAATAAAAAATGCCTGGAGGGCAACGTACTTAACATACGTTTAGCTTTTAGCTACCTACTCCAGGTCTTTGATAATATTTTAACATAATAAAAAAATCATGTCAACTCTTATCTTTATTATTATATGTAATTTTTTCAATCCTACCACTAATTCTTCCTCCTGGAAATAAGCTTATTCTAAAATTTTTAAGTTTTAATTGTGGTATAACCTTTTTTACAATATCATTATTTTTATAATAATTATAAAATGTATTTACAATTAAATCCGCTAATTGAATTCCATAATTAGTTTTAGAATCATAATAAGTAATTTTAAAATCAAAGTCTTCTAAACAAAATTCTGTTTTTAAATATGTTTCTAAATTATTCAATTCTCCAATTCGTATATTTCTATTATCTATACTAACAATAAATTCAATTTGTTTAGTCAAAAGTTCCAAATTTAACAATGGTATTACGCAATCTTTTATTAAAAGTTTAACTGCATAATTAAAAAATATATCAGAATAAATAATTTCTTTTTTCATTTCTTGCTTTTCAAAAACTTTTACACAACCATAAAAAGTATCTATATCTTGTATATTTTTAAAAATATTAATCTTTTCTAAATCCGTCATATGATAAGATTTAATTTCTTGATTTAATTCTAATTTTCTATCTTTTTTCATTTGATAATTAATTTTTTTATATTTTGAAGTTATTTTTATTTTATCCTGTTTAAAAGTAAAATAACCACCA
This sequence comes from uncultured Clostridium sp., assembly GCA_948435735.1. Classification (GTDB taxonomy): domain Bacteria; phylum Bacillota; class Clostridia; order TANB77; family CAG-508; genus Scatovivens. Next base: position 5,636 of record CAOJGX010000034.1, read on the forward strand.
ACTGCAAAAAAACTAGTATTACTATTCTTGTGAATAGAGCCACTTTCATCTAAGTAAATATATATCTTCATTCGCAACACTCCAAAGCTATCAATATTAGGAATATCTTATCATAAATTATACAATATAGCAACCCATTTCATTACATTTGTAGTTATTTTATCCTATCGCGAAACATACTAAATGCCGTTGGTATAGCATATTTTTCAAAAAGCTCCTGTCTCTCCACCCAAATAAATTCCTGATTTACCTTCTCTACCAATACTTTATACCCAATCATATCCCACTCCACATGTGAAAAAATATGATGATGTGACCCTACCTGTTCCATTTTCTTAAACTCTAAATCCCAGTCTTTGAAAACCATTGCACTTTCCTGTTTTGTAAGCTTTCCATCCATATTTGGAAATTCATATAAATTCGCAAGCAACCCCGTCTTTTCCCTTTTTCGAATGGCTATTTTCCCTTGACATTCCAACAAAAATACCGTTTTTTGTTCTTTTTTTCTTTTTATTTTTACCTTTCGCACTGGAATTTCTGCCACCAAATTTTCCTTTTTGGTCAAACAGATTTCTTGCAAAGGGCATTGCTCGCAAATTGGTTCTCCATTCGGCAAACAGATTCGTTCTCCGCAGTTCCATCAAACCTTCATTAAAATCGCCAGCTTGCTTTGGCATAATTTTTTGCAACTTTTGCGTAAATTCTTTTTTGGTCTTTGCCTCCAAAACATCTTTTTTACTAGCAACAACACGGCTTACCACACGAAGCACATTACCATCCACAGCTGGAACTGGTTCATCAAAAGCAATCGAAGCGATGGCTCCTGCGGTATATTCACCAATTCCGGGTAATTTCAATAATTCTTCATACTGTTCTGGTATGTTTCCATAATATGTTTCTTGAATTGCTTGTGCTGCTTTTTTCAGATTTCTGGCTCGATTATAGTAGCCTAAACCTTCCCATAATTTAAGTAATTTTTCTTCATCTACTTGTGCTAAATCTTGAACAGTTGGCAAACTTTTTAAGAAACGTTCATAATACCCCATAACAGCCTCAATTCTGGTTTGCTGAAGCATAATTTCAGAAATCCAAATGAAATATGGATTTTTTTCTCTTCGCCAAGGCAACTCTCTTTTATTTTGTTGATACCATTTTAGGATTGGTTCTTTAATTTTTTCGAGCAAATCTAGTTCTTCCATTTGTTTGATCCTTTTCTTTCTTGTCAATAATTTTATTATACTTTAATTGATTTAAAAAAGCAAGCATACAATTTTGCATATGTTTGCTTAATGTACACATAATTAATTTATAGTCTCTTACAGTCAAGTTACCTGCTCCATTAGAGAAGTCATTGTATTAGAAAGTAGTCTAGTATGATGGCTTTTTAATTAGGACTTACACTCAGATACTTACTCAAAATTATGCATTATTATACAGGTCCAAAAAACTGGATTGTAACCCAAATTTGACAATTTTATGTAAAAGTGGTATAATATAATTAAGTAACATATTGATTGGGTTTAAACAGAAAAGGAGAGTGCAGGATGAAAAAATTAAAAGATTTTTTAAAAACCCACAAAAGTTTGCTTATTGAGTTCGGTTGGAGATTTGGTTTGCAAATAGCCTTGGGAATTATAATGCTATTAATCTTCATAAGTTTTTTTGAAGCAAAAATAATTTCTTTTATAATTGGCTATTGCTTAACCTCTCTGGTAACAGTATCATTATCGACGTATCTTAGTAGGCGGACAAAAGATTAACTTTGGGCTGTGCAAAATCATTAAGAGATTGCACAGCTTTTTCATATAATTAAAAGAAGTTAAGAATTGAAGTCTTGTTGCTCAGATTTAATTCATTTTATACAATAACTATCCCACTGCTTATTATTCATTTAGTTAGTAATAATTGACTCAAAGATAGATAATCAAATATCAGTCTGTAATATGAGGAGTACCCACCTCAAAAATTCCTGTTATACCACTCAAAATCATGCAATGCATTAGTTATGCATTAAAAATGCATATAGCTTAAATTCCGTATGATACGAGAAATAATGGGAAGTTTAACTCAAAATTACCTAAAAATTTGGGAAAAATGCATTGTGAATGCGTTATAGTTCTGGTAATATAGGATTTCTTAAAGCAGAAATAGCAAGGTTGTAATGACCTACAACCGAATTACCTGCTCCATTAGGGAAGTCATTGTATTAGAAAAAGGTCTAGTAGGATGGCTTTTTAATTATTTTTTGTAAAAACTTGACAATTTTATGTAAATGTGGTATAATATAATTGACAATAAATTGTTTGTTTTCTTTCTAAGTTTCATCAAGAAAACATGTGACAACGAATAAGGAGGAAAAGAAAAATGACATATTTAAGGAGAATAGCTCAATTAGTTGAAGATTTACGGGAACTTAATGTAATTCAAAAAAAGGATCAAATTCAATATTATCATTTTGATGCTTATCAGATAACAATATCAACAGAAATAGGTAACAACATAGAAAAAAAAGCAAACGGAATCCGATATGGGGTTATTTATCAAGAATTTTTAGATGAATTTTCACCAGAGGAGATATTTGAGAAACACTGTGATTATAACGAGGTTAAGTTTGTTATCCGTAAAATCTGTGAAGACTAAGATATGTTGCTATAAACTGGATTTTGGAAAGGGTAAGTCAATATTGGCTTGCTCTTTCTGTTATGAAGATATATCGTCTAAATGAAATCTTATTACTCAATTTTGGTATGATTTTACACCATAACTAACCCCCAGTATATTATTCATTTAGTTAATAATAATTAGCCCAAATATAAATAATCTATACTATGGGGACTACTCACTCCCAAAAACTCCTTCTCTATCACTTAAAATCGTGCAATGCATTAGTTGTGCATTAAAAATGCATATAGCTTAAATTCCGCATGATACGAGAAATAATGGGAAGTTTAGCTCAAAATTACCTAAAAATTTAAGAAAAATACCTTGTAAATGCGTTGTAGTTCTGTTATATATGAATTGCTTAAAGCAGAAATAGAGAACTTGTAAGGACCTACAACCGAATTACCTGCTCCATTAGAGAAGTCATTGTATTAGAAAGAGGTCTAGTATGATGGCTTTTTAATTAGGACTTACACTCAAATACTTATTCCAAATTATGCATTATTATATAGGTCAAAAAAACTGGATTGTAACCCAAATTTGACAAAATTATGTAAAAATGGTATAATTATTTTGTCAACTGAAATATTTGCAAACATTAGGAGGTAACACTATGATTGAAACAATTAGACTTCCAGAAGAATTTATTGCAGGAACTGCTGAAGAAAGTTCCTATCGGTTTGGAGGACCTGTGGTAGAAAAATGCACACTTGAAGGTATTGATGAGATACAATATCTGTATGTAGCACCGCGGACTTCCATCAAGATGCATGGACATGACAAGCAATGGGAAGTGTGGGCAAGGATTTCTCACAAAACAGCACATGTATGCCTTATAGGAGAAGAACATGAACTTGTAAACAACAGTGGTGCAATGATGCTTCTTATGGCTATTAAAGGTCATGTCGCTTATTCATATGATGACCTTGCAGAACTTTTTTACAAGTGGGGATTTTCCGTATATCACGGCTCGCTAGTAGTCAATGACTAACCTATCCTAATAGTAGGAAACCGAAAATTCGGACCAAAGGAGGCACAGTATTTAACGATGCTGTGCCTCTTAACTTTATATTTGCTCTTATTTAGTCCTTTTTACTTCATAACTAATCGACTACTTATTATTCATTTAGGAAGTAACAATTAACCAAGATATATGTAACACAATATAATTCTATAATATGGGGAGCAACCACTTCACATATTCCTGTTATACTACTCAAAATCATGCAATGCATTAGTTATGCATTAAAAATGCATATGGCTTAAATTCCGTATGATACGAGAAATAATTGGGAGTTTAGCTCAAAATTACCAAAAAATTTAAGAAAAATGCATTGTGAATGCGTTATAGTTATGGTAATATAGGCTTTCTTAAAGCAGAAATAGAAAACTTGTAATGACCTACAACCGAATTACCTGCTCCATTAGGGAAGTCATTGTATTAGAAAGAGGTCTAGTATGATGGCTTTTTAGTTGTGTTTTTAACTTAAATTTACTTACCCCAACTAAAATTATAGAGCCATAAAGAACTGAACTATATAGTATAAACACTATACTGTATAGTTCAGTAAACATTAGTTATTAGGATAGTAATTATATGTGATTGTATAAGTATCACTAAAACAATTATTTATCCTGTACGTAAACTTAAGCTTATACGTGTCAGCAGGTGTATTTTCAGATGGCTTTATGTGAATACTGACAGCCTTTTGACCAGTCTTCTCATTCATTAGATACTCACCGGTTTTTGTATCTACCGTGTAGTAAGGTACTAATGAAAAATACATAGGGTCATGATTAGCATGAGAGTCCATATACGAAAAAGAGAGCAAGACATCTGTTGCTTCTTCTTCGTGTGTAACACTGAAAGGAATATACTTCCTTTCCATAGTAGCGATATCTAAAAATATCAATCCTTTTTACCAATTTTTTCAAATTTCCCCCTATAACTAGGAGATTTTCTCCGAAATTAGAAAAATGCTGATAAATTTCTTTATCAGCATACACGTTTCTTATCTGAATGTATTCGCAACATTATCACAGATTCTTACAAACATCTTTTTATCATCCGCTGGAATCGTATCTAAAATCTCCAAAAGTGCTGTGTCTGTATTTTGTTCATCAATTCCTCTTATTAAGGTATCTAGATTGAGTTCTAGTACAGTCGCAATATTTACAATAACTCTAAACTACATTTATTGTCCCCTCTCTCAATTTGCCCAAAATGCGATGGCCCAACATCAATCTTTTCTGCTACTTTTTCTTGTGTAAGCCCTAATTCCTTTCTTCTATCATGAATTCTTTTTCCCATTTCTTTGTAATTTATTTGATACATCCGCTTGTCCTCCTTGAAGTTTATTCTATCTTGCAAAAAACAATTTATTAAGTATCTACAAGCGTTATTTGTTGTCTGCAACCGTTATTTAGGTTTATCCTCTTATTTTTTACCTCATTAACCCTTCAAAACCTCTTTTAACTTCGCCAAATTCTTTGAAAAACCAATCACCTCAAGCGGAATTTCTACTAATTCATTTTCTACTGCAACAAAATTACTCACTTTAACATGACTCAAATCTATTGCATTTTCAAGTTCCTTTACAACATAATGTAACTGCACGCAATGAGGCGACTTATCAACCGTTGCAAAAATAAGCTGTTTTATTTTTCCACGTGCTAACATTCCGATTATTTTTGTGACCACCATGTTCAAATGTTCTTTTTCCAAACATACTTCATAAATCGCAGACCCCTTTTGTTTCAACAACTCATACGCCTTCGGTTGCATCCTTGGCAAACAACTTCCAACAATTATCATAGTTTCTTCGACATCAAAACAATTTGTTGTTAATAACTCTTTCATTTACAAAATTCTCCTTTTTATCAACTCATTCTCCAACTGTTTAGCACTTTTAAAAACAATCCCCTCTATTCCTTCTTGATTTGCCATATCAATATTTTCCTGACAATCATCAATAAAAATTGTTTCTTTTGGATTTATCTGTAAATCTTTTACTATGTATTCAAAGCATCCTTCATCTGTTTTCAATTTTCCATATTCATAGGAAAAATATTTATACTTAAATAAATTGATTTCCCTATTATTTTCAACTATAAATTCCATCCATTCTTTCACATGGTCTGATAACAAAACAAGCAGATAATTCTCCTTTAGTCTTTGTAAAATTTCGACTGTTCCTTCAACTTTTCTATTCAAACATTGTCTAATCAATCTTTTTAAATCCTCTTTACTGATTTCCCAATTCATCCCTTTTAATAAATATTCCAAATATTCATTTTCTGAATATTTACCTCTCATACAGTCAAGAAATATGTTCCATGTTTCTTTGTTTCTTTTATAAAAGATTTCTGCTGGTATATTCGTATTTTCTTCAATAATTTTCTCTATTCCACTATATCCCGAAATAATAACTTCTGATAAATCAACTATTATATTCTTTATCATCTTTTTCTCCCATCTCATATTTCTTCAACTCTTTCACAAATTTCGCAATCCTCTCGTCCGTTATTTCCTCTGGCTTAATCGCACAAAACTGCATAATTTGCTTCTCAATTTTCAGTGAACATTTCATCAAACGATTGGCTTTTGCTTCATCTGACCACACAGATAATGGCTTATCCTTATATCTCTTCTTCGCATCCTCCAAGCGTTCTACAATCCCAACCACTCCATTCGGAGCCACTCTTTGGTCACAATACGCACAAATTTTTCGCTCATACGAATCCGACTTTAACGTTTCTTCATTTTTTCTCGACCTTTTTCCATCTAAAATTGCCAATTCTTTTTCTGTCAACCCCTCTATCTTACCAATTTCTAAATTTAGTTCATGGTCATTGGTGCCATATTTTTGGAAATATTGCTTCCTTATCTTCAAAAAATTCTCATCTTTTGAAAAATCCTCTGGTATCTTCAAAATATTTCCCATGTCATGAAGCAAGGAAACGCGTATAATTGCCTCTTGATCAATTTGCGGGCCATTCCAATGCTCCATAATCAAAGCACTACAAGCAGCCACACGAAGCATGTGTAGCTGCAAATTCTCTGGCAAATCATACTTTTTATAAATTTCTAAAATCTTCATCCATTCATCCTCTTAACGCACCACAATATTATAAATCTTTCCACCAACATAAATCTCTTTCACAATGGTTTTTCCTGCTAAATTCTTTTTCACAATCTCGTTTTCATGTACAATCTGTTTTACATCTTCCTCCGAAGCATCTTTTTGAGCTTGCACAACAACTTTCACTTTTCCATTGACTTGAACTGGAATTTCAATCACATCATCTACTGTCTTGGCTTCGTCAAATTCTGGCCATTTTGTTTCTGCAATCGTTTTACTTTCTCCAATTTCTTCAAATAATTCTTCTGTTATATGTGGTGCAAATGGATTTAATAATTGCAAAAAGGTTTTATATTCTCCTTTGGATAATTTTTTATCTTTGTAAAATTCATTCACCATTGTCATAAAAGTCGCTATGGCTGTATTGAACTTCATTTCTTCAATATCGGAAGTTACTTTTTTAATCGCTTTGTGTATCATTTTTTCGTGTTCTGGCAAATAGGTTTCATCCGATGTTAACATATTTTTCAGATTCCAAACTCTATCTAAAAACTTTCCACAACCACGAATACTTTCCATTGACCAAGCTGCGACCCCATCAAATGGGCCCATAAACATTTCATAAACACGAAACGTATCTGCTCCAAATTCTGCAATAATATCATCCGGATTAATGACATTCCCCTTTGATTTCGACATTTTTTCGCCGTTCGTACCAAGAATCATGCCATGTGAAGTACGTTTTTGATAAGGCTCTTTGGTTGGTACAATACCAATATCATATAAAAATTTATGCCAAAATCGTGAATAAAGCAAATGAAGTGTTGTATGTTCCATTCCTCCATTATACCAATCAATTGGTGACCAATATTCCAATGCTTCTTTGGAAGCTAACGCTTGGCTATTATGTGGATCCATATATCTTAGAAAATACCAAGAAGAAGCTGCCCATTGTGGCATTGTGTCGGTTTCTCTTTTGGCTGGTTTTCCGCAATGTGGACATGTTGTCTGAATCCAATCTAGTTGTTTCGCAAGTGGAGATTCACCATTTTCGCTTGGCTCATAATCTTCAATTTCAGGCAATTTTAGTGGCAACTCTTCTTCTGGAATTGGCACCCAACCACATTCCTCGCAATATACCATTGGAATTGGCTCGCCCCAATATCTTTGACGAGAAAATACCCAATCACGTAATTTGTAATTAACTTTTTTCGTACCAATTTTATTGGCTTCAACGTATTCTATTACTTTTTTTATAGCTTCTTTTACTGGAAGACCATCCATCAATCCAGAATTTACAGCAACTCCATCCTCTACCTCTGTAAATGCCTTATTTTCTAAATCAATTTCGATTACATTATCTTTTGGCTTGATAACTTGCTTAATTGGCAAACTAAATTTTTTTGCAAATTCAAAATCTCTTTCATCATGTGCAGGAACTGCCATAATCGCACCTGTTCCATAGGTTATCAAAACATAATCCGAAACCCAAATTGGAATTTTTTCCTTGGTTAATGGATTAATCGCCTTTAATCCTTGAATTTCAACACCTGTTTTTTCTTTATTTAATTCAGCACGTTCAAAGTCTGATTTTAAAGCCGCTTTTTCTTGATATGCTTTAATTTCATCTACATTTGTAATTTTATCTGCATATTTCTTAATAATTTGATGTTCTGGTGCTACCACCATATAGGTTGCACCAAAAATCGTGTCTGGTCTTGTTGTGTAAATCAATAACTGATCCTCTGTTCCATCTATTGGAAAATTGACTTCTGCACCTTCGCTTCTACCAATCCAATTTTTCTGTTGAGCTTTGATTTTTTCTAAAAAATCAATTTCGTCTAAATCATCAATCAATCTTTGGGCATATTCTGTAATTTTTAGCATCCATTGACTCTTTTCTTTTTGCACAACAGGGCTTCCGCATCTTTCACAAACGCCATTTACCACTTCTTCGTTTGCCAACCCAACTTTACATCCCGTACAAAAGTTAATTGGCATTGTCGTTTTATAGGCTAAACCTTTTTTGTATAATTGAATAAAAATCCATTGCGTCCATTTGTAATAGGCAGGATCTGTTGTATTAACTTCTCTTGACCAATCAAATGAAAAGCCTAACGCCTTTAACTGCTCTCTAAAATGATTAATATTATTTTCAGTTGTGACTTTAGGATGAATATGATTTTTAATCGCATAATTCTCTGCTGGAAGACCAAAAGCATCAAAGCCAATTGGGTATAATACATTATATCCATCCATTCTTTTCTTCCTAGCGATAATATCTAATGCTGTATAACTTCGTGGATGTCCAACATGCAAACCTTGCCCAGAAGGATAGGGAAATTCAATTAATCCATACCATTTTTTTGGATTTTCAAAATCCTGTTTTGCATAAAATGTTCCTTCTTTCTCCCATTTATTCTGCCACTTTTTTTCCACTTCTTTAAAATTATATGACATATTTTTGTCCTCCTCTTATCTCTTCTCAATCAATAGCTTTATTATATCTTATTTCTCCTAAAAAAACAAGATTTACATTTTAAAAATTTAATATTACGTGTAAACTTTTATATGGTTGATAGAAAATAAAGGGAAAAAATATGGGATTAGAATTTAAAAATTTTGTAGAAACTGTAGAAATTTTAGCTTTTAGCTAGGGGTCAGGCACAAAAATATTTTACCTTCATATACTTAAATTATAATGTGGAGGTAATGTATATGTTCTTTATTTCGATAGCGAATTTTATAAATTTTTTAAGCCAAGCAATTATTGGCGTAGGTTACATACAAAGTGGCAATTTATTTCCAGAACCTTTGTCACAAGAAGAGGAAAGAATGTATTTAGAAAAGTTAAGAGATGGAGACGAAACAGCCAGAAATGTTTTAATCGAGCGAAATTTGAGGTTGGTTGCCCATGTCGCGAAGAAATATTCAAGTACGAATATTGACCAAGATGATTTGATTTCTATTGGGACAATTGGCTTAATTAAGGGAATTGGTAGCTATGATTTAAGTCGAAATTTCAAGTTAGCAACGTATGTCGCTAGGTGTATTGAAAATGAAATTTTAATGTATTTACGTTCAACGAAAAAATTAGGGGCAGAAGTTTATTTAAATGAGCCAATTCGGAAAAGATAAGGATGACAATGTGGTAACTCTTCAAGAAGTGTTAGAAAATGATGATAGAAATATTGAGGATGAAGTTGATTTAAAATTTAAAATTAAGAGGTTATATGAAAAAATAAAAAACATTTTAAAAGATAGAGAAAAAATGATTATTGAATTAAGGTTTGGTTTAAATGGAGATGAACCAAAGACACAACATGAGATTGCAAGTATGATGGGAATTTCGCGTTCCTATGTATCGCGAATTGAAACAAAAGCAATTGGGAAGTTGGCAAGAGAGATGAAAGAATAGAATTTGGAAAAGTCAGTTTTAGCAAATAAACTGACTTTTTATACATTATATATGAATTATTTTCAATGCAAGTTATATCTAGACGTATAAATATTGGTTTCATCATTTACTGTTGTTTTTATAATAGCTATAAATTTAGAATAATTGCTTAATACACCATTATCAATATATTTTTTACAGTATAGCCGATATTTTCCGCTTGTTTTTCGTTTATATCATTTCCATTTGATATTATTGAAATTTCGTAATATCACTTATACAGGTTGCAAAATAAGGCTTTTCTTTGCCTTCTTCAAGCAAAAATAGGACATATTCATCATCAAAATAGAAGTACCTTGGTTGTTGTTCTTCTGGTTCAAGGGCTGTTGCTTTATCAAAAACATCCATAACTGCCTCACTTTTGATTGAACCACCTTTTTCATCCATCTGCAGTTGAATCGTTTGGATGGCTTTGACGATTTCAATTTGGTTCTTTTGAGCACCATAAAATTTCTTATTTTCTAATTCTGTATATTCTCTTTTTACATCAAAAGTAATTTCTGGAATTTTAAGATAATCTAGTTCCCCAAAAGTTCGATTACCACTATATGAATCCGCTTTGCGTACCATCTCATTATAAATTTCATGAAACGTAGAAGCTTTCGTTCCTTTGCATACATACACTTGGTCACCTTCTACTGTATATAATAGCACCGCAAAATCTTCCTCTGAATTATGATATAACACTTCTACTTGCTTTCTTACCGCTTTTTCCGTGGTAGCATCAATTCCAAAATATTTTACATTGTCATATTGATTGGCAAATTTTCCATTTTCTAGCTTGGTAAATTCTTTTTCATAGGAAAAGTCTCGTTTTAACATGGTATAAAACAAATATCTTTTGACATCCTCTCTGCCTTGGTCTAAAGCCTCTTGGCTCCAATCAATATCTCCTAAAACATTGCTTGTTTCGTTAAATTTTTCTCGAATTCCTTTTTCGATTTCGGTTTTTAAATCCAGTGTTTTTAGGCCAAATTTTTTATAATAATAGGCTTCTGAAATAGAACTTTCATTAAAGTCTTGCTTGTTTAAGTTGTCTACCATGGCAAGTGGCTCTTCCCATTTGACTTCTTGACCAACCACTTCTTTTATCATATCATTCCATACCAATTGAAAGGTTCCACACCAAGCTGTATCTTGCTGAATGTTATCATGCATGGTCGGTACAACAGAAATATTATCTGTTTTTGGAATAGGCAAATCCGTTGTTGTACAACCTTTCCAGCAAAGTCTTGTCAGTACAAAGTAGATACAAATTACAAAAATAAGAATCAGTATACTTAAAATCAACAAACTTACTTTATTTTTTAGATCTAATTTCATCTTTTTCCCCCTATTCATTGTTTTCTATGGCTAATTTTTCCTCACCTTTAAAGGTCGCAATTATTAATTCAAGAATAGGAATTAGCATAAGGATAGCAATCAAGCCATCTGTTACTGGAAATCTTATCACTGCAATTACACTTAGTAAGATAACTTCTGTCAAAATAGCTGTTTTTACAAATTCTAAAATGAGTTGTATCCCATTTATTTTTCTAAATCGAATTAAGACATAAATAAATATCACAACAAATGCACTTATCATTGGTACAATATATGGTTTTACCACATCTCTAATTCTCTTATTTGAAACAGAATAAATTTTCAAATCTTCAACCGTTTTTGAAACTTCAAATTTCTCATTAATTTGATTGATTAAAGTTGTTTTTTCTTCATCCGTAATGGCTTCCACATTAATTTGTGCGGAATCTCCAAAAACTTCTAATTCTTTCAAAGTAAAGTCTTTCTTTTGAAAAACATCTTTACTGATTTGCTCCATTGTTTCGAAATCCATTGCTTTATCAAGTTTTATTTCTATCGTTTCATGTTTTCCAAACATCAGTGAAACTTTAAAGCCTTTTAAAGCAACTACGATTAATCCAGCTAACATTAAAAGAATAACACCAAAAATAATGATTTTTTTACTATTTTTATTTGTTTCCATTTTATAAAATCCTCTCTATTTTTTATAGGCTAAGAATAGCAAGCCACTAATTTTGCTTTTTTAAAATTACTCTTGTTAATAATGCATGATATACAACATGCACCATAATTCCCCAAAATAAAACCATTCCGACACTACTCATTGTTACATATTTTGAGAAAGTAAATACAAGTGCAAAAACTGCAACAGGAAATGCACCTAAATAAAATTTCTTTGCTGTTTGGCTATATGCTTGCGTAATTTCCTGTGTTTGCAATTGTTTTAAAAGTAGTTTCATAAATATATAATTGAAAATAATAACAAGCCAAAAAGTAGCCAAGGAATTTTGTGTTAAAATAACATTCGTATATCTCATAACAATTGACAATACAGCTATATAGCCAATTGCTAAAAGAGCAGCTAAAACTCCATTTTTCTTAAATTTTATCATTAGAATTACAGATGCAAGTGCAATTGCAGTAGCTGCTACTATTTTCAAAACATTCCAATCATCTGCTGTGTATTGTGATTTTACAAAATTATCTGTTTCTAATCGATAGGTAACTGGCATCATTCCCAATTTTAAAATGTTGGCAATATTTTGCGCTGATTCGTAATCTTCTAAAAATTCTTTTTGTGTTGTTCTGGCCTGCCCAACAGGGATTTGTAACATACCTGCTGTCATTTCTTCACCAAAATAGGTAGTCATTATGGTTGTATTATCAAATACAATAGATACATATTTTTTTTCTGTTTCTTCGTCATGGTTATGCTCTTCTTCCGTTTCTTCCGTTGTTTCTTCGTTTTGTGTTTCTGTTTCATTTTTGATTTCAACATATTGGGTGCTAATTTCTCTTAATTTCTCAGCACCTTCTTTATTAAATTCTAGTTGTAAATACGTATTATACGTTGCTTCATTATTAGAAGACACAACAGACACATTTTTGATATCTGCATTATCCATCAAAACCAAACCATTTTGATAATCAATGATTTGAAGTTTTCCAACACTGGATACTAAATCTTCCACTAATTCAACTTGGTCATTATTAGCTGTTTCAATCATTAAGTTTCCAGTAACATCATCAATTCTTAAATTTGCTTCTCGTATTTCTTGTTCTTTGAACCTTTTTTGAATGATTTTTTTGGCTGTTTCAAAATTTTCTTTTGTCAATTTGTCATCACTATTGACTTTTATGGTTCTTGTCTCTTTTTTGTAAGGAATTTCCTCATCTGCTGTTTCTTTAGAAGCTTCGGCATCTGCTGTTTCATCTGGATTGGTTTCAGCTTCTTCTGTGGTTGGGTTTCCATCTTTCCAGACTTCTCCTTTTATATTTCCATTTTCATCCACATAGACATATTTTTCTTCTTCCGAAGTATCTAATCCATATCTTAATTCCCTCGTACCTTCTAATTCCATACCATATTGATAATCTGGCACAGCATTTTTCCATACGCCTTTGTCTTTCCAAAAAACGCCCCAAAATGCAACTAACGAAACCAATATTATCAATGCTATTACAACCAATATTTTTATTTTTTCTAATATCTTTTCCAAAATCATTTCCTCCTATTTATAATAAGTTCGTATTATTAATGATTAACTCAAACCATAATCCCAAATATTTTGCTGCTCTTTTACTCATTTGCGTACGTTCCATAAAAATTTCAAAATAATCAATAACGGGACATATTTTGGTATCAATTTTTAAATCTAAAATCACTTTTTTATTTTCTGTATCGATTCTTAATTCTGAATGTGTTACTGCATAATTTACTTCATCGTGTTTGTCAAATATCGTTCTATCTTTTTTCGAAACTCTGCTTCGATGCGCATCGGATTTATCTGCTAAAATCAATGCTGCTGATATGTCGCTTACAGCAGTTCCTGTCGCTTCATCGTGATTTCCAATTGCCATCATAATTTCGGTTCGGTCAACAACGTTCATTCCCATCTCTTTTAAAATTTGGTAAGCCAAGATTGCTCCAGAATGTGCATGGTCTGTTCGATTGACTGAATTTCCTATATCGTGCATATAGCCAGCTATTTTGGTAAGTTCTATTCTGTGTTCGTCATAGCCTAATGTTTCTAGGATATCCCCTGCTCTTTCGGCTACTAACATACAGTGTCTAGCAGAATGTTCTGTATAGCCTAAAACATCTAATTGTTTTTGGGCATTTTTCATCAGCTCTTTGATTTCAAGATTTTGGGCAACATCATCAAAATTTATCATACGGCCTCCTTTTTTTGGTCTTTGGTTATTGTATATCAATTTCTATAAAATATCAACTATTTTTGAAAAATTTCTCTAAAAATCAATGATTTGTTCCCACGCTAATTCTGGCTTTCCAAAATGTCCATAATTCGTTGTTTTTCGATAAATTGGTTTACGCAAATCTAAGGTATTCATAATACCACGTGGTGTTAAATCAAATTTTGCTTCAATTCTTTTAATAATTTCTGCTTCTGGAATCCTTGCTGTTCCAAAAGTATCGATAAAAATAGAAACTGGTTTTGCGACACCAATGGCATAAGAAAGCTGAATTTCACACTTTTTGGCATATCCATTTGCCACCACATTTTTTGCCACAAACCTTGCCATATAACAAGCGGAACGGTCCACTTTTGTTGGGTCTTTTCCCGAAAAAGCACCTCCTCCATGACGACTATAACCACCATATGTATCCACAATAATTTTTCTTCCTGTCAAACCACTATCGCCCAAAGGGCCACCAATCACAAATCTTCCTGTTGGATTGATATAATATTTTGTGTTTTCATCTAACAATTCTTTCGGAACAATTCCATTAATAACTTTTTCTTTCATATCTTGTTTCAACATTTCTAAATCCGTTTGCTCTGTGTGTTGTGTTGAAATAACAATGGTATCAACACGAACAGGTTTATCGTTTTCATATTCAACAGTCACTTGCACTTTTCCATCTGGACGGATATAATCTAAAATGCCTTGTTTTCTAACTTCTGTTAGTCTTTTTGACAACTTATGTGCTAAATAAATTGGCATTGGCATAAATTCATCTGTTTCATCTGTCGCAAAGCCGAACATCATTCCTTGATCTCCAGCACCTTCTGAGGCAATATTTTGCCCTTCTTTATCTTCATACGACTGGTCAACCCCCATCGCAATATCGGCGGACTGCTTTGAAATATTAATCAAAACTTTGCAAGTTCGATAGTCAATATCTAAATTCTCATCTTGATAACCAACTTCTTTTATGGCATTTCTAACCACACTTTCTAAATCCACTTCTGCTGTTGACGTGATTTCTCCTGTTAACAAAATTTGCCCTTTTCCTGCTACCGTTTCACATGCCACTCTAGCATAAGGATCTTTTTCAAAAAAGCTATCTAAAACACTATCTGAAATATAATCACACAGTTTGTCTGGATGCCCTTCTGTTACACTTTCTGACGTAAATAATTTTCTCATTTTTCTACTTCCTTTCTTTATTTCATGTTATGTTACAAGTTTTTTTAGACAAAAAAACCTTTGCTTAAATAAGCAAAGATTTCTTTTTTGATTTCACGAAATCATCAGCCAAAGCACTTTGCTTTGTCGGTATTAGCACCTTATTTTAAAATAGGTTGCTGTGGAGTCATCGAGCCGATTCTCTCGTCCACTCTTGATAACATATTTTTATTATTTTACAATTTTTTACAAAATTTGTCAATGGTTTTTGGCATATTTTTAAAAAATCCTGTTGATGAAAACTTGAAAAATACTGACCTTTTAGAATGGCTAGGCTTACGAATAGTTATCAGCATTTAGTTGAAGAAATTTTACAAAAGAACTAATTTATTGTTCATTCAAAAATAGAGCAGAGGTATAAAAATTCTGCTCTATTTTAAAACAAACTAATTCAATGCTCCTGACATAATTCTAAATTTAGTCATATTGTTCCAAATTTCTTGTAGTTTACTAAAATTTTCATTAGGATTTAGCATTAAGTTCGCTAAATTATCTAATTCTATATATTCTTCTTCAGATAATTCAAAATTCTTGTCTTGTATATATTTAGGCATATGTAAGAATATAATTTCATCATTCATTAACGAATGGAAATCGTAAAATAATCCTCTTATTGAAGCTTTTAGTCCTAGAGTTGGTGGATCAGAAGAATATAAAATAGTTTCAGGTTTATATTTATTCTGTCTTACGCCTAAATAAGCATTTGCACCAAATAAAAACTTATCATAAGGAATATCATTCAAATCAAATCCCATTTCATGGTCTGGACAATGCTCATCTGCATCTATTAATCTCCATCTATTTTCTTTTTCATCAAAATATTCTGTAATCCAATGGTCGTAACATATACCATCATAATGTATATATTCAGCAAATCCACTTCTAGCTCTAGCTGGTATTCCTTTAGCTTTCAATATACTAGCCAATCAGCAATTTTCCCTGAAAAAATCTAAAGGAAATAAATAAAAGGAAAAACGGAT
>CAOJGX010000035.1 GCA_948435735.1 uncultured Clostridium sp.
CTCTTTCAATATTTTATTTTCAATTTACTTGTGACATATCTATTTTAAACCTATAAAAATAGATAGATTATTAAATTATTAAGCCAATCTTCCTATACACCTCATTTACTATTGGATTAGCCCTTTCTTGTGCCTTTTTAGCACCTTTTTCGTAGATTGCTTTTAGAGTATCTTGATTTTGTAATAATTCATTGTATCTCTCTTGGAACGGTTGTAGCTTCTTGACAATTACTTCTGCCGTTGAATTTTTAAAATCTCCATAGCCTTTTCCAGCAAATTCTTTTTCGATTTCTTGCATGGATTTTCCTTCAATTAATCCATAAATTGTCATTAAATTGCTGACACCGGGTTTGTTTTCTTTATCGTATCTAACACAATTTTCGGAATCTGTAACAGCTTTTTTTAGCTTTTTTCGGATTTCATCTGGTGAATCCTTTAAGAAAATGACATCGTTTAGATTGGTTGTGCTTTTACTCATTTTGGCTGTAGGATCTTGTAGCCCCATAATTCTCGCACCTTGCTCTCCAATATAGGCTTCTGGAATAACAAATGTTTCGCCATAAATGCCATTAAATCTTTCGGCAATGTCACGTGTAATTTCTAAATGCTGTCTTTGGTCTTCCCCAACCGGCACTAAATCTGCATTGTAGACTAAAATATCGGCCGCCATAAGAACAGGATAGGTAAATAGACCACTATTAATATTATCTGCATGTTTGGCTGATTTATCCTTGAATTGTGTCATGCGATTGAGTTCTCCCATGTAAGTATAGCAGTTTAACACCCAAGATAGTTTCGTGTGTGCTTCAACATGTGATTGTAAAAAAAATGTATTTTTATCTGGATCTAAACCAGCAGCAACATAGGTAGCCAGTACTTGCATAGCTCTTTGACGCAAAATTTCTGGGTCATTTCTGACTGTTAAAGAATGTAGGTCTGCAATCATGTAGTAGCAGTCATATTCATCTTGCATTTTTATCCAATTCTGGATGGCTCCTAGATAATTTCCAAGTGTTAAATTTCCTGTGGCTTGGATTCCACTTAATATCGTTTTTTTATTTTCCATGATTACCTCCTTGATTATGCTTATTATATCGTATTAGATTGTGATTTGCAAGGTTTCTATGAAATTATTTTCAGACAAAAAGAAAATACTAGAAAAATTATCTTCTAGTATCTCCTTTTGAAAGACTATAGCATGTTTAATACTATCTGCTTCACCTCCTGCTCCTGCACACCATTGGCTTCTAAATACGCCCTTTTAAGCGTGTATCCATCTTCTAGCATCACGGCCTGCATGATTTCTGTTATAAAGACAAAGGCTTTGAAGTTATTTTCACCCATTTTTTCAATGATTGAAGAAAATCCATAAAAGTACGCCCGAATTGCTTCCTCTTCATATTGGCTTACAAAGGCATAGGCATAATAATAACTTTCTTTATAACTTCCCGAATCTTCACGGTCATAGTTATAAATTGCCTTTGCAATAATGTCTGTCATTGCTTCTGGAAACATACCTACCAAAGTAGTGTCTTCTGAAAAAGTCACTTCTCTAACCATGTGTACCCATTCATGTACCATAGTAAAGATTATTAGTTCATTGGGCAGAATTTGCCAATAGCCTAATATCTCTGGGTTCATATACATCTTTTTCCTGTCAAAGATAAAGCTGGATTCAGAAGTAGTTTTACAAATAGAAAAATCTCCGATAACAAATGGAATTTCTTCCATTTGTGTGTGAATTTCTTTCCTTGTTTCGCTGTCAAAATACTGATTTACAAATTTCTGAACAAGTTTTTTCGATAACTCAAAATCTTCCATAAATTGACTTGGTATTTCGGCTTCTAAAACCGGTATTTCCTCTGCTTTTTCAAATTCTTTGGAGAAATAAAAATATTCTCTTCCCCCTATTTCAAAGGTCTCCGATTTGAGTTTTACAGCAAGATGTTCCACACCATCCATGTCAACCTCTGCTTTTGCTGTTTCGATTAAATGATTAGCAATATTGTCAGAAGCCCGAATTTGGATGAACACCGCAATAGCAATTACTGCTAGAATCCCCATAAGCGTTATAGAAACTACAATGTTTCTACCCCTCCGATTTTTATGAGAAACGGGTTTCTTAGTTGCATGATTAGACTTTTTCATAATCAAGTCCTCCTTGTTCTAAAATTTTTTAACCCTTCATTTGGGTTTAATAGACTAATTATACTATAATTTACATAAAATGTCAAGCTATGAACTTTTAACTTTTCATTGACTTCAATTATAAAAAATTCAATTTGAGAGACTTTTTTTAAATTTTTGACTAAAATGACTAAAAACTTAAAAAAACCTCAAAAAAGTATTTTTCTGGATTTTTTAGAGCCATAAAAAGTATAGGTATCAGAAAAATGAGTTTTTGAGTGAAGTGCTAGGAGCCTCAGGAAGGCGTTTTTATTGGGTTGGTATACATCTTTTATACCAGAAAAGGGGTATATGCCCTTAAAATGCTTCTAGATCGTTTTTAAGAGCATGTGAAAAATTTGTATCTTTATTTTCTATCCTTTTCTGAAATAGAAAAAAAGTAGCTTTTACGCTACTTTATTTGCTAAAGTCACTTCTAAAGTTAGTTGTCTCCCATTTCTTTCCACATACAAAACGACTTTATCATTTGGCATTTTATTATAAATATATTTTTTTAAATCATTCATTTTGCTAATTTTAGTGTCATCGATTTGTGTGATAATGTCTCCTTCTTTAATATCTAAATTGGCTAGTGGCCCATCTGGAACAATTTGTGCCACGTAAATTCCATTTTCAATTTCTAAGTTGGAATCTAAATAA
Organism: uncultured Clostridium sp.; assembly: GCA_948435735.1. GTDB lineage: Bacteria > Bacillota > Clostridia > TANB77 > CAG-508 > Scatovivens. The sequence continues at coordinate 2,827 of CAOJGX010000035.1, forward strand.
GGAATGGCTTCTTTATCATAGCCATAAATGCCAAGCCAAGCTTCATCAAATTTTCCCTCACTCATTAATTTATTGATAATTGGTTTGACAATATTAATGGGAACCGCAAACCCAATTCCTTCCGCATTGCTAATTTTTACGGAATTAATGCCAATTAGTTGACCGTCTGAATTAATTAACGCGCCTCCACTGTTTCCTTCGTTTATGGTAGCATCGGTTTGAATTAAATCTTCCATATAAACATTTTGGTTTTCGTCTTCAATTTTTATGGTTCGATTCATCGCACTAATAATTCCTTTGGTTACCGTTTTTTGGAATTCTAAGCCTAGCGGATTTCCAATAGCATAAACCTCTTCTGCTAGATGAATCGCATCAGAATCACCTAGTTCTAAATAACTGAGATTGTTTTTATTGATTTTTACAATGGCTAAATCAATGTTGCCATCTGACCAAACTACATTTCCTTCGTAAGTATTTCCGTCATCTAGTGTAACATAGCAGGTACTATATTTGTTGCCTGAAACATGTTGATTGGTTAAAATATAGCCATTTTCCGTAATGATTACGCCACTTCCTAGACCTAATTTCTGTTCCGCACGATTGACAAATACAGAACTTCCACTTTGTTTTAATTTGGAAATGCCAACAATTGCTTTTACAGAATCTGCAATATTGTTAGAACTACTGGTGTTTTTCGGTTTCTCGGTTTGGGCATTTTCGTCAAAATTTACTTTTTGGGCATTATATTCCGTTATTGTATTGGTATTTCCCACTTCTGTTCGTAGGATTAAGACTAACAATAAGGTAATGATAACTACCATTAAACAATACATGATTAAACGTTCTTTATTTTTCTTTTTTTCTTCGTAATACATGGTTTTTCTCCTCCTTGGTAATGGTTATTTTTTCCAGAATATAATATTTCATACGTATTTTGATATTTTTTGGAATAAATGTTGATTTTTTATTCATTTTTCGATAATATAGAATAAAATTTATGTTGCAAAGGAAATAGAAATGGAAAAAAATGCCAATGAAAAAATGAAGTATTATAATTTGACAATTCCTCAGGAAAATATTTGGGTCATGGAGCAACTCAATGAAAATACAGATATCAATCAGATTTATGGTACTCTTTTTATTAATCAAAAAATGGATTTAGAAATATTAAAAAAAGCAATTAATCGAATGATTGAAAATAATGATGCACTTCGTATCCGTGTTTTAGAGGAGAATACGAAACCTTTACAATATCTTGCTGACTATGAATATGAAGATATTCCAGTATATTTTGTGGAAGATGATGCGGATGAGACAATTCATGAGATTATTCGCACAGTTGGTTTAGAGCATATCCATATTTTAAATCATAAATTATATGATTTTAGAATCATTGCTTGTCCAAATTGTGTCTATTTATGTGTAAAAATGCATCATTTAATTGCAGATGCTTGGTCTATGGCACAATTATTTGTAGAACACTTGGGCTATTTTTATGAACAAGTTCAAACCAATAAAATTTCTGAAAAAAAACCTTCCTATTTGACTTATATTGAGAAAAATGAAACCTATAAAAAATCAGAAAAATACGAAAAAGATAAAAAGTTTTGGGAGAAATATGTCAAACATTTAACGTGTAAAAATGAGTTTGAAATTCCCAAAAATAAAAAAAGTACACGTGTTGAAAAAAGTATTGAAACTACTTTGTACAACAAAATAGCAAACTTTTGTAAGGAAAATAATATGACTGAATATTCTTTCTTTTTAGGAATTTTATCAACGTATTTTTCAAAATTATTTTCGAATGAAAATTTAGTACTCGGAACGCCATTTTTAAACCGCAAAAAAGCTGACAAAGAATTAGACATGATGGGCATGTTTGTTGCCACCTTGCCACTTCATATTAAGGCTACACCGGATTCTAATTTTGTTGAATTGTGTAAGCAAATTACACGTACAAACATGGCCTGTTTTAAACATTCGAGTTTTCCATATCACGAAATTCAAAAAGAATATGAGAATTTTTCGGGTGAGCATACAAATTTATATGAAATTGTTTTTTCGTATCAAATGAATAATTTAGAGGAAAATTTTGATAATGAAATTTATAAAAATACTTGGTATGCTAATCATACACAAGCAAATCCTCTTTTTATTAGCTATATGAACCATTTTGGCGAACATCAGTTATGCTATGATTATATGCTTGCTATTTTTGACGAAAAGGAGATAGATTTGCTTCATGAAAGATTGGTAACAGTGATGAAACAAGTTTTAAAAAATACGAATGGCCTGTTAAAAGATATTTCTCTTCTTTCTGAAACAGATATAAACTTGTTAAAACAATTCAACAATACTGGTGATTTTGTTTCAACAACTGATACCATTGTGAGTCGATTTGAAAAAATCGCTAACAAAAATAAATCTAAAGTGGCTCTAAAATATAATGATACCGAAATTACTTATGGAGAATTAAATCGAAAAGCAAATTGTGTTGCCAATAGCATTCTTAAGAAGAAAATTAAAAAAGGTTCGGCAATTTCTATTATTTTTGATAAAAAACCAGAAATGTTTATCAGTATGTTAGGCATTATGAAAGCTGGTTGTTATTATGTTGCGATTTTGCCAGAAGAAGAGCAAAGTCGTGCGGAATTTATTGTTACCAATAGTGAGTCAGTTCTTTTGATTACAGAGAAAAAATATTCTACGCAAATTAGTAAATCCGTTTTGGAAGAACAAGTCATATTTGAGGATTTATTAGATAATGACTTTACTGCTGAACCTAAAATTAATATTAAACCAGCTGATTTATGCTATTTGATTTATACTTCGGGTTCAACTGGTGTTCCAAAAGGTGTTATGATGAAGCATGAAAATGTCATTTCTCTAGTAAATTCAGTAAATCTAGATGAAGATCTAAGGTTTTTACCAGATGATATCTCGATTTCTCTCTTAAAATATTCTTTTGACGCCTCTGCCATCGATATCTACACAACCCTTCTAAATGGTGGAAAATTAATAGTAATTCCAAAAGAAATCGAGCTGAATCCTGAAAAAGTTGTGACTCTTTTAGAAAAGGAAAAAGTAACAAGAACATTTGCCGTTTCTAAATGGTTAGAGCAAATTCAAACCATCCTATCTGCTAAAAATTCGGTTGATTTATCTCATTTTAGAATTTTTGGAACTGGTGGTGAAGTATTCAAGCCAGAAAACTTCAAATATATTTTTGAAAAATGTCCTAATCTAGGAATTTATAACGCTTATGGTCCTACTGAGACAACAATGTTTGTTACAACACATAAACTTACCAAAGATAACTTACTTTTTAATCACTCTCCGATTGGCAAATTAATTCCTACTGCAAGAGGCTTCGTTTTTGGAAAAAATTGTACAGAACCTTTGCCACTTCATACAAAAGGCGAATTGGTTATTTTTGAGGACGATACTTCCTTAAAAAATATTGCTAATGGGTATTTTCATTTGGAGGATTTAAGCGAAAAAAAATTTATTAAATTTCGCAATCCTTTTACAAGAAAAATCGTAAAAGGATATCGAACTGGTGATTTGGTTAAAATTAATCATACTTTAGAATTAGAATTTTTAGGAAGAGAAGATGATTTTGTGAAAATAAGTGGAGGTTATCTTGTTTCATTAAATGAAGTTGAAAATAAAATTCAGGCAATTTTAGGGAACTCTTTTAAAACTTGTGTTGTATCCATTCCCATACGAAATACACAGCATATTATTCTTTTTATTGTTAGGAAAAATAGTAGTATTAATATTAAGCTTGAAGATATCAAAAACGAAATCAATCAGAAACTTACGTTTTATATGCGACCAAAAAAAATTATTGAAATTGAGACGTTACCTTATACCAAAAATGGAAAAACTGACAAAAAATTACTCGAACAAGAAGCTACCCATTACTTAAATGAAAAACGTGAATTGTTAAGACCAACCACAAAAATTGAGCAAAAAATATACGATATCGTCAAAGAAATTGTGAATTTCGACTTCTCCATAACAGATGATTTTGAAGATGATTTAGGAATTGATTCTTTAAATATGACTATTCTTTACTCCAAATTACATAATTATAACATCTCACTTCAAGATTTATATACCTATCCTACTGTTAAAAATCTGGCTTATATGATAAAAAAAGAAGTTTCTTCTCATGACGAAATTTCAGAGGATTGTATCCAGATTTGTAATGCTTCCAATAAAATGGAGTTAGAAACTGTATTATTAACTGGTGCAACCGGTTTTGTTGGAGCCAATTTTTTAAAAACCTTGAGCTGTCGTGAGTCAACAAAGAAAATCTATTGTATTGTAAGGCAAAAATTAAATTTAAGTAGTGAAGAAAGATTTGAACAAATCATACATCATTATTTTGATGAAGAAACATGTGAAAAAATAAAAAGCAAAACTATTGTCTTAAATGGCGATTTGCGAAAAGAAAACTTAGGCTTTGATGAAAAAACTTATCAACGTGTTTTTAAAGAAGTGAAAACCATTATTAATACAGCTGCTAATGTCAAACATTTTGCTAAATATTCTACATTGTACCAAGATAATGTTGAAACCGTTAATCATCTAATCAATATCTGCCTAAAATTTAACATTAGCTTAGCCCATACTTCGACTTTGTCGATCAATGGCTATGATAACGAAAATGTCAAAGAGAAATTTACTGAAAATACTTTAAATATTCATCAGACTTTTAACAAAAACCCATATTTGATTTCCAAATATGAAGCTGAAAAAAGGATTTTGAAAAGCATAACCGAGAAAAACTTGAATGCGAAAATATTTCGACTTGGAAATATTATGCCTAGAATCTCAGATGGTGTTTTTCAGACTAATTTTGACCAAAATGGATTTTTATTAGTCATCCATACTCTGCAAAAAATGCAGCTTGTAAGTCCTGAAGTTTTAGAACAAAAGCTATATCTAACGCCTGTTGATGAGTGTTGTAACTGTATTTTTGAAATTCTAAACAGTGATTATTGCAATACAATTTATCACATTGAAAGCGATAAAAAAATAAAATTATCTTCCATTATTGATATTTTTGAGGAACGAAATATACCCTTTAAACATGTCACACAGGAAATTTTTGATAAACAATTATCCAATTTTTATACCGTTGGTGCAGAACATTTATATTCAGCCCTACATCTTATTGAGACAAACTATAGTAACTCTATTACGCAAGAAATTTCAAGTAAATTAGGTTTTACTTGGCAACCACTAAAAAAAGATTATTTACAAACTATTGTAAACATAACAATGAAAATAAAATGAGGTGATTATAATGAAAAATACGAAACAAGTCAATAAACTAAAAGGAAAGTTTTTCTTCTTTCTAGGATTAATTAATTTGATTGTTATCCTTTGTACTTATATTATTATGCCTATCATGTTAAATTATCCTCCTTATGCAAAAGATGACCTTCAATTTCAAAATGAAACTGAAGCTTTAAATCATCTTCAGCAATATATCCTTCTTTTCGTTTTAGCAACCTTTATTTTCGCAATTATCATTAATTTTATGATGCGAAATATATACGTCTTTCTTAATAAATACTATCGAAAAGAAAAAATCACACAACAAGAAATCGAAAAAACAAGAAAAGATTGTTTAAATATTCCTTATCAATTTTATATTACAGCAATTGCAGTTATTTTTTCAATTGGGATTAGTTTTAATTTGGCATTTCGTATGTCAAATCTAATTATATTGAAATTCTCCCTTATGTTTTTCACAATTGTAGCGTTGATTACATTACTGCAATTTATGTTTTTACAAAGAAATTTAAAACAAATTATTTTACTAACTTATTCAATCTCTTCTCATTGCAAAAAAAATTCTGGATTTAGAATAAAGTTTTCAACCAATTTAATGATTCAAATTATCCCATTTCTAGCAGCTTCTATTATCGTAATTTCATTAATTGGATATGCTAAAACAACGCAAGAAAAAGGCATCTCTCTTATGAACTACTATAAAGCATTTTTTAGCACTAGAACGTTTACGAATGTGAATTTGCAAGATTTAAAAGCTGAATTAGACAGCATTCCACTCCTACAAGAATCGGATTATTATATTATCATTCCTCCAGATAGAAACAATATTTATACATCCAATCCCAACATACAAGTATCCGACTTCTTTTTAAAATATTTAGAGCATTATTTTGACAAAACAAATGGAACCATTTATGAATTTTATGCCACCGAGCAGCAAGCCTATATGATAAAACTTCTAGATGACACTGGCAATCCTTGGTATATTGGTTTTGAATATATCACAAGTGACTATGAGTTAATGGTATTTTATCTTGGCATTATTTTTGGTGTTTCATTACTTTACACAATCTTCATTTACATTTGGTCACGCAATACTTCTTCTAATATACTAAATATATCTGAGTCCCTAGAACATGTGGCAAATGAAAATGATTATACTACCCAAAAATTTTTACCAATCCTTTCCAATGATGAGTTTGGTGACCTTGCCTACTCCTACAACAAAATCGAAGAACTAACCAATCAACACCTCAAAGAAATCCAAAACAACCAAGACATGTTAATCGAGCAAGAACGTCTAGCCTCTCTTCGGTCAAATGATTGGAGGAATTGCACACAACTTAAAAACCCCTATTTTTTCTGTAGCTGGTGGTTTAGAAGGCTTATCTGACCTAATCAACGAATATGATGCTTCGATTGACAACACCTCTGTCACCAATGAAGACATGCACGATATTGCAACTGACATGTGCGAATGGATTGAAAAGCTAAAAGGCCATATTTCGTATATGTCAGACGTTATCACAGCCGTAAAAGGTCAAACCGTCACCCTTGCAGATAATGCTTCAGTTGATTTTTCAGTTACAGAACTATTCAAACGTGTTGATATTCTCATGAAACACGAACTCAAAAATGCGTTAGCCACACTTGAGATACAAAATAGTGTTGGAGATGCAGATTTATTAACAGGAAACATCAATGGTTTGGTTCAGATTATCAACAATATGATTTCCAATTCCATTGAAGCCTATGGTACAACTTATACAGATAAAAAAATTGAATTATCTGCAACACGTGAAAATAAGCAAATTATCATTTCAATTAAAGATTATGGCCCAGGAATTTCTGAAGTTGCCCAAAAGAAATTATTTAAAGAAATGATTACCACAAAAGGCAAAAATGGAACTGGTCTTGGGATGTTTATGTCTTATTCCAATATAAAAGCTCATTTTAGCGGAAACTTAAGTTACGAAACAGAATTAGGAAAAGGAACTACCTTTTATATCACTTTGCCAATTAGAAATTAAATTTATTATAAGAGAGATTCCAAATCTCTCTATTTTTTTCATCAAATCATATTGACTATTGCCACCCAAATAATATACAATAAAGAAAAAAGGAGATTATGCTCATGAGACTTTCTAACCAAAATAATACTTCCGAAAAAAATAATTATAAAATCATTGCCGTTGACGATGAAGGTGGCATCATTGATTCACTTGCTGTGTTTTTACGCCGTTCTGGCTATACTTTAGTAGGTTGTACCAATCCTCTTGAAGCCATCGAACGCGTCAAAAATGAACATTTTGACCTAATGCTACTTGATTTCATCATGACACCAATTCATGGTGACCAAGTGGTTGAAGAAATCAGAAAATTCAACCAAGAATTATACATCATCCTGCTAACTGGTCACAAAGACTTAGCGCCACCATTAGAAACCATTAAACGTCTATCCATTCAAGGATATTGCGAAAAAAGTGATAAATTTGACCAACTATTATTACTAATCGAATCAGCCATCAAATCCATTAAACAAATGCAGATTATTCAAGAAATTAATGAAGAATTAAAGGAATCTCGCGAAAATCTGGAAAAAGCGTATTTAGAAAGTATTGAAATTATTCGTCATACAGTTGAAGCAAAAGATACCTATACACGTGGTCATTCCGACCGTGTTTCGGAATATTCTGTTTTAATTGGTAACCATATGGGCTTATCCGAAGAGGATTTACATACATTAAAAATTGGTGGTTTATTCCACGATATTGGAAAAATCGGCATTCCAGATAGCATTTTGCTAAAAGAAGCCAAATTAACAGATGATGAATATTCGCAAATCAAAAATCATCCTGCTATCGGAAAACACATTCTTGCTAATGCGACTATTTTCCAAGAAATTGTGCCAATTGTTTTTCATCATCATGAAAAATTTGATGGTCGTGGCTATCCTTCTGGATTGGCTGGCCAAGACATTCCACTTTTCGCCAGAATTGCAGCCATAGCCGACACTTTTGACGCCATGACATCCAAGCGTTCTTACAGAAATGCACTTCCTTTAGAAGTGGTGATCGAAGAAATCGAAAAATGTTCAGGAACCCAATTCGACCCCGAAATTGCAAAGGTTTTTTTGGATATTTTGAAAAATCATTATGAGGAAATTAAAGAAATTCAAAACAAATATTAAATTGAAAAGAAGGCACTCGGCCTTCTTTTCAATATTTTTTTATAACAGCTGTAGCTTCTTGACAATCTTATGTAAATATGGTATAATATTGCATATTAATTTTATCAAATTAAGGAGGATGCAATATGGCAAACAATTCGCAAAATTACAGAACCTTCACTTGGGAAAATCAATTGATTAACCTAAAACCTGTACAGTCAGTTATCGTACGAATTTCTCGACCACTTGAAGAAGTGACTGCAGATAACTTCTATCAGCTGGTTGATACTGATGGCATACGTGTAAAAAAATCTCATTGGAGCCCTAAAACCTATATCAGAAATTACTCTTACGTGATACTTTCAACTGGAATATGGGAAAAACACCTTTATTCCAAAAAATTCTATACCTTATGCCTAAAATTGTATTTAACAGCTGACTTTGACCCATCGATGTTGCAAAAAGAATTTTTGGGAAAAAACTATCTTCTAGAAGCTTATAATCAGCTTCCAGATACTGATTTAGACTTAACTCCACCCCCAAAGCCTGAACCAGATTTGCTAAACTACTTAAAAAAAAAAGTTGGCAATGAGGCTGAAGAACTTTACTCCCTGTTACAAGCATCCGCTGAGGCACAATCTTTCGCATTAGTCGATAATCTTTTCAAAAATCACGGTATTTCAGACAAATATCAAGCTATTTTTTGGAAAAAGATGTATCAGTCAAAAACTTTCTAGCTTGTACCAGAGGTGTTCGCAACGAACACCTCTTTTCTTTCGTTTTCTAATTATTTAAAAATCTTTCTTCTTTCGAAAATTAAAATCACAGCTGTAGCCTCTTGACAATTTTATGTAAATATAGTATAATATTAGTCATAAAAATAATTTATGTGTTTTCCTCAAACTCTATTTGAAAACACGTGACATTTTAAGGAGGAAGAAGAAATGAAAGCAAACACTATTATTAAAAACTCACGAGGAAAAGTAATTAGTTTCTTTGGTTTTTATCCGAGCAAAAGTTTCGTGGAAGTGGAAAAAGTTTATATTGACTTCAATGATGATGGCACAGAAATTAAACTCCACATTAATGGAAAAATAGTTGCTACCATTGAGTGGTTTGAAAAATTCTACGGCACAAAAGCCTCGGAAAATGAAATTTGGGCTTACATTATGCAAAAATGTCATAAATATACGCAAGCTTCAAAAATATTTATTGATAAATTTTATATCGATTGCTATTTTCCTTTAGCAGAACTTATTCGGCCCAAAACACAAACTGAAATTGAAGCATCCCGCAAAGAAGCAGAACTTAATTACTTTTTTGAACAAAATCAAAACTAGCACCAGAACCAGAACAAATCCAAAGCCCCATCTTTGGGGCTTTTGGCTTATATTTTCATACTCAAACTAACCTTATGCTTCTCCTGATCAATTCCAATCACTCGAACCTTAACAATATCCCCAACAGAAACAACCTCCGATGGATTTCTCACATATTTATCCGCCATCTCTGAAATATGCACCAACCCATCATATTTCACGCCAATATCTACAAATGCTCCAAAATCAATTACATTTCTGACCGTTCCTGTTAATTCCATTCCTTGCTGTAAATCCTCAAATTTCAACACATCACTACGTAAAACTGGCTTTGGCAAATCCTCTCTTGGATCTCTTCCCGGTTTCGATAATTCCTCAATAATATCTTTTAACGTCAAACTTCCCACTTGCAATTCTTCTGCTGTTTTTTCCACATTGACTTGCTGAAAACTATTTTTTATTTCCTCCAGTTTTTCTTTATCTAACAAGTTTTCCACAGAATATCCAAATTTTGTTAATAACTGTTCCGCAATTTCGTAACTTTCTGGGTGGACACTCGTCACTTCTAACGGATTTTTGCCATCAAAAATTCGGATAAATCCCGCACATTGCTTAAAGGCAGCTGGGCCTAACTTAGGCACTTTTAACAGTTCTTTTCTTTGTGTTAATTCCCCATTTTCGTCACGATATTTCACAATATTTTTCGCAATAGTTCCATTAATTCCAGAAACGTACGAAAGAAGTGATGGTGTAGCAGTATTAATATCCACACCAACCGAATTTACGGCATCTTCCACAACACCTGTTAAACTTTCATTCAACCTTTTTTGATTTACATCATGCTGATATTGCCCAACTCCAATTGATTTCGGATCAATTTTCACCAATTCTGAAAGTGGGTCTTGCAAACGGCGTGCAATCGAAATCGCACCTCGAAGGGAGACATTGATGTCTGGATATTCTTCGGTTGCCAATTTGGAAGCAGAATATACAGAAGCACCTGCTTCGCTGACAATTGCATAATAAATTTCGTCATCAATTTCCTTTAGCATATCTGAAACAAAAATTTCTGATTCACGTGAAGCTGTTCCATTTCCAATAGCAATCATGTTAACACGATATTTCTTTATTAGGTCTTTTAAAACCGTTTTTGCTCCTTCTACATCCTTCTGAGGCTCTGTCGGATAGACCGTTGAGGTTGCTAGCACTTTTCCTGTTTTGTCAATCACTGCAATTTTGCAGCCTGTTCGGTAAGCTGGGTCAAATCCCATGACTGTCCTGTTTTTAATGGGTGGTTGTAATAACAATTGTTTCGCATTTTTGCCAAAAACTTTGATGGCTTGTTCTTCTGCCTTTTCGGTTAAATCTGAACGAATTTCGCGCTCAATTGACGGCTCAATTAATCTTTTATAGGAATCGATAATCGCTCTTTCTAATAGTTCGGCAAACTGGCTTTTATAATCTTGAATGATTTGTTTTTTCAAATAATCCATGATTTTTTCCTCTGGTTTATCCAATTTTACTTTTAAAAATTCCTCTTTTTCACCTCGATTAATCGCTAAAATTCTATGACTTGGCATTTTCAATATTGGTTCACTGTAATCATAATACATTTCATAGGTTGATTTTTCCTCTTTTGTCGCCTTTGACGAAATAACTGCCTCACGGAAACAAAAGGACTTGATTTTTTTACGATAATCGCTATTGTCTGCAATATTTTCCGCAATAATATCTAACGCACCATTGATTGCCTCTTCTTCTGAATTGACACCTTTTTCCTCGTTGATATATTGTCTTGCCATTTCAAAAATATCTTTCTTCTCATGTTGCAAATAAAGGACATTGCTAAGTGGCTCTAAACCTTTTTCTTTGGCAATTGTAGCACGTGTTCTTTTTTTAGGCTTAAACGGTCTGTAGATATCTTCTAATTCAGATAAAATCATAGTGCTAGCAATTTTTAGAGTTAATTCGTCAGTTAGCTTTCCTTGCTCATCAATTAGGCGGCCAATCTCCTCTTTTCGTGTTTCTAAGTTGCGTAGATATTTGAGTCTTTCGTCTAATTCACGCAGAATTTCATCACTTAGATTGCCTGTTACTTCTTTACGATAACGTGCGATAAAGGGAATTGTGTTGCCTTCGTCAATTAGATTTACCGTGTTTTCTACTTGTGATTCGCCGATTTGTAGTTCTTCGGCTATTTTTTTATAAATTTTGTGGCTCATACGTGTTATTTACTCCTTTTCCAAAATTTTTTTATGAAATTCCATAGTTTGGTAAAAAATGGTTCTTTATATTCTATTAAAGCGTTTTCTTTTGGGATATTTTGCGAACTTTGGTCTTTCTCAAATTTTGTATCTTTAAATAATTCCTCTGGATTATATTTTTGTTGCAAGGTTTCCTGATATTTTTTCTCATTTTCTTGTAATTCTTTTTGCCAAGTCTTCCTTTCTTCTTCATCACAAAAATATTGATAGGAAATGACAGCTAGCATTTCTTTGGTTTCTTGTTCTAAATTCAATTCTTCCAACGGAATATTCGATTTTATATAAGAAACATCAACAGTAGCGTTTTTTTCTATTTCAGTTAATAATTCTTTAGGTATTTTGTTATACGAAACTTTATTTAGCTGTTTGAGAATCGCATTTAACTCTGATATAGCTTTTGTATTACTTGGCCACATTTTGTGAATTTTCCTCCTTATTTTTATCTTTTGTAAAGAAATTCTTTATTTTCTTAGCCATTTCATTGAATTTTGAAAGTAGCATTTCTTTTTTTGAAAATTGTTTAATATCAGCCTCAGATCTTTTTGCTTCATGTTTTTTTATATATTCCTCCGGATGTTGCAACATGTATCTGTCATTCTCCTCGACTATTATTTTATTCATCAAAATTTCTTCTTTTTCTATTATATCTATTTTTTTAACAGCTTCCTCCATGGTCAAATTCATATTAATCTCTGTTAATCCATTTTGCTTTTTATAACTCTTTATTGTCTCTTCTGGACATACCAATCCATCATTTTTATAGTCATGTATTTGGGTATAATTCGGATTGCTTACAAATTCAGTCATCTTTCCATGCTCAAATTCAACCGTTCCTAAAATATATTCTGGTAATAGAACCGTTTGATATCTTCCTTTCCTTGCCACCACACCGCCACTTTGTTCTGCTTCCATATCTGTTTGATATAAAATCGGTTTAGTTTTTCCTTGTATGTATTCTAATGAAGTATTAGGTATTTTCATGATAACACATCTTGCATCATCATCTTGGCTCCACCCACTTTTATATCCCGCAGCATCTCTCACATTAATAAGTAGGCTCATATCATCTTCATATCTATTGGTAGTATAATCTAAATCATTACCTTCAGCAATTGGTAAACCTTGTTCAAAGCACGCTTCTCTTTTTCTTTTAGAAGTCCTGTGAATTAATATGGTATAGTCTGGATCATTATTTTCTTTCACTAGGATTTCTCCAATTTGCTTGGGTATTTTGCCGATCTGTTTCTTTACATATTTGTTCAAAAAAATTTCTACACTCTTGTTCCTGACTATTTAATTCTTTTCTATCTTTCTTTAAAATCTTTTGTATGTTAGGTTTCAATACTGTTCTTAAATCAAAATACTCCATTTTTTCACCTCTTATTTTTTATTGTATCGAAAAACAAAAACAAAGTAAATAGGTTAACCATAAATTTCGAAAACTTTTTCCATAAAATTTTATTAAAAGTCTTGAAATTTTATGTAAATTATGATATAATGTATAATAGGATAATTAGGTAGAAATTAGCAACACATGCCTATGTGGCAGGAAGGAGAGATGTTATGCAATCTATTAAGCAAAAAACAAAGGATCTTCTATTGAAAGATCGGATTCTCTGTTTAAGTCAAAATGCGAACTTAAATTTATCCGAGCAATCTGTAAGAGATTTAATCCATAGGAATAGAAGTGTTTTTAAAACGTGCTATGCTAGAAGAGATATTGTTCCTAAGTTACAACAGATTATTATTACAGAAAAAATAAAGGAACTTGTTAAGGCGGCCAACTTAGAGTGGTCTGAGAGAAATATCTTAAATTTGGCTTTAAACTGGGAAGTAGCTTTTCGTGGCTGTGAAACACAAGAAGACAGTTTACAACGTTTACAGGATTTAGATCCCATTATTAAGTTGCAATAAAGGAGGACAATAATGAAAAGACAAAATCGGGAAAATTTAGCTCACAAAACCAAAAAAATAATTCTAACAGACCGTTATCTAGAAAATTTTAAAAATAGTACCAAAAAACCCCTTAATGAATTTTCTATAGAAATTGGCTGTAGAATTCTCGCTAACGAGAAACTCTCCAAGAAATAATTAAATAGCCTGCACTGTCTTGATTTAGTGCAGGCTGTTTTTCTTTACCTTTCCTCCAAATACTCATCATACGTACATTCTCTCACAACCACATGATTGTCTGTAATATCCACAATTTTATTGGCAACCGTTTGTGTTAATTGATGGTCATGTGAAGTAAATAACATAATGCCTTTGTACTTTTGCATTCCTTCATTAAGAGCCGTAATGGATTCCATATCTAAGTGATTTGTTGGTTCATCAAAAATTAAGAAATTAGCTCCTGAAAGCATCAATTTTGACAATACACAACGTACTTTTTCCCCACCAGACATCACATTTACTTTTTTCAAAGCTTCTTCACCAGAAAATAGCATACGACCTAAAAATCCTCTTACATAGGTCTCATCTGGGTCTTTGGAATACCTACGTAGCCAATCTACGATTGTTATATCGTCTTCAAATAAATAATTATTATCTTTTGGGAAATAGTCTTTTGTAATGGTGGTTCCCCAAATAATTTCACCAGAATCTGGTTCCATTTCGCCAGCTAATATTTGGAATAGTACCGTTTTTGCTATTTCATTGTCAGAAAGAAGCGCAATTTTGTCTTCTCTTTTGACTGTGAAACTAATGTTGTCTAGTATTTTTTCGCCATTGATTGTTTTTGTTAAATTTTTGATTTCTAAAACTTCTTTTCCTTGCTCCCTATCTGGCTTAAAATCTACATAAGGATATTTACGATTGGATGGTTTGATTTCGTCTAATTCGATTTTTTCCAAAGATTTTTTCCTCGAAGTTGCTTGTTTGGATTTTGACGCATTCGCACTAAAACGGGCAATGAATTCTTGCAATTCTTTGATACGTTCTTCTTTCTTTTTATTCGCTTCTTTCATCTGTTTTAAGGCTAATTGACTAGATTCATACCAAAAATCATAATTTCCTGGATATACTTTAATTTTTCCAAAGTCCACATCTGCAATATGAGTACAAACTTTGTTCAAGAAATATCGATCGTGTGATACGACAATAACCGTATTTTCAAAATCAATTAGGAAATCTTGTAGCCAATTGATGGTTTTGATATCCAAATCGTTGGTAGGCTCGTCTAATAAAAGTACATCTGGATTGCCAAATAAACTTTGGGCAAGCAATACTTTTACCTTGGCCCTCGCTTCGATTTCGCTCATATATTTGTAGTGCAGTTCGCTTTCAATTCCTAAATCATTTAACAATTTGGCTGCATCTGCTTCCGCATTCCAGCCGTCTAATTCAGCAAAACGTTCTTCTAATTTGGCTGCTTTCATGCCATCTGCTTCTGAAAAATCGGGTTTTGCATAAATTTCATCCTTTTCTTTCATGATTCTGTATAATTCACTATTTCCCATCATGACTGTATCTAAAACGGTATAACCTTCAAAGGCATAGTGGTCTTGTTTTAGCATGGATAATCTTTCGCCTTTGTCAAGTACAATTTCGCCTTTGTTTGGTTCAATTTCACCTGATAAAATCTTCAAAAAAGTAGATTTTCCAGCGCCATTGGCACCAATTAGACCATAACAATTTCCTTTTGTAAATTTTATATTTACGTCTTCAAATAATACTCTTTTTCCGAATCTTAGTGTAACGCCATTTGAAATAAGCATTTTATCTCTCCTTTTCTTTTTTATTTGATTTTTATATTATACCTTATTTGTTGGAAGATTGCAAATGTTTTTGGCAATGTTTCTATTAAAGTACATTACAATCTACTTTTCAACTAATAATAAATCGAATATTGTAAAATTTGACAAATGTAGTTAAATGTGGTATAATATATATATAAATAAAATAAAGGAGATTTTGTATGAGAAATGATGTATATAAGAAATTTCATAAGCAACTTTTAGAAATAGCACGAAAATGTATTGTACCAAAGAAAATTGGAATAACTGATGAAAATAAATATTCGCATTATAAGGCACACTCAACTTTACTTGAGAATAATCCAAAGTTTAAAGATACCTATATTGATAGACAAAAAGCAATAGAATGTAGAGATGATTTAGTGAATATATTTTCTCAGCTTCCTAGAACTCCTAATTTAAAAAAGTTATCAAACGGTCACACTATGGCAGAACGGTATTAGATTTAAAGATTTATTACCAGACAAACCAATTCCATCAATGACACAAGAACAACTATATTATCCAATCGAAGTACTTTGTGGCTTATCAACAGTAGTTGGTATACGGAGGTCCTTTTTCCATTGACCGTTTTTCAGGAATTGAAAATGATGTTGTAATAGATATGATAAAAGCTATACCAACTAACTACAAACCTGACTTAGAACGTACCCAATAACAAAAAAGCAACACTATTTATTTAGTGTTGTTTTTTGTTACATAACTGTAATAAGAACTTAATAAAATTGTAATTGCATTTTATTCTTGCTTTCTATAAAATGTTAATATGTTAGATTAGGATTTTCATATTTAACAAATTTTACAAAGGAGGAGAAAATGGCTGATTTAAATGAAATCTCACATAATTTTTATCAATTTTCATACAACTCTTATCTTGCTGAAATAAAAAATTCTGATAAACCAGAAGAGCATCATTTTCCATCAGAAACAGCATTTTTTGAAGATTTTTCTAATAAAGTAAATGCAGCATACAATGACATTAGTCGAAATTATCCTCCAGAAGTTGCAAAATATATTTATGAATCAATGTTGTTTAACCTAAATCGATATTCTCAAAATCCTGCACAATGTCATATTATAGACTCTTCAACAGGTTCTATTAATTATACAAATTTGCAAGCTAATTCAAAAAGAGTAGTTGAGGCTTTGCAGGCTAAATATCCTGATAAATTTGTTGAAGTGAATGCAGTTAAAGAGGAAATTTCTGTAAAGGATGGGGTTGATTTTAGTAAGCCGGAGGAGACAAATAAGTATTTTGATAACTTATATAAAGGTTTGTCAGAATGCAAGAATAGAGAAGAAAAAATAAATTATATTGAAAATAACTTTGATTTGTCATTAGAGAATATGTCTGAAAGAGAAAAAGATGAAGTTATTAGTAAATTTGAAACAAGACAAAAGATACGAGAAATTAAATCTACTTTAGATAAGGATAAGATTTCAAAGGAAAATCTTGATTTAACTTCTGAACAAATAGACGAATTATTAGAGGATAAAGCTGCAGAACAATTTGCAATAGAAAATAAGAAAGATATTGAAACTACAAAACAAATTAATAATACAATGATTGAATTTGAAAATACTAAACAAGAAATAGAAAAATTTAAACAAGGCTTGCTAACATGTAATAATCAAGATGAAAGAAAAGACATATTAGACGAAATTGCAAAATTGGAAGAATTGTCAGAATCTATTAAAACAAATTTAGGATTAACTGATAATGAAATAATAAAAATTAATCAAAATATTGAAGACACACACGATGAATTAGATAAAGATGAAAATTTGTTGAATTTACTTAATATAGATGAAATTAAACTCGAAAAAGATACAGATTTATCCACTTCATTTAATACAGATACAAATGAACTTGAAGAAGATTTAGGACTATCTGACTTATTTAATGCTGATGCAAACGAAGTTGAAGAAAATTTAGATCTATCTGATTTATTTAATGCTGATGCAAACGAAGTTGAAGAAAATTTAGATCTATCTGATTTATTTAATGCTGATACAAACGAAGTTGAAGAAAATTTAGATTTATCTGATTTATTTAATGCTGATGTAAACGAAGTTGAAGAGGGTTTAGAACTTAGTGGAACTGAACAAACTGTAAATTATAACAAAATAACAGAAGATTTAAAACAAGAAGATTATACTATGGAAGTCGATGATAAAAAAAGTTTATGGGATAGAATAAAAAATAGGTTTTCAGCCATAAAAAATACTATTTTGGAAAAATTAAATTTAAGGTTCTATAATATTAGTTGGGGTGTATACAAAAAGATAAAAAAATAGTGCAT
>CAOJGX010000036.1 GCA_948435735.1 uncultured Clostridium sp.
GTACTCAAAGTATATAAATTTCAAAAAAGTGTGACATATGTTTGACTAACCTACACAGTTTAATTTACATAAAAACGAACTATATATTGACATTTTATGCAAAATATGGTATAATAATAGTAGAATAACTCGTAAGGGAGGATAAATTAGTTTAGGAGTAACGAATAATTTTTTTATTCAAGAGGAGGAAGAAAAATGACAACGAGAGAATTACGGAACTTACTAAAATTGTGGGAGGAAGCTAAAGAAGCCAATCTTTTTGATGAGTGGTATGCCGAGATGATTGATAAAAAACTTGATGAGTTTATTGAAAATCATCCAAACAAAAATAATCTCGAGGAGATATTACGTGAGGTGCATCTTAGAGATGATCGGGTGTATCTAAGCAAATTAAAGGAACTGAAATCAATGGAGGAACTGAAAACCCTAATAAGAGGAATAGAAAGTCAACGAGAATTTTATCGTGAGTTGACTCAGGCTGTGGCTGTCCAAGAATCCGAAAAAGAAATCTTTGATGGAGTGTCTGATCCGTCTTAGGCGGAAAAGAGAGCAGAGATGCTCTCTTTTCTGTATGTATTTATAAATTGTTTGTTAAAGCTGTAACCTTCACCAATTTCCCTAAACTCAAAACCAAATTAAAAATCTCACTAAAATACATAGACAGCAAATACCCATAAATGCCAAATCTTGGTACAAGGGTATAAATCAGCAAAATATTAATAAACAAATCAATAATATTAATTACCATAACATCATTTTGGGCATCTAGCCCTTTTAAAATATTGTCAATCACACAATCTAGCAAAATGAAAATCGCAATGGGAGAGAGGATTTTTATGTAATGACCAATGCTACTATCCTGATAAATCCACCAGCCCAAATGATCCGCAAAGAAAAACAAAATAAGACTCACAACCACAGAAATAGCAAGCGAAATTATCACAATCGTTTGGGTGATTTTTTGAATGGTTTTCTGCCTTTTTTGTGCATTATAAGCCGCAAATTCTGGCACAAAAAGACTACTAATCGAACTAAAAATAACATTCGGAAATATCACAATTGGCATTGCCATTCCATTGATTTCGCCATAGATTGATAACGCTTGGACACAATTCATCTTACCTTTTTCAAAACTAAGCGGGATGATAATTTGCTTTAAAGTGGATAATCCAGAACGGATAAAAGAGGTTATCGCAACAGGTGTCGCTATTTTAAAGATTTTTTGATTGTAGTAATGTGGCAGATGGTGCGTTATGTAAGAAGTTTTGTAAATTTTAACATCTTGTAGATAAAGGGCATAATTGCATAAAAACGAAAAAATCTCTGAAATAAGGTCACCTAAAATAAGCGAAAAACAAGCATATTCAAGTCCATTCGGTAAAAATAGGCTTAAGAAAAAAGCAGTAATCAATACTTTAATTATTTGCTCAAAAAACTGTGCAATGGTTGATTTATACACACGCCTAATTGCCACAAAATACCCTGAAATAGCAGACGACATAGCAATAAAAGGAATGGCGATACACATCACATACACAACATTTTTCGTGACTTTTCCATGCAAGCAAAATTGTATAATAAAGTCTGAAAATAGGAAAAATAGAGTGCTTGCCAAAATCCCACAAATGAGACTGATTAAAATACAACGTTTGGCAATACGACTAACACCTTCTTTATTACCAATAGCAAGTTCCTCAGAAACCAAACGAGTCACTGCCAAATGAATACCAAAAGAGCCAAGTGTAATGCCAAACACATAGACAGACATAACTAGGTTAAATATACCAAGCATTTCTTTGCCAATTTTTTTTGTGATATAGCTATTGAAAAAAATGGCAAGTATTCTAAAAATAATGGAACTGCAAGTTACGATGAAACTATTTAGAAGAAAGTTTTTTAGTTTTTTATTCACAAAAATCACCTATGAAAGTATATTAAATTGTGTTTGAAATAAGAACTAAAAAGGAAGCTTGACGATAAAAATATTTATGGATATAATGAACAAAAGGAGGAATAAAAATGAATGTTATATCAATTATCATTGGATTTATTTTTTCATATGTAGTTTATCAATGTTTTAATCGAAGAGGATTTTTGCTAGGCTATGTTGTCAATTTTTTGTATGCGAGTATTGAGTATTTTCTACAAGCCAATAATCAAGAAATAACAATCATTTCAATTGCTACAATTCTTTTGGCTGTGACCATTGGGACGGTATTAGAATATATTGCTTATCAGAGAGCCAAATCGTTTGTTAGTTATTTGGTTCAACTTATATTAATAGGAATTGGAATTGCTTTGATTGTGCTTTTAATATGGGCTGTATTTACTTTTATAGCAAATCCTTCAATCTTATTAAAAACCTAGCTATATAAAAACATATAGCTAGGTTTTTATCTTTGTTCTATTCCTCAAAAGGCTTATTTACTTTTTTATGCTTTTTACCATCTGTCATAACATCTTTTACAGCTCCTAAACTGCTTAATGCTGAGGTGGCTTCAAAAGGAATAAAGATTTTATTTGCTTCACCTTTGGCAACTTCTTGTAAAGCTTCTAAAGATTTTAATTGAACTAATTTCTCATTTGGATCCGCATTTTTAATCGCATCATAAACCATTTGAATTTCTTTTGCTTTGGCATCAGCTACTTGTTTGATAGCTTCAGCCTCACCAGTGGCACGTCTGATTTTTGCTTCGCGGTCAGCTTCTGCATCTAAGATAGCAGCTTCTTTACGACCTTCAGCAAGTGTGATGGCAGATTGTCTTTCTCCTTCGGCTTCTAGAATTAAGGCACGTTTGTTACGCTCTGCATTCATTTGTTTTTCCATTGCGTCACGAATGTCAGCAGGTGGTGTAATATCTTTAATTTCCACACGGTCTACTTTACAACCCCAAGCATCCGTTGCTTCGTCTAAAATGACGCGTAATTTGTCATTAATTACATCTCTTGAACTAAAGGTTTGGTCTAATTCCATTTTACCAACAATATCACGAATTGTTGTAATAGCCAAATATTCAATGCCTTTTTTCAAACTTTGAATTTCGTAAACAGCTCTAGCTGGATCTGTAATTTTGTAGAATACAACCGTATCAATGGTAATCGTAACATTATCAGAAGTGATAACACCTTGTGGTGGAATATCCATCGTTTGTTGTTTTAAGCTAACTACGGATCTTACGGTATCCATAAAAGGAACAATAATCGTAAGACCTGCTTCTGCTACTTTGTGAAATTTTCCTAATCTTTCAATAATGTAAACTTCAGATTGTCGAACAACTTTAATTGTTTTTACTGCTAAAATAACTAAGATGATAAATAATACTAATAAAAACCCCATTTTTAATCCTCCTTTATTTTTTAAACAGGTTTTACAATGGCTTTCACGCCATCAATTTTTTCTACCATAACTTTTGTATCTTGTGATATACATGTGTCATCCAAAGATTTGGCTGACCAAATTTCTCCACCAATTTTAATTTGACCTTGCCCTTCAACTGGATCAATTGTTTGAATTACTTTTCCGATTTTTCCTTCTAATGCATAAGCATTTGTTTTATTTTCGTCATCGGTTTTGGCAAATTTGTCAGCAAAAGCTCTTGTTGCAAATAATAAAAGAGTAGATGTAATCAAAAATACGGTTGTTTGTGCGATAATATTGTCAACAAAAAAGCTAACAAGCATAGCAAACAAAGCACCAATGCCAAACCAAAATACAAGAAAACCAAAGGTAAAAATTTCAAGAATAAAGAAAAATCCGGAAATAATTAACCACAGTTGCCACATAAAAATCACCTCACTTTTTTTAAAATTCATGCATTACGTAAAAATACACTTCTATTATACTATAAAACAAACAAGAAAGAAAGCATTTTTTTAAAAATAATGTAAAAAATTGAAAAAATATAAAATATTTTGATAGTTCTTTACAAGCTTAATATTATATGGTATGATAATCAAAATAAAAAGTTAAAAAGGGGGTGACAGAACAACGGGATAAAAAACTAAAAATAAAGTAGATTTTATGATAGAATAAAAAGTTTGGAGATAGAGATAGAAATGGAAAAGAAAACAAAGAAAATCATGATTATTAGTATAGCAATTATTTTAATTGGCCTAATTTGGACAATCATTGGAATATTTACATGGTACTACAACGGTACAAAACCTGTTCAAAAAGAAAATGGACAAATCATTCGTGTAGAAATTGAGGAAGGCAGTGGGACGATTGCTATTGCGGAGTTGTTAGAACAAAAACAAGTCATCAAAAGTGCGAATGTTATGAAACTATATGTTAAATTAAACAACCTACAAAGCTTACAAGCTGGCAAATATGACTTGAATAATTCAGAAGATTTAGCGAGCATACTGAATCATATTGAGAAAGGCGAAATTGTCAACGAAGAGGTCAAAATTACTTTTGTAGAAGGAAAAAACATGCGAAGTGTTGCCAAAGCGATTGCCGATAAAACAGTTAATACAGAACAAGATGTGTTTGATTTATTAGCAGATGAAGAATATATTGATTCTCTCATCGAAAAATATTGGTTTTTAACAGAAGATATCAAAAATGAAAGTATCTATTATCCACTCGAAGGCTATTTAATTCCAGATACTTATATTTTTGAGAATGAAGAAGTTTCTGTCAAAACAATTTTCAATGTCATGTTAAATTATATGGCAAAGTTTTTAACTGCCCACGAAGACGAAATAACCTATAATATACATGAATTAATCACACTTTCATCAATTGCTGAATTAGAAGGTGTCAGCCAGGGAGACAGAAAAGAAATTGTCGGAGTTCTTGTCAACAGACTCAATCAGGGAATGAGTCTAGGAAGTGACGTAACAGCTTATTATGCTTTTAAAATTGATATGGGAGAAAGAGATTTATATGCCAAAGAACTTAAAACACAAAATCCCTACAATACACGAGGCCCCAACATGGAGGGAAAATTACCAGTCGGGCCCATCTGCAATCCGAGCAAAGAAGCTATCTTAGCAACATTAGACTATAAAAAAACAGATAATTTATACTTTGTTGCCGATAAAAACAAAAAAGTATATTTTACCAAAACAAATGAAGAGCATATCAATTTAATCAACCAATTAAAACAAGAAGGTTTATGGTATGAATATGAATAAAAAGGAGGAAGAAAAAAGTGAAAAAATTAGTCGTATCATTCATGTTAGTAATATTTATGTTCAGTGTGTGTTATCCAGCAATTTATGCAACTGAAAATAGAATGCTTAATGAAACAACCCAAACCAATGAGGTGACGAAAGAGGAAACAAATTTAGAAAAAGAAGAAATTAAGGAAGAAGTAAAAGAAGAAATACTAGAAGAAGAAGTTTCCGAAGAAAAGGAAACACCTTCCATTGAAAATGCTAAAAATGAAGTGCAAGAAGCTCAGACTCAACAAAACGCAATTGTAAATCAAACTGCAACGAATGAAGTACAAGAGCCTACTGTAGAAATAGTAACCCCTCAAGTACGTTCAGCAATGCCAGAAAAACAAGAAAATAAAGCAATTACAACCCAAGAAAAACCAGTCAAACAAACAACACTAGCCGGAAGACTATACATAGATACACCAACTCATAATCAAAACTATGAAATAGGTACGAATCAAATAAAAATAAGCGGTTGGGCAGTAGCCAATACAAACAATGTATCCCTAAGGTTGTATCTAAACAACTGGCTATGGGCCGAAATTTATGATAGAAGCGACAGAGGTGATATAAAATCCATTGCAGCAGAATATGATAGTGTGACAACCAAAGCAGGCTTTAGCAAAGAACTAGACATCAGCAGTTGGGGAGCAGGAACGCATACGATTCGAATCGATCAAGTGTCAAATGATGGAAAAGTCATTGGTTCCGATAGTCGAACCATAAAAATTGCGAAAAAAGAATATGCTGGAAGACTATACATAGATACACCAATAAATAACCAAAATTATGAAATAGGCACTAGTAAACTAAAAATAACAGGTTGGGCAGTAGCCAATGACACGAATATAAGCCTAAAATTATATTTAGATAATTGGCTATGGACTGAAATCTATGACAGAAGCACAAGAGGAGATATCAATGCAATAGCAGCCAATTATGGTGGTGTGACGAAAAAGGCAGGCTTTAGCAAAGAATTAGACATTAGTAGCTGGGGAGCAGGAACACATACCATTCGAATTGACCAAGTATCAAGAGAAGGAAAAGTAATCGGTTCCGATAGCAGAACCATAAAAATTGCCAAAAAAGAATATGCTGGAACAATGTATTTAGAAACACCAACAGATAATCAAGTATATCATTTACCAGATGCTAATAAAATCAAGGTAAGCGGTTGGGCTGTTTCAAATGATGAAAAAGCAGTTGTTAAAATGTATATCAATGGTGGTTTATGGGCAGAATTTTATGAGAGAACAGAAAGAGGAGATCTTAAATCCCTTGCGGCTAATTATGGCGGTGTCACAAAAAAAGCTGGTTTTTCAAAGGAAATCAATATTAACAATTGGAATTCTGGAACGTATACCATCAAAGTAGAACAAGTTTCAAGAACAGGAAAAGTATTAAGTTCTACAAGCAAAAAAATTAAAATCAGCCAAGCACAATATGAAGGAAGAATGTATATTGATTCACCATCCAACAATGCAACGTATCAATTACCAGATACGAAAAAAATCAAAATCGATGGTTGGGCAGTATCCAACGATAAAAATGCATATATTTTTGTTATTGTTGATGGAAAAGAATGCTCTTATACTGTAAGTAGAACAGCAAGAGGTGATATTGACAGGAATATTTCTCCTGCTTATGGTGGTGTCGCAAATACGCCAAAAGCTGGTTTTTCCATAAATTTAGATATTAGTAATTTAAAGGATGGAAAACACACCATTGAAGTAATGGAAGTATCAAGACTTGAAAAAATATTAGTTAGAACCGCACTTCCAATCAATATTTCTACACCGAATTATGCAGGTATGATGAATATTGATTCTCCAATTCAAAATAAAAGATATCGTTCAGGCTGGCTAGAAGTTTCAGGTTGGGCGATTACAGAAAGTAAAAATGATTATGTAGAAATTTATCTAGACGGAAAATATGCGACTAAAGCTGCTAGACAAAAAAGACCAGACGTAGTGGGAGTATACCAAGGTCAATATGGTGTGAATGCCAACTCTACGCCAGGTTTTTACTCACAGCTTCATACAGCAAATCTTGGAGAAGGAACCCACACCGTAAAAGTCATTCACTATTCTGGTTATGGAAAGAAAATCCAAGAAAGAGAAGTAAAATTTATCATTAGTAATACAACAACTTGGGGAATTGATGTTTCTCATTATCAAGAAACAATTGACTGGAATGCGGTAAAAAATCAAGGTGTTAATTTTGCCTTATTAAAAATTGGTGAATATCATGAATCTACCCATAGTTTTGTTTTAGATGGAAGCTTTAATAAGCATTATGCAGCGTGTAAACAGCATGGGATTGCAGTTGGCGGATACATTTATTCGTATGAATTTAATGCAGATGAAGCAAGAAATGAAGCCAATGCTTGTTTGGCAGCCATAAGTGGAAAGTCATTTGAAATGCCAATCTTTTTGGACATTGAAGATAATCGAATTGCCAATGCCATAACAACTGGTAAAACCACGGTTGATGCTGTTACGAATGGTGCAGTTACATTCTGTAATATGATGAATCAGCATGGCTATCAATCTGGGGTATATGCGAATAAAACTTTCTTTACGAGATATTTAAATGCGTCTGTTTTAGAGCAATATAATATTTGGCTTGCTCATTATACGAATGCAGCTTCAAGTGATTATCCAGGTAAATACGATATATGGCAATATACAAGTTCAGGAAGTGTACCAGGAATTAATGGACCAGTAGATTTGAATTGGTGTTTTAAACGTTATTATTAAACAAAAGTATTGACTTTTTCGAAAAAAGAGTGTAAAATAAAACAAATCATAAAAACGATGAAGAAGAGGAGTACATTTATACTGCTACGCCAGAGAATAGAAGTGATACGCTGAGAACTTCTTGTAGGAAAGATAAATGGAAGGTAGCTTTGGAGTTGGTAAAGTGAACATCATTTTGAAAAGTAGCTTTGCTCGTTTGAGAAACGTTAAAATCTCATTTGAGAGAAAAGATTACATAGTCTTTTAAAATAGGTGGTACCGCGGAATTAACAGCATTTCGTCCTAGTTTTTAGGAAGAAATGCTGTTTTTGTATTTTTGAATAAAGGAGGAAAATTTATGAGCAATCACAAATTAAACGACAAATTTAATCCCAAAGAGTTTGAGGAAAGGTTATACCAAACTTGGGAAAAAGAAGGCTATTTTAAGCCATCGGGTGACAAAACCAAAGAGCCATTTTGTATTATGATGCCACCACCAAACGTAACAGGCAAGCTTCACATGGGGCATGCTTTAGATGGTACGATTCAAGATATTTTAATTCGTTTTAAAAGAATGCAAGGTTTCGATACCTTGTGGCTTCCGGGTTCTGACCATGCTTCTATTTCGACAGAGATGAAAGTAGTGCAAAAATTGCAACAAGAAGGAAAATCAAAAAATGAATTAGGTCGAGAGAAATTTTTAGACGAAGCCTGGGCTTGGACCCACAAATATGGTGGCTTAATTCAAGAACAACAACGTAAACTTGGCTGTTCTTGTGATTGGGAACGAAATCGTTTCACATTAGATGAGGGCATGTCAGATGCTGTATTAGAGCAATTTGTGGAATTGTATAAAAAAGGCTTGATTTATAAAGGAAAACGCATGGTCAATTGGTGTACCAGTTGCAATACTTCTATTTCAGATGCCGAAGTAGAATATAAAGAAGAACCTTCCCATTTATGGCATATCCGATACAAAATTTCAGGCACAGACGACCAATTTATTATTGTTGCCACAACACGTCCAGAAACCATGCTTGGTGATACAGCAGTTGCAGTTCATCCAGAAGATGAACGCTATCAAGATTTGGTTGGAAAAACGTGTATTTTACCAATTATGAACAAAGAAATTCCTATTATTGCCGATGATTTTGTAGAAAAAGACTTCGGTTCAGGTGCGGTAAAAATCACTCCAGCACATGACATGAACGATTATGGCGCTGGCCAAAGACACAATTTAGATATTCTAGAAGTATTTGATGAAAATTTCAAAATGGGTGATTTGGTTCCAGAATATCAAGGCATGGATTTGTTGGAGGCGAGAAAGAAAATTGTTGAAAAATTGAAGGAAATTGGTGCTTTAGTAAAAGAAGAGGAATATACGCACAATGTCGCAAAATGCGAAAGATGTAAACATACGATTGAGCCAAAAATTTCAGAGCAATGGTTTGTTTGTATGAAAGAGTTGGCAAAACGTGCGGCAGATAGTGTGAGAAATGGTCATACCAAATTTGTGCCACAAAGGTATGAAAAACAGTATTTTCATTGGTTAGATAACATTCAAGATTGGTGCATTTCGCGTCAATTGTGGTGGGGTCACCGAATTCCAGCGTTTTATTGTGAGGATTGTGACCATATTAACGTTGCTAAAACCAAGCCTGCAACTTGTGAAAAATGTGGCGGAACCCATTTAAAACAAGATGAAGATACATTAGATACATGGTTTAGTTCTGCCTTATGGCCGTTTTCGACACTTGGTTGGCCAAACAAAGAGGCAGAAGATTATCAACGCTATTATCCAACTAATGTCTTGGTAACTGGTTTTGATATTATTACTTTTTGGGTTTCCAGAATGATGACACAAGGTTTGGAGTTTACGGATGTGGAACCATTTCAAGATGTTTTGATTCATGGTATTATTCGTGATGGGCAAGGCAGAAAAATGTCGAAAACATTAGGAAATGGAATTGATCCACTGGATGTGATTGAGAAATATGGTGCGGATGCACTGCGTTTTTCTGTCATTTCGGGTATCACGATGGGAAATGATATTCGTTTTTCGGAAGAAAAGTTAGAGCAAGCTTCTAATTTCGCCAATAAAATTTGGAATGCAGCGAAGTTTATTACGATGAATTTGCCAAAGGTAGATGAAATAAAGAAATTTGATGAAAAAGCTTTTGATAGAGAAACCAAGAAACATAAAGAAGATTTATTAAAAATAGAGGATAAATGGGTAATTAATAGAATAGAGGAATTAATAATAGAAGTTACGAAAAATATGGAGCATTATGATTTAGGAATTGCCTTGGATAAAATTTATAATTTTATTTGGAATGAATTTTGTGATTGGTATATAGAAATGGCAAAAGCAAGGCTGTATAGCGAAAATGAGGAAGAGAAAATACAAGTGTATGATGTTTTAGTACATGTATTTGCTAAAGCGCTAAAATTGTTACATCCATTTATGCCATTTATGACTTCTGAAATTTATGGTGTGATTTCGGAATATGTTGATTCTTGTGAATTGATGGTTTCAAAATGGCCAAATGTAAAAGAAATAGAGTTTGAAAAAGAAAAAGAGATAATGGAAAAATTCAAGCAAATAATTGTAGAAATCCGTAATATTCGTAGTCAGATGAATGTTCATCCGAGTAAAAAGTCAAAATTGATTTTTGTGGGTGAGAATAGGCAGGAAGTGATAGAAGAGTCAAAGGATTTTTTGAGTAAATTGGGGTTTGCTTCGGAAATTGTTGTGCAAAAGGATGAGAAAGGTATTCCTGAAAATGCGATTTCGATTTTGGTAGAGGATTGGAAGGTGTTTATTCCATTTGAGGAGTTGGTCGAAGTAGAAGAGGAAATGAAACGCTTGGAAAATGAGAAGGAAAAGTTATTATCAGAAGTGGCAAGAGGAGAAAAAATGCTAAATAATCAAGGATTTATTGCAAAAGCACCACAGGCTAAAATTGAGGAGGAAAAGGCAAAATTGGAAAATTATCGTAATCGATTAAAGGCAGTTGAGGAAAGGTTGGAAAAATTAGGAAAATAGTTGACAAAGGGCCAGAAAAAGAGTAAAACAGGTAGTTGTAGCTATCTGTTTACTTTTATAAAAAAGACTCAATTTGCATAAATTGATAAAAAACAATTGACAAAAGAACGGATGTTTGATAAAATAAAGTAGAAAAACAAAAAAACTATTTTATTTTCATAGAAAATTTGATATAATATTACCGTTTAAAATAAAAGGGGGCAAATATGAACGATAAAATTATCATAAAACATGCAAAAGAACATAATTTAAAAAATATCAATCTTGAAATACCAAAAGATAAATTAGTTGTAATTACAGGACTTTCAGGCTCAGGCAAGTCTTCTCTTGCTTTTGATACCATTTATGCCGAAGGGCAAAGAAGATATGTCGAAAGTTTATCTTCCTACGCCAGACAATTTTTAGGCATGATGGAAAAACCAAATGTTGAGGCCATTGAAGGTCTTTCTCCAGCCATTTCGATTGACCAAAAAACAACTTCTAAAAATCCACGTTCAACGGTTGGTACTGTTACTGAAATTTACGATTATATCCGTTTATTATATGCTAGAATAGGTGTACCATATTGTCCGAATTGCGGCAAAAAAATCGAAAAACAAACCATTGACCAAATCATAGATACCGTTATGGAATACAAAGAAGGCACGAAAATTCAAATATTAGCACCAGTTGTACGTGCCAAAAAAGGAGAATATACCAAACTTTTTGAAAACCTGCAAAAAGAAGGATTTGTTCGTGTCAGAATAGATGGTGAGATGTATGAATTGACAGATGATATTGCCTTAGATAGAAAGAAAAAGCACAGTATTGACATTGTTGTTGACCGACTTGTTATCAAACCAGACATGCGAAACCGCTTAGCAGAATCCATTGAAACAGCGATGGTGCATGCGGAAAATCTGGTAAAAGTTGATTTTGTAGGCGAAGGCGAAAAATTATTTAGTGGAAATTATGCGTGTCCAGATTGCAATATTAGTTTTGAAGAATTAACACCACGCATGTTTTCCTTCAATAATCCAATGGGAGCCTGCCCAGAATGTACAGGAATTGGCTATTTAATGCGAATGGACGAAGATTTAATTATTCCTGATAAAAATAAAACGTTATATGATGGGGTCAAAGCCTTTGGCTCAAGCACCATGAAACGTGGTGATACCATGGCTAAAATGTATTTTGAAAGCATTGCTAAACACTATGGTGTTGATATTCAAAAACCAATAAAAAAATTACCACGTGAATTTTTAGGCAAGATTTTATATGGAACAGGCAACGAAGAAATTGATTTTGAATATACCTCACCAAGTGGAACACGCAAATTTACCACTCCATTTGAAGGGGTAATTCCAACACTCGATAGACGTTACCGAGAAACCAAATCCGAAGGAATGCGCCATTTTTACGAAATGTATATGAGTGATAGACCATGCAACAGTTGCCATGGTGCTAGACTAAAAAAAGAAGTTTTGTCGGTTAAAGTTGGGGATAAAAATATTAACGAATTAACGGATATGCCAATTCGTAAAATTAAAAATTATCTTGAAAATTTGGTATTAAGTAAAAAAGACAAAATGATTGCTGAATTAATTTTCAGAGAATTAAAAATGAGGTTACAATTTTTAATTGATGTTGGATTAGAATATTTAACCCTTTCAAGAAGTAGTGGAACCTTGTCTGGTGGTGAGGCACAGCGTATTCGTTTGGCAACGCAAATTGGTTCAGGTCTTTCTGGCGTTTTATATATTTTAGATGAACCAAGCATTGGTCTTCATCAAAGAGATAACGATAAATTATTAGAAACCCTAAAAAAATTACGTGACTTAGGTAACACTCTAATTGTAGTAGAACATGACGAAGACACCATGTATGCGGCAGACCAAATTATTGACATTGGCCCAGGGGCAGGTCGTTATGGCGGAAATGTTGTCGCACAACGGAACTGCTGACGAAATAAAATTAATCTCTGAATCTATGACAGGTCAATATTTAAGTGGCAGAAAAAAAATACAAGTACCGAAAACAAGAAGAAAAAGTACTTCTGGAAAATATCTTGAAATAGTAGGTGCAGAGGAACATAACTTAAAAAATGTAAATGTCAAGATTCCATTAGGACTTTTTAACTGTGTGACTGGAGTTTCTGGCTCAGGAAAGTCGACTTTGATTAATGAAATTTTATATAAATATTTAGCAAGAGAAATCAATGGTTCCAATGAAAAACCGGGAAAATGCGAGACGATAAAAGGAGTTTCCAATATCGATAAAATCATTAATATTGACCAATCTCCAATTGGTCGTACACCACGCTCAAATCCTGCAACCTATACAGGTGTTTTTGATATCATTCGTGATATTTATGCTGGTACGAATGAGGCGAAAATGCGTGGTTACCAAAAAGGAAGATTTAGTTTTAACGTGTCTGGTGGCCGCTGTGAAGCTTGTCAAGGGGATGGTGTTGTCAAAATTGAAATGAATTTTTTACCAGATATTTATGTGCCTTGTGAAATTTGTGGTGGAAAACGTTATAATCGAGAAACTTTGGAAGTCAAATATAAAGGAAAAAGCATTGCTGATGTTTTGAACATGACAGTAGAAGAAGCCTTGGAGTTTTTTGGTAATATTCCTCGTATTAAAGTAAAAATGCAAACTTTGTGTGATGTAGGATTAAGCTATATCAAACTAGGCCAACCTTCTACAACGCTTTCAGGAGGTGAAGCACAACGTGTAAAATTAGCAACTGAATTATCCAAAAGAGCCACAGGAAAAACGTTGTATATTTTAGATGAACCAACCACAGGCTTGCATATTGCAGATGTTCATAAATTAGTGGATATTTTGCAAAGATTAGTGGATACAGGAAATACGATTGTTGTTATTGAACACAATTTAGATTTAATTAAAACAGCAGACCATATTATCGATTTAGGTCCAGAAGGCGGTGACAAGGGCGGAGAAGTGATTGCAATTGGGTCACCTGAGCAAATTGTCAAGAATGAAAAATCGTATACGGGGAAGTTTTTGAAGAAGTATTTGGAAAATCAATAAAATGTGATAAATTAGAATATATCGAAATTAAAGAAGAATTTTTAAGTTAAAAGGAGAAAAAACACATGAAAATTTTAACAGTAGGAGACATCGTTGGGAGAAATGGTCTGAATCAATTAAAGGAATGTTTGCCAAAGTTACTGACGGAAAAGCAAATTGATTTTGTGGTTGTCAATCGGTGAAAATGCAGCAGAAGGTATGGGAATCACAGAAAAAATGTATCGTGATATCTTAAAATTAAAAGTCGATGTTGTCACAATGGGAAATCACACATGGGGCAAAAAAGATATTTTTTCGTTTATTGATGAGCAAACAATTGTAAGACCAGCCAATTATCCATCGAATAATCCTGGAAAAGGCTACACAATAGTAGAGAAAAAGGGCAAAAAAATAGCTGTCATTAATTTAATTGGAAGAGTTACCATGGGAGTTTTATCCGAAAATCCATTTTTAATCGCCAAACAAATTATTGGAAATATACAATCACAAGTGGATATTATCATAGTCGATTTTCATGCAGAAGCAACTGCCGAAAAAATTGCGTTGGGCTACTATTTAGATGGGCAAGCCACCATTGTTTTTGGCACGCACACACACGTACAAACAGCAGATGAAAAAATTTTAAAAAAAGGAACAGCCTATATTACAGATATTGGAATGACAGGTCCGAAAGATTCAGTAATTGGAATGGATATAGACGTTTCTTTCAAACGATTTGAAACCTCGCTTCCAGAACGCTATAAAATAGCAGAAGGAGAAGCGATGTTTAACAGTTGCTTATTTGAAGTAGATGACATCACCAATAAAGTAATCAAAATAGAACGAATCAATTTGTAAAAATTTTTTTATTTTGTATAATTTTCTCCAATTTTGTCATAATAAGTTTATAAAGGTCGAGCAAAAAAGGGATTGATTACAAAAATTATCTCTTACTCAACAGCGCTCGAAGAGCTAACTTAAAAAGGAGGAAAAAGATGAAAGCGACAGGTGTTGTAAGACGTATAGATGATTTAGGTAGAGTTGTTATTCCGAAAGAAATTCGTAAAGTGCATAGAATTAAAGAAGGTGACCCATTAGAAATTTTTACTGATAAAGAAGGAGAAATCATTTTGAAAAAATATTCACCAATTGGTGAACTTTCTGAATTTGCAAGCAGTTACGCAGAAACCATTTCAAAAACAACAGGACATATCACTTGTATCACAGACAAAGACACAGTCATAGCTGTTTCTGGTGGTTCTAAAAAAGATTTTTTGGAAAAGTCTCTAAGTAAACAACTAGAAGAAGTCATTGAAAATAAAGAAGTTTTTAAAAGCAAAGACAATGATGAAATTGCCATTCCCATTACACAAAATGAAGGAAGAGAAAGAATTTACAATTCACAAGTCATTTATCCGATTATTTCAGATGGAGATGTGATTGGAAGTGTCATTTTATTGTCCAAAGAACCAAACCAAAAAATGGGCGAAGTAGAATACAAAGTAGCTCAATCAGCAGCTGGATTTTTGGGAAATCATTTAGAAGTATAGTTATTTAAGAGTATTTGCAAAACAAAAAAGTTGCTAATACTCTTTTTTACTAATATTTATTTAAGGTATTGACAAATTTTACATAATATGGTATAATATAATTAGGATAATAGAATTTTTGAAACTAACACCTAAAAATTTATGGTAAAGGGGGAAAGAAGCAAGTATTTTATTTTCAATCATTCATCTAAATAAAAACAAATTGAAGCAGGAGGAAAGAAAATGAGAAAAAATTTAAGAAACGTTATGGTAGTAGTTTGTTTTTTGGTAGTACTGGTAGTGGGAGCGCAACGGCCTAAAAAAGTAGTTCTAGACTTTGATTTCGTCCAACTGGATGAGAATAATGAAGTAATTTGGATTGATGGTGAAAGCCGACTGTTACAAGCCAAATACGTTCCCAAAATGATCGTAACATCCAGTCAGCCAGAAGTAATTTGGATTGATGGTGAAGGCAAACGGAGACTAGTTAGATACGATCCACAGAAAGGATGGAAATTAGTGGAATAAAAAGTACATGCAGTCAGATAGATGATATATCTGGCTGCGCTTCTTAACTTTAGAGAAAACCCCCAGTTATACTGGGGGAAACAAAAAACTTATAGTTTTGGACAGAGAGACAAAAAATACCCACCCTCAACATGATATAATATTTAAAGTTTGACGGCTTAAATATTAAAAATGAAAGGAGAGTGGGACGTATGAAAAGTCCATACACAGATAGTTTAGCACATACGACATGGGAATGCAAGTACCATATCGTGTTTGCGCCGAAATTTAGAAGAAAAGAAATATATGGAAAATTAAAACAAGAAATAGGAGTAATATTGAGAGAGTTGTGCAGAAGAAAAGAGGTAGAAATAATAAATGCAGAAGCATGTCCAGATCACATACATATGTATGTAAGTATACCGCCAAAAATGAGTATATCGTCATTTATGGGATATTTGAAAGGAAAAAGTACATTAATAATATTTGAGAGGCATGCAAATTTGAAATATAAATATAGCAATAGGTCATTTTGGTGCAGAGGGTATTATGTAAGTACGGTAGGAAATAACAAGACAGCAGTATATAGATATGTGGAAAATCAGTTGAAAGAAGATATGATGACAGATCAAATAACAATAAAAGAATATAAAGACCCTTTTAAAGGGTAGTAAGAAATAAAAACGCAAGCGAAAGAGGCGTAAGCTGTCAAACGTAAGACGCTTAAGCGTCAGCTAGTAACAAGGCCTTATAGGCCGATATGAAAATCCCCCAGTTATACTGGGGGATAATTATTTTTTGTGATTAAAAATTGTAGATTAGTTATTCGAAAAGAAGAAATTTCAAAATTTCTTCTTTTTTGGTTGTGCTTGAAAAATATATTTGATATAATGCAAATATATTTTGAGGTAAAAATGGATATAAAATATGAAATTTTAGAAAAAGAATTGAATAATAGCGAGTTAAAGCCAATTTATTTGCTATACGGCGATGAAAAATATTTGATTGATACCATGCTAAAAAAAATAAAGAATCAATTTGGCGAATTGGTGCAAGGTATCAATTATGTGGTGATTGACGACACCAATGTAAAGAATTTGATTTTTAACATAGAAGTGCCAGCCTTCGGTTATGATACCAAATTGATTGTTGCCAAAAATACTGGTTTATTCAAAAAAGATGGACGAAAAAAAGAACCAACTCCATTGCAAAAAGAAGTCGTGAATTATATCGAAGAAAATTTTTCAGTGGTTCAAGAAATGGCAGTGATTGTATTTATCGAAAGTGAAGTCGACAAAAATGCGATGTATGATGTGATTCAGAAAAATGGTATTGTTTGCGAAATAACAGAGCTAAAACCAGTTCAATTAGTTGCGAAACTAAAACAAATTTGTGGTTTCTATAAAGTAGCATGCGATGATGCTACTTTACAGTATTTGCTAGAAACCTCAGGAACCAATTTACAAATCCTCATCAATGAAATCAGAAAATTAATTGAATATGTTGGCGAAGGCGGAACTATAACATGTGAAGCAGTTGACCAATTAGCCATTAGGCAAATCGAAAGTGTCATATTTGATTTAACCGATCATTTGGGCAATAAAAAAACAGACAAAGCCATGGAAGTTTTGGACAATTTGATTTATCAAAAGGAGCCACTTCAAAAAATTTTGGTAACATTATATAATCACTTCAAAAAATTGTATTTATGCACTGTTGCCCAAAACCTAAATAAAGACATAACAACAGCCTTGAGCTTAAAACCAAATCAAACTTTTTTAGTCAATAAATACAAAAAACAGGCTTCATATTTTAAACAAAAGGAGTTAAAACAAATTCTGCAAGAACTTGTCGAAATGGATTATAAATCGAAAAATGGTTTGGTCGATATTAACATTGCACTCAAAAGTGTTTTATGCAATTATTGTTCGTAAAAATATGAGGAGGAAATATGGAAAAGAAAAAAATCGTTGAAATTAGTATGATTTTAATAGGACTTCTAATTTTACTTGGAATTCTATTTTTCAGAAAAAACGAGCCACCAATCCCAGATAAGCCAGATTTTGAAATTCCAGAAGAAAAGATAGGAAACCTAGAGGAAATTAGGGTATCGGGCTATCATTTGGTAACGTATGAGCAATCTGCTAATCAGAATAGTTTGATTCAAACATTAAATATCAAAGCTGAGACAAATGAAAATATACGAT
Source organism: uncultured Clostridium sp. (assembly GCA_948435735.1). GTDB lineage: Bacteria > Bacillota > Clostridia > TANB77 > CAG-508 > Scatovivens. The sequence goes on from CAOJGX010000036.1 coordinate 18,215, forward strand.
TTGTCATTGGAACCATTGATGACGAGGGAAAAGTGCATGAAAGAATGTCCTTTGAAGTTGCCTGTCAAAAAGGTGAAAATGCAGTAGATTTATTGGCAGAAAGATATTTTATCAAACAAGGTGAATATTTATTGATGGATCTCTTTGGTCAAGATCTATTATATAAACAAGAAGGTGTCAATGCACAAACCTTGGTACAAACAGAAAGCAACAAAAAAGCAGGCCAAATGCTTATGACTCAAAGTGATTTTATTTTGCCCTTCAAATATACCTTACAAAAAGCGCAAGAATATAATGTGTTAGTCATCGGTAATGATATTACCACCAAAAACGGCGGAAAAGGAATTGCTGCAACCGATGAAACACGCGATTTTTATACCTTGACCAAAACAAGATTAGAAAATACTTTCCCTAAAGTAAACATGAATCGCATCAATGCAGTTGAATGGGAACTACCAAAAGTGATAGGAACCAGAAAAGATTGGCTAGAGAAGAACTTGAAAAAAGACACCATTAGCAAGCTTGATTTAGTGATTTTTCAATTAGGAGATAATATTCAGCAAGAGCAAAATTTTGAGGAAAATGTAACAGAATTGGTAGAATGGATACGAACCGTTTCGCCGAATACAGAAATGCTTTGGGTTGGTATGTGGGATATCAACGAAAAAATATTGAATGCTCTTCCAGGAATTTGTGAAAGATTAGCAATGGAATTTGTCAATATTAGTGATTTGGTGGTTCCAGAGTATCAATCACTTGTAACACAAGAGTTGAATGAAGTATTTTATCCGAATAATGAAGCGATGCAAATCATCTCCAATCGAATCATACAAACCTTAAAATTTGATTTTTAGGTTGCAAAATATTGGGTACAATGATATGATGAAAAAAATTTAGGAAGGATAATTTTTTAATGAATGAATATCAATTAGAAGACATCAAAATTGGCATGACAGAAGAATTTAAAGTACAAATCACCGCACAAATGCAAAATGATTTTCGAGTGATAACAGGAGATATCAACCCCATGCACCAAGACGAAAAATTTGCACGAGAAAAAGGTTTTTCCAATACATTAGTTTTCGGTATGCTCACCGCTTCGTTTTTTTCAACCTTAGTTGGTGTCTATTTACCAGGTAAAAATTGTTTATTTCAAGAATGCAAAGACATAAAATTTCACAATCCCGTTTTCATTGGGGATGAATTAACAATCAAAGGGGAGGTTTTTGAGATTGATGAACGATTTAAAAGAATTACCATCAAAGCCACCATCCGCAACCAACAACAAAAAAAGGTTTGTTCCGCCAAATTAATCACCGGAATCCTGTAGGGGCGATTATCAATCGCCCGCACCCTAAAATTGGCAAATATAAATGGCAAAAGAAAAACATGGTCGATTAATAATCACCACACATCAGAATTGGC
>CAOJGX010000037.1 GCA_948435735.1 uncultured Clostridium sp.
TCTTCGACTACTTCTTCATATTCTTCTTGAGTTTCATCATATTCCTCATCTTCTTCTATTTCTTCATACTCTTCCTCTGGTACATCTTCATATTCCGCATTTTCTTCGATTTCTTCATATGCCTCTGATGCCTCCTCGTAATCATTATCTTCCTCATTTATTTCCTCGTATTCTTCTGGTAATTCGTCATATTCTTCATACGTTTCCTCAGGTACATCATCATAAACTTCTTCGAACTCTTCAGGCTCGTCTTCTAATACTTCAAAATCGTCTAAGTCTTCCAAATCGTCTAGTTCGTCCAATTCATAAATAAGATCATCCTCATCTTCATCCTCTTTCAAATACATAGTTTTCCTCCGTTTCTTTTGTACTTTTGATAAAATTATATAGTTTATCCCTTTTCTTGTCAACCTAGTTTTCATTTTTCAGTCGACAAATCCAATTTCCCATGCTATAATACTATTAACAAAAAAACGAAAGGAAATAATCATGAATCAAAAAACACTTGAAAAATTAGAATTTCATCAAATCTGCAAAATGGTATCTGATTTTGCTATCACCTATATCGGCAAAAACTTTGCAAACGAACTTACGCCCCTAAAAACCAGCAAAGAAATCGAAAAAGCACATACACAAACAAGTGAAGCAGTTATTCTTCTCTATCGTCTTGGGAACATTCCCCTTGCTGAGATTGCAGATTTGACAATTCATCGAAAACAATTAGAAAACAACAATTCCTTAAATGCTAAACAACTTCTTGACTTATCCCATACTTTACAAATTTCACACAACCTAAAAACTTACTTTAATACCGACATCATAACAACCAACGATTTTCCTAATTTGACAAATCTCTTCGAAAACTTATACACCAACCCAACCCTTGTCAACTCAATCAAAACCACGATTCTTGACGAAAACACCATCGATGACAACGCCTCACCAACTTTAAAAAAGATTCGTAGCAACATCCGCAAAAAAGAAGCTGAAATTCAAACAAAACTTCATTCTCTTTTGCACTCAAAATATATCCAAGAACCTATCGTAACCATTCGAAATAGTCGCTTTGTCATTCCTGTCAAAAATGAATATCGCGGTAATGTAAAAGGATTTGTACATGATGTATCCACCAGCGGTTCAACTGTGTTTGTTGAGCCAATCGCCATTTTCGATATGAATAACGAAATCAGCAATTTGCATGCAGAAGAAACCCTCGAAATCGAAAAAATTTTAATGCAACTATCCTCACTTTTCTTTGATAAAATCGAATTTTTATCAAACACAGCAAATCTAATTGGTCTACTTGACTTTATTTTTGCCAAAGCCAAATTTTCCAAAGCATTCGACTGTACTCAGCCACACTTAAATAACGAAAAAAAGCTTCATTTAATCGACTGCTACCATCCACTTCTTCCCCGTGAAAATGCTGTCAAAAATTCCATTCAATTAGGTGAAAACTTCACCAGTTTAATCATTACAGGGCCCAATACAGGAGGAAAAACCGTTATTCTAAAAACAGTCGGTTTGTTAGTTTTAATGGGCATGAGTGGTCTTCCTATTCCAGCCAAATCAGGAAGTAGCATTTTTCTCTTTGATGACATTTTCGCAGATATTGGCGATGAACAAAGCATTTCCGACTCTTTAAGCACCTTTTCTGCCCATATCACCAATATTGCCTTTATTTTAGACCATGCCACATCGAACAGTCTTGTTTTGGTTGATGAATTAGGCTCTGGAACAGATCCAGTTGAAGGCTCGAGTTTAGCCATTAGTATTCTGGAACACTTGAAGAATAGACAGATTTTGACAATTGCTACAACCCATTATCACGAAATCAAAAATTACGCTTTAGTGACAACTGGATTTGAAAATGCAAGTGTTGAATTTAATTTTGATACGTTATCTCCTACTTATCGCTTATTAATTGGGGTACCTGGTCGTAGTAATGCCTTTATTATTAGCGAAAAATTAGGTATTTCTGAAGCCATTATTAAGCGTGCCAAAGACTTCATCAATGAAGATACCATAAATGTTGAGGAACTTCTTAACAATATTTATGAAGATAAAACGATTCTAGAAGAAGAAAAACGCCAATTTGAGGTCAATAAACGTGAATTTGAAACACTTAAAACTTCGTACCAAACACACTCCGAAGAACTAGCCAAAAAAGAAGCAGAAATTTTAGAAAATGCCAAAATCAAGGCACGTGAAATTTTGCTTTCTGCCAAAGAAGATGCCAATGAAATTATTAAAAGCTTAGAAAGTCAGCCAAATACAAAACAATCCAATGCACTTAGAAAAGAATTAAACCAAAAAATCGAAGCTTTATCCACTAAAAAAGTGGCACATTCTCCTTCTTCTGCACTTCAAAAATCTGACTTAAAAATTGGCTTAACTGTTGAAATTCCAACTCTTAACCAAACGGGAACCATCGTGTCTGAAGTTACTAAAAATGATACTGTTCAAGTACAAATTGGAAGTATGAAAACGTATTTTAAAATTTCAGACCTTGTATTAAGCACAAAAACACCGAAAAAGCAACTACCGACTTCTAGTAAAAAACGTGATTTTAAAGTTTCTCGTTTGTCACCAGAAATTAATGTGATTGGTCAAACTGTCGAGGAAGCATGTTTTGTGGTTGATAAATATTTGGATAATTGCGTTCTAAATGGCTTGTCTACGGCACGAATTGTGCATGGGAAAGGAACTGGAACGTTGAAAAAAGGAATTCAAAAATTCTTAAAAAATCACCCTCACGTCAAAAGTTACCGTCTTGGTACTTTTGGTGAAGGTGAAGATGGTGTTACGGTTGTGGAGTTGAAATAGTTATTGTTTGTAGTCATTTCGGTTAACTTGTTTGTAATCAAGTGGAACCGTATAATAGACTGTTCCATCTACTTTCTTGCCATGCGAACTATAAATCGTGTGGCTTTGTTCATCTATATAATATTCTGAATTTGTCAAAGATAAATTACTCAATTCACTTAAATTAATTAAATATAACTTTCCACTATTATTCGGATTATAATTTACATTTCCCTCTTCCATAGATTCTTTAATTTCTTTCGTTTCTTCTACTTCCATTATTGGCAAAGTTTTATTTTCCAAATAATAGAGTGCAATTTTTTCATCTAATAATTCAATATCAGCACACATATTATAGTAAGCATTCATTCTAAAACTATTGATGGAATTATAGGATATTGTTCCTACAATGATTGACATCGCTATTATGGTAATAACCAATATCATTAAAGTAATTCCGTTTTGACTTTTCATTTTAAAACTCCCCTCTTTTGTATTATATAAACTTCATACCTATCTGTCAAGGTATCTATAGAAAATTAAAATTCTATTGGTAAAAATCTTTATGGAAAAATACGATAGCACATAAATCCATGCACTATCGTATTTTTGGTAAAGTTACTTAAGTTCTCTTCCTTCAATATTAGAAATCTGGCTTGTCAGATTTCATATACTCCAAAAATTGTGGGAGCGTTGTGACAAATTCTTCATAGCTTTTATTAAATCCAAAAGCTTCTTGAATTTTCTCAGCTCTCTCCAAAAAGCTGTCTTCCCTGGAAATCTCACAATATTCAACGGAAAGCTCCAGTTTCTCTTTCAATAAAACCAAATATAAATATATTTGGTTCCAAGAAATTTCTGTTGGAATTTCTTCTTCTTCCAATTCTAAATCTTTCCTAAAGACATAACTTCCTACTTTCTTAAAGTTAAACCTTCTGGAAATACTCCGAATAGCATCTTCACTCAACTCACAAATTTCTTGTCGAGTAGGAAGTTTCTTTACTTCCTCAAAAAAAGTTTCTAAAACTTTATCTCTTTCCATTTTCATTATTTTTTCCTCCTGTCTTGTTATTATTCGGAAGAGAACTTCTAAATTGCTTATATATCTATTTTACTATATTTACATAATTTTGTCAATCCCTAATCTTATTTGATTTTCAACTTTTCCTCTGCTTCAGAAACTTTAGTCATTTCTCAAAATCTTCAAAAAAATCCAACTGTGAAGACAACTTTTCTAACTTAAACTCAATTTTCTTGCCCTCATAATTCAAGCCCGATTTATACGCCATCTGTCTCCTCAATTCTTTATTCGGCATCTCATAAAGCTTGCCATCTTTCATAAATCGAGTTCCTGTTTCAAAAAAATCAAATGTCACATCATATTTGACACATTGTTCATACAAACTTTTCACCCATTCATAGCGAAGTGGTCTTGCTCCCTCATAATTTTCGCCCCCTGCAGTCACATGCTCAATCACATTTTGTTTCAAATATGGCTCAAGTTTTACTTCTTCAATAAACGGTGCCACCATAATTCCTTTATGTTTAAAAGGCAAGGCCAACAAAATCGGAATCCTCTCATCTGCTCTTTTTTGATTTTCACAAGTCACATGAAAAAAAATATTTTCCCAGCCATCGGCCCAATTTTGAGGCAGACACTTTTCCACCCTTTCTGGTCGTTTCGTCAGTAAGAAGAAAATAACATCGCTTCTTTTTTTCATGATGGCCCATGCTTCATCACGCCACTTGTCTGCCTCTTCTAAGAAAAAATCAGAGGTCATACAAACGTGAATTTGTTGACCACTTTTCACTTTGTAAGAACCATCTCTATTTTTCTTTAGGGGATAATTAAAATTATTTTTTACTTTATAAATACGGCTTCCATCCTGCTCACGCATCGTATCTAAAAAATACATATAACAATGTGCACAACCTTCACTTATTTTTTTACAGCCATGCCATGGATTCCAAATATTGCACATAATTTTTTCCTTTATTCCTTTTTGGTTTTCGTTTTGGTAGTCGTTGTTTTTTTCTTCGTTGCTGTCTTTTTTCTTGTAGTGGTTTTCTTTTTAGGAGTCGCTTTTTTCGTTGTTTCTTTTTCGATTTCAGACGTATCTTCACCCTCTACAAACTCTTCTCCTAGCTTTGGTTTATTCCAAGAAATATAGTCACAACGATTTTCATTTCCCTCAAAATTATTTTCGCAAATATAATAATTACGCTTTTTCTTCGTTTTTCTAACCTGCACAACACCACCACATTTTGGACATGGTACATCAATCGTCTCAATAATTGGCTTGGCATTCTGGCACTCTGGAAATCCTGGACATGCCAAAAATTTACCATATTTTCCATATTTAATCACCATCATTCTGCCACATTTTTCACATGGTACATCAGAAACTTCGTATTCTAGTTTTACATGTTCCAATTCTTTTTCTACTTTTTCAACAACTTGTTCAAATGGTGTATAAAATTCACGAATTACTTGTTTCCATTTTTCATTTCCTTCTGCAACTTTATCAAATTGCTCCTCCATTTTCGCGGTAAATTCAACATTGATGACATCTGAAAAATTCTCAATCAGTAACTTATTCACAATTTTTCCCAAATCGGTTGGTGCCAATTGTTTTTGGATTTTTTCAATATAGCGTCTTGCTAAAATGGTTGTAATCGTTGGTGCATACGTACTTGGTCGGCCAATCCCTTTTTCCTCTAAGGTTTTCACTAAACTTGCTTCTGTATAACGTGGTGGCGGTTCTGTAAAGCTTTGTTTTGGCTCGATGGCTTCTTTTTTTACAGTTTCTCCTACTTCTAATTCTGGAATTTTTGTAAAGTCTTCTTCTTGCTTTTTGTCCTCTCCTTCTACATATACACTCATAAACCCTTTAAACTTCAAAGTTTGTCCATTGGCTCTAAAATTGTAATCCTTGCCATTAATTGAAACAGCGACTGTATCATAAACTGCTGGCGACATTTGGCTGGCAATGAAACGATTGTAAATTAAACGATATAATTTATATTGATCTGGTGTCAAATGGTCTTTTATTTTGTCTGGAGCCAATTCTACATACGTTGGACGAATTGCTTCGTGAGCGTCTTGGGCGTCTTGTTTTGTTTTGAAAAACCTGTTTTCGTAATAATTTTCTCCATATTCGTTTACAATATATTCTTTGGAAGCAGCTCTTGCTTCATTTGAAATTCTAGTTGAATCGGTTCTCATGTAGGTAATTAAACCTGTTGTTCCTTGCTCCGGAAGTTTTACTCCTTCATATAAACCTTGAGCAACTGACATCGTTTTCTTAATCGCAAAATTTAACTTTCGAGAAGCTTCTTGTTGCATCGTACTTGTTGTAAATGGTGGTGCTGGATTTCTCTTTTTCTCACCTTTTTTGATATCAACAACTTGATATGTGGCACCTTCTAAATCTGCTAAAATCTTGTCTACTTCTTCTTTGGTATGCAGTTCCATTTTTTTACCATTTTTTCCAATGAATTTACAATCAAACTTAGTTTTTGTCTTTTTATCCGAAGCTTTTAGTGTAATGTTCCAATATTCCTCTGGGATAAATTTTTCAATCTCTTCCTCACGTTCTACAATCAATCTTACCGCAACCGACTGAACACGCCCAGCGGATAAGCCTCGTTTTACTTTTTTCCACAAAACAGGGCTGATTTTATACCCAACAATTCTGTCTAATACACGTCTTGCTTGTTGGGCATCTGTCAAATTCAAATCAATTTTTCGTGGATTTTGAATTGATGTTTTGACAGCTTCTTTGGTAATTTCATTAAAGGTTACGCGACAAATAGAATCTGGATTAATTCCCAAAAGATAGGCCAAATGCCAAGCAATTGCTTCTCCTTCACGATCAGGGTCAGTCGCAAGATAGACTTTTTTGGCATTCTTGGCTTCTTTTTTTAGGGAATTAATGAGTGGTGCTTTGCCTCGAATATTAATATATTGTGGTTCAAAATCATGTTCAATATCGACTCCCATTTTGGATTTTGGCAAATCTCGAATATGGCCCATAGAAGCTACAACTTTGCTTTTTCCGCCAAGAAATTTCTTTATGGTATTTGCTTTTGCTGGTGATTCGACAATCACTAATTTATCAATCATTTGATTTTCTCCTTTAGTTTTTTATTCTAGTTAGTATACTCTATTATTGGGAGTTTGGCAAGAGTAAAATTTAAAATTAAGCCACTTTTATACCTGTTTGTATTACTTCCCTTATAAAAGGATTCGCTTGTTCTTTAAAATCAACTTCTCTTATTGGGTGTGGCTCTATTCGTGTATCAATTTTCCAAGTCAATCCAATTAACTTAGCTCCATCTTCAATGATATCTTCAAAATCTTTTGAAATAATGGCAATATCTATATCACTATCCTCTTGATTGGTTCCTTTTGCATAAGAACCAAACAAAATAATGGATTCTATCTTATAATATTCACTTATTTTTTGAATATATTTATGAATTGATTTCATGATTTGAGTATCAATTTCTTTTTTAACCATTCCCTTATCTCCTTTATATTTTCTACTTGAAGTTCTGTGTATTCTTTTGTGCACTTTTTATGAAACTCCTGTTTATAGTCATCATATCTTGCACTTATATTAAATTGTGTAATAATTTGTAATTTTTCAATCTGCTTATCTTCTAATTCAAGTTCACATTTTTCAGCCAATAACAATAAATTATGGGTTTTCGGTGGATATGGTGTATCGAAATTTTGTTTTACATACATACCTTTTAATAACTTTTCAACAACCAAATGTCCAATGAATAAACTCCAACTATACTGTGCATTTCTCACCAATACTTGCATTGTCTCATAATCTTGATCTGAACTATCTATCCAATATTTTATAATCTCTTTATTGGTCATATCTTTCTACCTTTCTTTAAGTATTATTCTTAACAATTTTCAAAATCTCATCATAAATTTTTTCTTCCACATCGCTTGGTGCAATCTTTGTGGCTACTTTTCCCATTTCTTCAAGCTTTGCTTTGTCATAAATAATTGCATCTATTTCGTTCGCCAATTTTTCACCAGTTAATTCGTTGTTCAAAATAATTTTGGCAGCACCCAACTCTTCTAATACTCGTGCATTATCTTCTTGCCTATTGGCTGATCGAGAAGGTAGTGGAATAAAAATAGCTGGTTTGCCACAAATGGCAAGTTCTGTAATCGTCATGGCTCCACTTCTGCAGATTACTAAATCTGCCATATTAATAAGTTCCTCCATATTATAAATATAAGAAACAACTTTTACATTTTTGATATTTTTAATGGATATCGTAGCTTTTTCAAAGCTTTCTTTCACAATATCATACTGATTTCGACCTGTCGCCCAAATAATTTGATATTCTTTGTTTAGTTTTGCCTTTATTAACTCTACTGTTGCCTCATTAATCTTTTGTGCCCCTTGGCTTCCGCCAAATATTAGCACAATCGGTAAATCATTTTTAACGCCTAACTCTGCTAAAATATTTCTTTTTTGATTTTGTGAAATATTTAATTTTTTTATTTTCGTTGGATTTCCTGTTACTACTACTTTTTTAGCCTTAGAAAGTCTATTCTTTGCTGCTTCAAAGCCAACTAACACCGCATCTACTTCCTTAGCAAACATCTTTACTGCTTTTCCCGGATATGCATTACTTTCATGCAAAATAGCTGGAACTTTTTTAGAAGTCGCTGCTGCAAAAACAGGCCCACAAATGTATCCACCTGTTCCAATGACTAAATCTGGTTGAAATTCATCAATTATTTTCTTAACTTGTTTCGCACTTTGCATCGTTTTTATCATATGCTTTAAATTTGTGAATGATATTTCTTTTTTTAAACCATACGCTTCTACTCTTTTTAACTTATAACCAGCTCTCGGAACTAAATCATTTTCCAAACCATGATTGGTTCCTATAAAAATAATCTCCGAATCAGGCTCCTTTTCGCGTATTTTATTCGCAATAGCAAGGGCAGGATTAATATGACCAGCTGTCCCTGCTGCTGAAATAATTGCTTTCATTTCATTCTTCCTTTCTTTGGCATTCGCCCTCACATTTATTTCGCTGTACGTGATATATTTAGCAAAATTCCAACTGCAATCAAATTCGCAATTAGGGACGTTCCACCATAGCTAAAAAACGGTAATGGCATTCCTGTTACAGGAATCGTTCCTGTTACAACCGCAATGTTAATCATAGCTTGAAGACCTAGCATAGTAACAATTCCAATGGCAATTAGACAACCAAAATTATCTTTTGCCTTCATGGATATTACAACACCTCTCCACACAAACAGTGTAAATAGCAAAATAACAGCTACACAACCTACAAAGCCTAATTCCTCTGCCAATACAGAAAAAATAAAATCATTGTGTGGTTCAGGTAAATATAAATATTTTTGTCTACTATTTCCCAAGCCTACTCCAAATAATCCACCAGAACCAATGGCATATAAACTTTGGATGATTTGCCAACCATCTCCTGTCGGATCAGAAAAGGGGTCTAGCCAGGTTTGAATTCTAGAACTTCTGAAGTCTGTACCAAGTGTAGAACCACCATTTTTTATCATCAAAGCCCCTGCTCCACATACACCACCGACTAAACCAGTGATTAAAAAGTGAGATATTTTCGTTCCAGCTACAAACATTTGCACAACCGTTACAACAGCAATAATAAAGGTCGCACTAAAGTGATTTTGCAAAATTAAAATTGCTCCAACAATGGGTACCATAAAAATCAGCGGATAAATAAAGCCATATTGATAAGTTTTTATTTTTCCATGTTCTTTGACATCTGATAAAATCGAGGCAAAAAACAAAATAAAACCAATTTTGGCAAACTCTGATGGCTGAAAGTTAAAACCTGCAATATAAATCCAACGTCTAGCACCACCTGCGTCAATTCCAATAAAGCCAACAAGTACCAGCAACACAATAAAAATAAGATAAATCATCCATTTTAATTTTCTAAAAATATGATAATCGACTTTTGAACATGCCATCATAGCAACTAACCCAATAACAGCTGAAATTGCCTGTTTTTTTATGTATTTATAACTATCGCCTGTTTCCGACAAGGCCGAAGGGCTACTTGCCGACAACACCATAATCAGGCCAAAGGCCACTAAAATCATGACTGTAATCCATATGATGTAATCGACCGAGCCTTTTGTAAACAACTTAAACTTCTTTTTTCCTTTTTGCACTTTTTTTGTCATTTCTTTCAAGAATCCTTTCTTGGCTTTTTAAATTGCCAATATTCCTATGATTGAAAAGAGAAATGTAATTAGTGAAAACACACCAACAACACGGTTTTCTCGCCAACCAGTCAGTTCAAAATGATGATGCAAAGGTGACATTCTAAAAAGTCTTTTTCCTGTTCTTCTAAAATATAAAACTTGCAAAATAACTGACACCGTTTCTAATACAGGAATAATAGCAATCATCACTAAAAAAATCGGAATTTGCAAATAAATTGCCATACTCGAAATCACACCACCTAATAAAAGTGAACCCGTATCTCCCATCATGACTTTGGCTTTGTGAAAATTATACACTAAAAATCCCAAACAACTTCCAATCACAATACTTCCCAAAATAGAAATTGACACAGCTCCAACTTTCATTGCAATAATCGATAAAGCGGTTATCATAATGGCTGATACGCTAGCTGCTAAACCATCAATTCCATCTGTCAAATTAACAGCATTGGTTGCACTTAGCATGACAAATATCGTAAATGGAATAAAAAGCCAGGTTGGTAATGTTAGTGTAAAATCAGTAAAGGGAAGGATTAAATCGGTTGAAATATTGGTGTATTTGATTAAAAATGTGGTATAAATGCTTGATACAATCAGCAAACCTAACATTTTCAATTTTGGATTTAGACCTTCTGTATTATGCAAAACTACTTTTTTGAAATCATCCACAAATCCCACAATTCCAAAACCCAAACTTGCTATGGATAGCAATAAAACTGGTTTGACAAATTCAGCGTCACGATTTAGTACACAAACAAGTGCTGTAAAAACCAGTATGGTAATCATCATCATGATTCCACCCATGGTTGGAGTGCCTTGTTTTTTCAAATGGGAACGTGGGCCATCTTCTCTTTCGCTTTGCCCTACTTTTAATTTTCTTAACATTGGTATTACTAATTTGCCTAAGATTGCAGTAAATATAAATGACAAAATTAAATATATGATTTGTATACTCATAAAATCTCCTATTTATCTTCTAAAATTTCTTTGACAACTTTACGTTCATCAAATTCCTTTCTTTCGCCATTGATTTCAATATACGTTTCATGTCCTTTTCCTGCTAAAATAATGATATCTCTTCTATTTGCCATATCAATTGCTGTTTTGATTGCTTCTTTTCTGTCAACTACCGTTTTGTAATTGCCTTTGGTTTTAGCCATTCCTGCTTCAATATCTGCAATAATATCTTCTGGTTTTTCGGTTCTTGGATTGTCACTTGTGATAATCGAAAAATTCGCCAATCTTCCTGCTACTTCTCCCATTTGTGGACGTTTTTCCTTATCTCTGTCTCCTCCGCAACCAAAAACGCAAATCATCCTTCCTTGTGTATATGCTTTGATGGAACTTAATATATTTTCTAAACTTTCTGGCGTATGTGCATAGTCAATCATAATCGTTAAATCTTTGTCGTTTGGAACAAGCTCATTTCTGCCCGGTATCACGATGTTGGCTAACCCTTCTTTGATTGTTTCTGTGTCAATTCCTAACGAGGTAGCAACAGAAATGGCAGCTAAACTATTGTAAACACTATATCGACCTGGAATATTCACTTTCATTCTTTCATTTTTTTGCCCTAATTTTACTTTAAAATCAACACTGCTATTGGTAATCGTTATATCTTTTGCAATTAAATTCGAACTATTATCGACTGAATAGGTTTTGATATCGCAATTTTTGGCCTCGTATATCAATCTTTCACATTTGAAATCATCCGAATTCGCAAACCCTTTTGGTACTCTTTGGAATAATTTTAATTTGGAATTAAAATAATCTTCCATGTCACTATGTTCTTTTAAACTAATATGGTCTTTTGAAAAATTGGTAAACACAGCCATATCAAAGTCTGAACCGTCTACCCTATTCATTTTTAAGCTTTGTGAAGATACTTCCATCACTACAAAATCCACTTTTTCTAACGCCATTTTATAGAATAATTCTTGTAATTCTAAGCTTTCTGGTGTGGTTCGATTACTTTCTGAAATCATCTCTTCGCCTATATAATTGGCAATGGTTCCAATTAAGCCAACTTTGTGACCTGCTTTTTCTAGGATTGATTTAATCATGTAGGTTGTGGTGGTTTTTCCTTTGGTTCCTGTCACACCAATTAATTTGAAATGTCTGGATGGATCTTTGTAGAAATTACAAGCTAATTTTGCTAAATCTGCCCTTGTATTTGTACTCAAAATAACGGTCATATCTTTGGATAATTTTATCGATTTTAAATCTGCCGACATATCTAACATCACTGCTGTCGCTCCATTTTTAATGGCTTCTTCCACAAATTCATGACCATCAAAATCAAACCCTTTTATCGCAACAAATAGCGAACCCGGCTTTACATTCTGTGAATTATTCTCAATGGATTTAATTTCTAATTCGACATCCCCTCTTACTTTCACATTTTCAATTCCTGTTAATAATTCTTTTAATTTCATTTCGTATCAATCCTTTCTTTTTCCGATACAACTTCTTTTCTAATTTATATTTTTTACATTATATAGCAAAAAACAAATTTTGTATAGCAAAATATGAAATTTTTATTCTGTTTGTTTATTTATATTATATTTTTACGTAATTTATGCTGAAAACACAACAATTTATTTGTACAAATTACCATTGGTATACTTTTCACCGCTTAACCTTTCCCCTGCTTCAACCACGGAAATAATATGCTGAATCTCTTCTTGTGTTTCATCTAACACATCAATTCTAACAAAATCAGCATCTAATCCTTGCTTGGCAAGCGATAAAATCTTCGTATTATAAATCTTTGCATGACAATTCACACAATCTGTCACAACTGGAAAGAGTAATTTTTTTCGATCTTTTAATTCAATTTTTCCTGTTTGACAGGCCATTTGACAAGCTTCATTTTTTCCAATCGGACAATATTTTGAGGTCATCAAACAAGTTCTACCATACACCACAACTTCTTTTTCAATTTTTCCTGCAAACTGCTCAATAGCATTTTTGTCAAGTTCTGGCGAAATCGTAAACCTCTCTATTCCCAATTCCTCTATGACTTTTTCTGATAATTGATTGGTGATATTTAAAGTATTATCTGCAACCATTTTTTTCTTTATTGATAACTTCCTTAACAACTCAATTTGCGATACATGTGAAATTGCAATCGCATTTACTTTTTTCAATAACTGTGTATTTTCTGCAATTAATGTTTCATATTTCTCCTCTATAATGCTTGGTAAAACTGCTATGAAATCACGCATTGGGGGCACCTTTAACAATTCTGCAAAAGGCACGTAAATTTCATGATAGGGTAAGCTTTCATAATTGATATTGGGGTCAACTTTCTGTAAAAACAAATTTATTTTTGGTTTACCATCCTTTTTTGTGCTTGGTACCTCAAAATTGACCTCGATTGGCTCTTCAAACTGCCTTTGAATCCCATTTTCTAACGCCTTTTCAAACTTCTCAATCGCTTCTCTTCTCAAGGCATTTAATTGACTAATCGGCATTTTCAAATGTTCGACCATAATTTCTACCTCTTTTATTCGAAACATGGTATTTCCCGTTTTCTGGATTTGGCATAAAATTCTAGATTTGTCAAGTTCGTTTACATCTGATTTTCGGTATTCTATCTCTGATTTTGCAACAATATGGTCATTGTATAGTTCCAAACATATATTTTCACCGATTTTGATATAGTTTACATGAAATATCTACCTTTTTCAATTCTTTCTTATGATTTTCCCATTGTTGTTTATTGAGTGAATGACTCACAATTCGATAAACTTTATCACCTATCTTGATATTTTTAATGTTTTTGATTTCACCAACCGTGTCACCATGAATGATTTGAGAAATATAGGAAGTATTTTCATTTATGCTGATGACATCTCCCATAGCTATCTTTTCTGTTAAGTCAAGTGCGACTTGATTTTTCTTTGGAAAAATGGCTTTGACTTTTCCTACATAAATCCCCAAATGATTTGGCTTTTCTGGATAAACGATATTTTGTCTATTTTCAAAATAGCCAGTTCCCATGCCTCCTCGATTATAGATTTGCAAAAGTTGCTTTAAATCTTCGTCTTGCACTTGATATGGTTTGGTTTTATCTTTGGCTAAATCAATATATTTTCGGTATATTTTTGTCACAATGGAAACATATTCATACGATTTTTTTCTGCCTTCTATTTTTAGACTGTCAATACCACAGTCAATTAGCTGTGGCAGAATTTGCAAGGTACAAATATCTTTGGGACTTAACAAATAGCCATTTTCCTTATTGTTTCCATTTTTTAGCAAATTATAATGTAATCTGCATGGCCCAGCACATAAACCTCGATTTCCACTTCTTTTCCCAACCATGCTACTAAACAGACATTGACCTGAATAAGCAACACACAAAGCACCATGACCAAAACATTCTAATTCCAAATTTGTATTTTTTCGGATGTTTGCTATTTCCTCTAACGATAATTCTCGTGCTAAAACAACTCTTTTTAAGCCTAATTTTTCCATTAATTGCACGCCATATTGGTTCGAAATTGTCATTTGCGTACTGGCGTGAATGGGTAAATCTGGGAAATATTTGATGAGTTCAACAGCTAAGCCAATATCTTGGCCGATAATGGCTGTAATTCCGCATTCGTAAGCAAATTTTGCTAATGTTAGAGCCTCTTTTATTTCGTTGTTGAATAATAAGGTGTTTAGCGTCAAATGAACGTCTACGCCTCTTTTTCTGGCGTATCGAATGGCGTTTTTTAATTCGTTTTTATCAAAATTTTGGGCATTGGCTCGAGCGTTAAAATTGTTTGCACCCAAATAAACTGCGTCTGTGCCGTTTTGGACGGCGGCGATTAGATGATCGAAATTGCCGACTGGCGATAATAATTCCATTTTTTTCTCCATTTTTTGATTTTGGATTATTGTATCTTATTTGTGGGATTTTTTCAAGTTAATTGCTGGAATTATTTGACATTTTATGTGAACTGTAGTATACTATAAGTATAAAAAATTTGAAGGAGGTACTCGTATGACATTACCAAAACATGTCGAAACAACACCAAAAGGAATAACCTTTTATTCCAATTACGCTTCTTATGGGATTCACAGTTATATCTCAGAAGATGGAACAATCCAAACGGAGAAGACATATCAACATTTTCCGCGGCTCTCTAACCGAGTTAAGATGACCAAAGTCATTCTTGCTGTTTTGCTTGTTATTGTATCTTTTGTTTTATCGTTTCTATTAGATTTTTTAGGGATATTTCAAGCAACTTTAGCGTTCCTGCTTTTTGCCTATGAAAACTTTTTCTTGCTGTGTGAGTATTCTTTTGAAGCTCACATAAGTAAAAAAAGCACAGGTCAACAATTTTATGCAGCCAAAAACATGGTTTTTAATGCCTATGAAATGCTGCAGGGAATTCCCAATTTATGGGAACTTCAAAAAGTAAGCAAGTTCGCATATGACTCTGATTTGTATTTAATAATCCTACAAACCTTCCATGGTTTAATAGCTTCAACATTTTTCATCTTTTTTGAATACACTACTGTTTTTAAAATTCTTTGGCTTTATTTTGTGGCTTTTACTATCGCTACAATCATTTCCATAATACTGCATAAAACCAAAATTTTTATGTATCTAGAATGGCTGTTTTTAGCCGAGCCAACTGACCTGCAGGTCGAAGCTGTGATAAAAGGATTGGAAAAGTGGATTGAGTCAGAACAGAGATTTGTTTAGTGTCTTTTCATTCAAAAAAACGTAATGTCGAAAGATATAACGTTTTTTGAATTTTATTGCATAATTTTTGAATTTATTATATAATAAATTTAGAAATAAACCTTAGGAGAATTTATTATGTTTGATTTAATTGTTATCCTTTTTATTATTTATGTAATTTATAAAAAATACAACCATAATTCACCATTAAAACTGATTTCTATTCTGCAAAATAAAGGATTTCACAATATTTCTACTGTGAAGAACCTTCCTTCAAGCAGTTGGATATCAGCAACTTTACATGGTGAGCATTATTTGTTTGAAATGATAAAAAACGCCAATCCTGTAACCAATTCTAGTATTACTACATTCGCTGAATACGCTACGAAAGCACATTTTCATAATATGATTTTGGTACCAGGAAATGCCATCATTTCTAATTCTGCAAAAGCTGAAATTGAAAAATATAACATTCAAGTTTGGGATTCTTCGCAATTAACAACTCTTTCAAATACTAATCTAGAAAATATTGCTTCATTTGTTAAGCCCAAAATAACAGACGATACCTGTGAGATTTCTGAACCTGAAGACCCTATTCAAGATGGAAAAAAAGTTAATTCAATATGGGATAATTTGTTTAAGCATAAAATAGAGAGGTTATAAAAAAAGCAGTGAACTATGGTTTTCATATTCACTGCTCTTTTTCATTATTTTCTAAAGTTTTCATCATTTCATAACAACTGCGTACTTTTGCCTTATATGTTTCTGTTGTTGCCTGTTCTTTCAAATCAGTAAGAGTCCAATAGTCAGCACAGTTCTGTGTTATATAGGTTTCTTGTTGTTTTGTTATTTTATTTGTAAAAAGTTGGCCTACGTCTTCTTTTGCTGGTTTTACCATTTCCATAAATTTGGTATATACGGTTTTTATTTTGTCGTTTTCTTCGTGCTTGTTTGCATTCTCGTTTCTAGCATATTGGGTATCCATGAACAAAGAGGTATATTGATATGGATTTGTAACTTCTAATTGTTGCAAATAACGAAGCATCGGAAAAATGTCATTTTTTATCCAATCTGGTAGACCGTCATAGTGACGTAAACCTATGTCTCCGTTATAATAGGGGGCTTTATTAGTAATATATAGACCCCACATTGGTTGATAAGAAACAATATTGAGCACATTGTCTTTTTCTAGTTGGTCAATTCTTTGATGAATCTCCTCACTTACGGTCTCTTTTTTCACTTTATTATACCAAACTTGTGCATCTTCGGACATTAATTCAATAAATCTTTTAAATTGCAAATACGTACTCTCTATCCTATTTATTTCATACTCTAATAAATTAACGCTTTTTCTATCTATCTTTTGTACATTGACTTCTTTTATCGTTTTCATTATGATTGTATCTAGAATCTCATCTTCTTTATAATTTAAACCATAATGAAAATACTGTCTAAATTTTGCATCATCGAAATCATGTTCCACTATTTTCTTCTCCTAAAGTTGATTATTTTTGAAATGCTTGCACAAATAATGCCATTCTCACAAACAAACCATTTTGTGCTTGTTTGAAATACATTGCTCTTGGGTCATCATCAATATCAGTTGAAATTTCTTCATTTCTTGGTAACGGATGTAATACAATTGTATGCGCTGAAAATTGATTTAGCACTTCCTTGTTGATAATATATTCCTCTTTTCCAAAGTCCCCTTCAAATCTTTCTGATTGAATTCTGGTATGATACATCACATCAATATCTTTTGGAATGTCTTCAAAATTTATACATTTTTTGTATTGAATTCCTCTTTTTTGGAGCATATCAATATATTCTTGTGGAAGGGCAAAACATTCTTTGCTTAGACCATATACTTCTACATTTTCGTATAAGCTAACTAATTTTAATAAAGAATGAATGGTTCTGCCATTTAATAAATCACCTAAAATTGCTATTTTTACCCCATCTAACGTTTTTCTATGTTCTCGAATGGTGTATACATCTAATAAAGCTTGGGTTGGATGCTCTCCTTTTCCAGCTCCACCATTTAAAATTGGTACTGTTGCTATGCTAGCTGCTTCTTGTGGCCAAGTGTCGCTAGAATGTCTAATGACAATGCTATCCGCATAACCTTGTAAAATTTTTATGGTATCTTCCAAGCTTTCTCCTTTTTTTCCTGATGAATTAGAAGAAGCGTTTTCTGTTGTAATTATTTTCCCTCCTAGTCTTAAGACCGCTGTTTCAAATGATAAGCGGGTTCTTGTACTTGGTTCATAAAACATAACAGCAACAATTTTTCCCTCTAGCGTTTGGGCATATTTTTTTGGATTGTTTTGGATATCATCTGTCAAATTAAATAATTCTTCTAGTGATTGTTTATTGTATTGTTCGGCACTTAATACATGTTTCATAAGATTCTCCTTTTATCTATTTTTGTTTATTATATAATTAGGCAGAATATTTGTCAATATTTATTGTATATTCCCCAGGTTTAAGGAATGAAATTTATTTTTCATTTCTTAAAGTCCTTGATATAAATCA